>CALCXO010000022.1:0-64972 GCA_937905925.1 uncultured Atopobium sp.
AAAATATTTTGAGTTTTCTCTTGCATTTAGTTAGCTAAGGCTTACACTTTAAATAGTTAGAAGAGGTTAACTTGTTAAGGTTTTTATATAACAGGAGCTAGTTCTAACAAAATTGCTTTATCAGCCCGGAACCTTTCCCCTCTCCAAGGGTCCGGAATCCAGGCGCCGTCGGCTCCCTTTTAGTCGGCGGCGCATTTTTAAGAAGGGAGCAAGTACGGTATGGATTGTCTTACTTCTTTTGAGAATTCATCGCTCCTAGACGTTACTTCTCCCTATGCATATTCCGCTGATAAAAAGCCTGTTTTTAATGAGGGTGCGAGAGTGTATACTCCCGAGCTCTGTCACGATTTTGCTACAACATTTGTTCGCTGTGCTGCTGGTGTTATTGCTCACGTTAAGCCGGCTGCGCTCTTTTCATTCACGTCCCACAAGTCTTGCAGTTCATGCACAAGTCTCATTTGCGCCGATCCAACACTGAGGGCATTTCTATGCAACGCTACTCACGAGCTCTCACTGTTTGGGGTCACACTCCTTGCTACCTCTGCTATTTCTGGCGGAAAGGTGACGTTTGTTGCCTATAGACCTGAGCTTGTTGGGGATATTCTCGCCAAATCAGAGCACTGTGAGTTTCTGGCTGCCTTTGGCCATTCCACTGAGTCAGTGCAGGCGTTGATGAAGAGCATGCGTTCAAGAATTTTTGCTTTTCACGCAAGAAAAGCCGCGTTTCCGCACGAGATTGGACTGGTACTGGGCTATCCACTTGCTGATGTTCAGGGCTTTATGAATGGACAGTCTGAGCTTTTTACTGGTGCTTGGAAAGTCTATGACAACACGGAAGAAACTCGCCTTCGCCTCGAGAGACTTAAAGATGCAGAAGACCAGTGTAAGCATCGTTTTTATCAAGGGGAATCTTTAGCGCAGATTCTCTCATCGTATGGCAATACCAAGAAATGTCAGGTTGCATAAGGGGTGTGCTTGAATTTCTTGTTGAGGTATTGAAAGTAATGTGTAGTTTTCCAGGGGGAACCTGGACACAGAAGGAGGAAATGTATGAGTAAAGTAGCAGTTGTGTATTGGTCCATGACGGGCAATACTGAGGCAATGGCAAAAGAGCTTGCAAGTGCCGCAGATACCGAGGCTATTGAGTCTTCTGAGTTCTCTGCAGATATGTGCGATCAGTACGATGCATTTGCTTTTGGTTGCCCTGCTATGGGTGACGAGGAGCTTGATCCTGATTTTGAGGAGCTCTTCAACGATTGCGCTGGCAAGCTTGGTCAGAAGCCGACCGCTCTCTTTGGTTCTTATGATTGGGGAACCGGCGACTGGATGGAGACTTGGAAGCAGAATGCTGAAGCAGAGGGTGTCAACGTTGTTGAGACTTTTATCTGCAACCTTGAGCCAGATGACGATGCTCTTGAGGCTCTTCGTGGCCTTGGTGCAAAGCTTTCTGCTTAAGCTGCATTACGATTTTTACTGTTGCTGTTAAATTTTGCGAGAAAAAACATCATTTTTTGAATAATCTAGAAAATGATGGGTAGTAAAACAGCAACAGAAAGGAAGTTTGTATGTCACCAATCAATATTATTGTTATTCTTGCTGTTGTAGCGCTTTGCGGTTTTGCGGTTTATCGTGTTTACGGAATTGCTGCAGGTAAAAAAGGCTGCTGCTCTGATGAAGGAACAGGTGTTACTACCTGTAACACAGAGCAGGTTTCTGCTGCAGATGGTCCAGAAGACAAAGATGAATCTCATTACCCTTATGTTCAAACATTTGAGATTGGTGGTATGACTTGCCAGAACTGCGTCAATCATGTGACTCGAGCTCTCGATAGTATTGAGGGAACATGGGCGCAGGTTACTCTAGCTGGTGGTCAGGCACGTATCCTTAGCAAAAATCCAATTGATGTCGATGCGTACCGAGCTGCCGTAGAGAAAGAAGGCTACCGTCTTCGTGCGTAAGCACAACAAGATCTTCTCGCAAGAAACAAACTTTGAAGAAATTTTGTAAAACTTGCGTAATAGCTGTGCAAAGTAGCGCTCTTTGGCTTGTTTAATCAGCCGAAGAGCGCTATCCTATTGCCCGAATGGCGTCAAGCTATGCACTGTATCTGTTGGCCCCCGAGAGCATGTAAGTTTCCGAGTAGAGAAGCCCACGTATTGGCACTCTGGCAGCAACCATGTTGACCGGGGCCCCGTTTTGGAAGGGGTCCACCTTTGAGTGAGATTCAGAACTCGTCCATCTTCTCTTTGGATGAAATTTCCGATGAGGAAATGAACAGCCTGATCGACGGCACTGTCACCGACTTTGATGAGGGAGATCTTGTCAACGGCACCGTCGTCAAGATTGAGCGCGATGAGGTCCTCGTAGACATTGGCTACAAGTCTGAGGGCGTTATTCCTGCTCGTGAGCTTTCTATTCGTAAAGACGTTAACCCTGCAGAGGTCATCTCCCTGGGTGAGGACGTCGAGGCTCTTGTTCTCCAGAAAGAGGACAAAGAGGGCCGTCTGGTTCTCTCCAAGAAGCGTGCTGAGTACGAGCGTGCTTGGAAGGCAGTTGAGGATAAGTTCAACGCTGGTGAGACCGTTGAGGGCGAGGTTATCGAGGTTGTTAAGGGCGGCCTGATTCTTGACATTGGCCTCCGTGGCTTCCTGCCTGCATCCCTTGTTGACCTCCGTCGTGTCAAGGATCTTGGTGCATTCATGGGCACTCGTATTGAGGCTCGTGTTATCGAGATGGATCGCAACCGCAATAACGTTGTTCTTTCTCGCCGTATTGTTCTTGAGGAGGCTCGTAAGGCAGAGCGTCAGGACATCCTGGGCAAGCTCCAGGTTGGCATGAAGCTCAAGGGTACTGTTTCCTCCATCGTTGAGTTTGGTGCATTTGTTGACCTTGGCGGCATTGACGGCCTGGTTCACATTTCCGAGCTTTCTTGGAACCACGTTAACCACCCATCTGAGGTTGTTAAGGTTGGCCAGGAGGTTGAGGTTCAGGTTCTCGACGTTGACCTTAACCGTGAGCGTATCTCCCTTGGTCTTAAGCAGACTTCCGAGGATCCATGGCGTGTACTTGTTTCCAAGTACCCAGTTGACGCTATCATCGAGGGCACTGTCACCAAGCTTGTTACCTTCGGTGCATTTGTTGACCTTGGCAACGGCGTTGAGGGCCTCGTCCACATCTCCGAGATGGCTAAGCAGCACGTCACCGCTCCATCTCAGGTCTGCAAGGTTGGCGACGTTGTACAGGTAAAGGTCATGGAGATTGATCTTGACCGTCGTCGCATCTCCCTGTCTATGAAGGCAGCTGCAGAGACCCTTGGCATTGACATTGAGGTCACTCCACTTCCAGAGGAGGAGCGTGCAGCAGCAGAGGCAGCAGCAGCTGAGGCTGAGGCTGATCTTGAGGCTCACCTTGTTGAGTCTGAGGCTAACGCACAGGCAACTGAAGAGGCTGCAGAGTAGAGCACTTTGCGCATCTAGAGATTTGTCAAGAGACGTCATCGAAAGATGACGTCTCTTTTTATGTAAGTAACAAATATCTCCATTCCTTCAACAGGGTGTTAATGCGAAAATATAACGCTAAGTTTTTATTCTGAGGAGGAATACGCCTATGACATCAAAGATGCAGGGCCGCAGTTTTCTTGCTGTTATGTTTGCATTTTTGGCAGCTTTAATCTTTATGCCAAATATTGCATACGCTGCAAGTAATAATTCGTTTTATAACGGCACTACTACTAACGTGTCTCCTTCTGTGAGTGCGGATGGTCTTATCGAGCGTTCTGTTTACTTTACAGATGCTTCTGGCCAGACATCTAACTACGCTTATAAGGATAATGACACCACTCAGATGAATCGCTCCATTGTAGATATTGATAAGTATCAGAATCTGCAGGCAGTGGTAAAGATTACCAACATCTCTTCATCTCCAGTTTCTGTTAACGAGGTCATGCAGCTGCCACTTACTTACTATGTCAGCTCAAGCCCTAATCCTGATTTGCGTGCAACTGGATTTACCTTCTCGTCAACTAATGCAGCAACTGCAATTAACCTGAACATTAGTGGACTGAACGGTGGTTCTGGTTCTCAGCCTGCAGCTAATGCTTATGCTGCATACCAGGCAGCTGGTCAGGACAATGCTGAGATGCGTTCCGTTTCTGTCTCTGGTACTCTGGCCGCTGGTGAGACCATTACGCTTACCGTTCCTTTGACGCTTACCAATGGTTCTACTCTTAATCTGTATGGCACCAACTATGTAGGTCTTACTCAATACCTGCTTGATCACAGAACCTCTTACGGAAACCCTCGTGTTTCAGTTAGGTTTGCAAGGCAGGTCTTGGAAGAGGGAACAAACAATTCCATTCTTAGCAGCAATAAGAAATATCTTGGCGTAATTATTAGGCCTGACGGTAGCTATTACGCTATCCCACAGGACGAGTGGAATTACATGCCAACTATTTCTGCAAGTGATATTCACGTTGACAATATCCTGTATGAAGATCGCCACAGCGCAACGGAGAATGATGCTCTGTATACCGGCGGTGCGTACTACATTGATTTGACCAACATTAAGAATGCCATGAGGGATTATGGCTATTCAGTTCACACTGGAAATTCCAATAGAGGACTGTACCTCAATCTTCCTGGCTGGCAGCTTGCTGTTGATAATGACCTTACTGATGATGTGTATCAGGAGTATTCGTACACTTCTCTTTCTAGCGGCAACCTTATCATCAATGCTTCTGAGAACTCAACTGATGAGCTTGATCTTAACAATGGCGTTATTACTCCTCTTTATACAGAGCTTAGGCAGGTAGTTACGGCACACGACAGCACTATTACCGCTAACCAGGATTCCTGGACTATTCTTGATAACCTTGATGCTATGGTTGATCACAGCGCTAGTCAGGTTACCCCTGCTGCTGGTTCTGCTGACGCTCGCGTTAAGGTTGTTGATCAGAGCGGTACAGTTGTACTTGATACAGCAACCATGGATGCAGCAACTGTTGCTCAAAAGGCAGAAGAGATTTCTAAGACTCCTGGCGCATACTCCGTTACGTATTACTATTACTTCAACGGTAATGCTGCAGCTGCAGGCAATGACTACGAGGCAGCAAAGACGGTTACCCTAACTGTTGAGTCTGATACTCCAACTCCAACACCAACTCCAGCTCCAGAAGAGCCTTCCAATCCTGCTTCTCCTGTAAAAGAGAAGAAGACAAAGAAGAAGAAAGCACAGCTTCCAAATACGGGTGAAGAGCTTCTGGTAATGCCTCTTATGGTTATGGGTGGAGCTGCTTTGACAGCCGCAGGTCTTATGAAGCGTAAGCACTAAGACAGAGAGTTCTTCTCGTTACATGCATTTGTATTGGCAGGTATCTCTTTAGTACCTGCCAATATTTTTATGGAAAAATGGACAACTGTCCAAAAATGCTTAGTCAATTTTTATGTTTCAATATAGGTAATTCCTATATGGTTAGACAAAAAGTGCAGGTAAATAGATTTTGCTGTTATCGTCGCAATTTAATGTTTCATGTCTATTTCATCCTAGGTATATATAGGTAGATGCTGGTAATTGTTTTGTATAGTTATCTGACCCCAGCAGGGTTGTCTTATAAATCGTTTTAATAAGAAAGAAGGGTTAACATGCTGGAGAACTCACTAAGCCGTCGTAATTTTTTGAAGGCATCAGGTATGGTAGCGGCTGGTGGTGGCGCATCTATGATGCTGGCTGGCTGCAATCCTTCCTCCACTGATACTCCTCAGGCATCTGACAAGAAGAAGATTCTTCGCTACGGCTCCGCAAATTCTAAGCAGGGCCTTGATATGCAGCGTGCAAACAACTCCCAGTCCGCATGTGTTGCAGACTCTGTTTGCGAGTCTTTGCTCCGTTGGACTGAGGATAATGAGCTTGTCACATGTCTGCTTAAAGAGATTCCAACCTTTGAGTCTGACGGTCTTACTCTTAAGTGCGAGCTCAAAGAGGGCATTAAGTTCCACGACGGTACTACTTTGACCGCAAAGGATGTTAAGTACACCTTTGAGCGTATGTTTAAGCCAGAAACTAAGGCTCTCTCCACTAGCTTCTTTGACAAGATTAAGGGTGCTCCAGAGATGCTTGCCGGTAAGGCAACTGAGCTTGAGGGCCTGACTGTTCAGGATGATACTCACTTCACCTTTACACTTTCTGAGCCTTACATTGTCTTTGTAAGCGTTCTTGGTATCTCCTATGCTTGCATTTTCCCAGAGAAGGCTTGTGAGGCTGCTGGCGCTAATTGGGGTACTGGTACTAACCTCATTGGTACTGGTAAGTACAAGATTAAGAGCAATGATGACACCACTGAGGTAGTTCTCGAGCGCTTCGATGACTATCACGATGGCAAGCCTGCACTGGATGAGATTCGTATTCACTACTACGATGACACCAACACTCAGCTGCTTGCATTCAAGAACAACGACATTGACTTCTGCGACCTTCCATCTTCTCTGTACCAGCAGTATTCAAGCGATGCTGACGTTAAGGACCTCATTACCGCATATCAGACCCTTGGCGTTAACTTCATCAACCTTAACCTCAAAGAGGGTCTGGGTCTGACTGATCCTAAGGTTCGTCAGGCACTTTCTCTGGCAATCAACCGTCAGGAGCTTGTTGATAACATTGCTTCTGGTAACGGTACCGTTGCAAGTGGTTGGCTTGCTCCTGCAACACCTGGTTACGACAAGAGCGCACCTGCATTTGAATACGATCCAGAGAAGGCTAAGTCTCTACTTGCTGAGGCTGGTGCATCTGACCTTAAGCTTTCTGCAAAGGTTAGAAAGTCTTACGAAAAACTCCTTGTTGCTGTTCAGGAGTACTGGAGCAAGGTTGGCGTTACCCTTGATGTTCAGGTAGAGGACAACGCAGTCTGGAATACTGACTGGGCTGCTGGTAACCTCCAGATTACTACCCTTGCTTGGTATCCACTGTTTGCCGATGGTGACCAGCACCTGTACACCTACTTCTACAGCACTAACGCTGCAAAGAAGTCTTCCTTCTACAACAACCCAGAGTTTGACAAGCTTCTTGTTGAGGGTCGCTCTGAGTCTAACAAGGATAAGAGAACAGAGGATTACAAGGACGCAGATAACCTGCTGACTCGTACAGACTTTGCTACACTTCCTCTGTATTGGCCAAAGAACTCCTTTGTCGCTAAGAAGTACGTCAAGAACGCTAAGGTTGGAAACTTGATCTATCACTTCTTTGATGTCGATATTGATACATCTAATTCCGATTACACCGTTCCAGAGGACTAAGTAGCAAACTTGCTATAAACTTTAAAGCGGCATCTAAGATTCTTGGATGCCGCTTCATTTTCTTGAGGGGAGAGGAGCTCAGGAGTGAGATCGTTTCTAATCAAACGAATCCTTCAAGCAGTGAGCGTTGTAGTTTGCATTTCTGCTTTAACATTTTTTGTCTTGAACATCGTCCCAGGTGACCCAGTACGAGTCATGATGGGCGATATGGCTGATGAGGCTACGGTTCAACAGGTCCGTCACACCATGGGTCTTGATAAGCCAATTCCAGAGCAGTATGCAAACTGGTTTGTAAAAATGCTTGGTGGAGATTTTGGAACTTCTTACACTCAGAAGCGTCCTGTTATTGCACTTCTGACCAAGGCTTTGGGAGTTACGCTACGTTTAGCAGTGTTTGCGTATCTTTTTGCCATAGTATTTGGTCTTTTGATGGGTATTCTCGCCGCAGTAAACCATGGAAAATGGCTTGATAGAACACTTATGTCAGCTGCAATCTTTGGTATTTCTGCTCCATCGTTTTGGGTGGCACTTGTACTGCAGATTATTTTTGCTATGACGCTTAAGTGGTTCCCGTTGTCTGGTGTTAAAACGCCATCCGCGTACGTTCTTCCTGTTATTGCGCTGGGCTCTCGTTACGCAGCAAGTATTGCCCGCGTTACCAGGACCAGCATGCTGGACGTATTAAATCAGGACTACATTAGAACCGCTGAAGCTAAGGGCTTAAAGCGCTCCGCTATTGTTTTGAAGCACGCGCTCAGAAATGCTCTGATTCCAATCATTACCATTGCTGGATCTCAGCTGGGAGACATTCTTACTGGTTCCATCATCATTGAGCAGATTTTTAATATGAACGGTATGGGTAAGTTGCTTATTGATGCAATTAATGCTCGTGACCTGCCGCTGATTCAGGGTAGTGTCATGTATGTGGCAATTATCTGCGTTGTGATTTATTTGCTTGTTGATATTTTGTACGCGGTAGTTGATCCACGCATTCGTCTTGGAGAGGAGGCATCAGAGTAATGGCTTTGTTTACAAGTGATAAAAATAGCGAGAAGGTCCAAAAGACTGAAGCTGTACTTGAGGATGCCGCCAAGGCTCAAGAAGAGGAGCAGGCTGCCACGGGAAAGGTCCGTGCTCAGAGCTACTGGCAGGTTAGCTGGAACATTTTTAAGAGGAACAAACTGGGCATGATCTGCTTAGGCATTGTTTTGGCCCTTGCGATTATTGCAATTCTTGCTCCTGTGATTGCTCCTTACAGCTACAAGGATCAAAACCTTGCAATTATGAATCAGAATCCAACGTTTGCACATCTGCTTGGCACCGATGAGTACGGCAGAGATATCCTTTCTCGTATCATCTATGGCTGCCAGATTTCTCTGTCTGTTGGTATTATTTCGCAGGCTATTGCTCTCTTTATTGGCTTTGTTGCGG
Organism: uncultured Atopobium sp.; assembly: GCA_937905925.1. Classification (GTDB taxonomy): domain Bacteria; phylum Actinomycetota; class Coriobacteriia; order Coriobacteriales; family Atopobiaceae; genus Lancefieldella. Next base: position 8,718 of record CALCXO010000022.1, read on the forward strand.
GAGTTGCAGCCGGATATTATGGCCGTTGGGTTGATGCAGTTGTTTCCTTTATCATTCAGGTTTTCTCCAGCTTCCCATTCTTGCTTTTTGCAATTTTGATTATGTTTGTTATGGGCCCAGGTCTTATTAACCTCTATATTGCACTGGGTCTTCTGATGTGGACAACTACGGCAAGGCTGATTCGAGGCGACGTCATGCGCCTGAAGAATTCTGAATACATTCAGTCTTGTATTTTGTCTGGTGGTAACAGCTTCCGCATCATCATGAAGCATTTGCTTCCTAACTGCATTTCTACGCTGATTGTTGTTTCTACCCTGGGTATTCCAAGTGCAATTCTTTCTGAGGCAACGCTTTCGTTCTTGGGATTGGGCGTTCAGCCACCTGATGCAAGCTGGGGTCAAATGATTGCAGCTTCTCAGCCATTCCTTGCATCACAGCCTCTCTACAGTATTGCCCCAGGTATTGTCATCATCATTACGGTTATGTCTTTTAACTTGCTTGGCGATGCTCTGCGCGACGCCCTTGATCCAAAGATGCGTTCTTAGAAAGGAGGTTACGTTTATGGCAGAAAATACAGATGCAACATTTGAGCACGTTATCGAGGGTCCAGATGGACAGGCTGTGCAATTTTGCAGCCTTGAGGAGCGCAAGCTTGCGCAAGAGACGGCTCAAAAAGAGCGAGAAGAGCAGTGCAAAAAGAACGTTCTTCTCGACGTGAATCATCTTGATGTTACGCTTTTCACCGAAGATGGCGCACTTCCTGCAGTAAGTGACCTCTCGTTTATTATGCGTAAAGGCGAGACTCTTGCGGTAGTAGGAGAGTCTGGCTGCGGTAAGTCCATGACGGCTTTGTCAGTCATGGGATTGCTGCCTACACCTCCTGCACAGATTACCGGCGGAGAAATTATTTTTGAGGGAACTGATTTAACGCAGCTTCCACGTGGTGGCATGCGTGACTTCCGCGGTAATCGCATTGGTATGATTTTCCAGGAGCCCATGACCTCTTTGAATCCTGTCATGAAATCTGGTCTTCAGATTCGTGAGGGCATCCTTGTTCATAATCCCAACATGAGCAAACAGGAGGCAGATCAGAAGGCCCTTGATATGATCAAGCTGGTGGGCATTCCTGCACCAGAGAAGATCTTCTCGTCATATCCACATGAGCTTTCTGGCGGTATGCGTCAGCGTGTCATGATTGCTATGGCACTTGCCTGCCAGCCATCACTGCTTATCTGCGACGAGCCAACAACCGCTCTTGACGTAACGGTTCAGGCACAGATTCTGCAGATTATCGATCGCATGAAGCAAGATTTGGGCACCGCTGTCATGTTGATTACACACGACATGGGTGTTGTTTCCGAGATGGCTGACTGGGTTCTTGTCATGTACGCTGGTCATCGCGTTGAGTATGCACAGTCTGCAGAGCTCTTTACTAACCCTCTGCATCCCTATGCTCAGGGCTTGATTGCGTCCATTCCATCGTTTGACGAGCGCACCAAGGAACTCTATGCAATTCCTGGTAGCGTTCCTATGCTTTCGCATATGCCTTCTGGCTGCCCATTCCATCCACGTTGTCCGTTTGCTAAGGACATTTGTAAGAATCGTCGTCCTGGCTTGACTGCTGTTGGTGAAGACAATTGCCATACTGTCAGCTGTTGGAAATACACTGATGAGTGGGGTGAGTAGTCATGGCAGAAGAGAAGAACACAGACGTCAAGGACCTTTCTGGCGAGAAAACCATCTTGTCCGTAAAGAATTTGGTCAAGCGATTCCCTATTAAAAACGGTGTATTTGGTCGTTCTAACGCTTCCGTTCATGCTGTTGAGGATGTTTCGTTTGAGCTCAGGCGCAAAGAGACCTTGGCCATCGTTGGTGAGTCTGGCTGCGGAAAATCTACAACAGGCAAGTGCGTGCTGCGCCTTACCGAGCCAACCTCTGGTACGGTTGAGCTTGATGGGGAAGATTTCACCTCACTCAAGGGAGAAGATCTTAAGCGTGCTCGTCAGAAGATGAAGCTTATCTTCCAGGATCCTTACAGCTCACTGAACCCTCGTATGACGGTCATGGATATCATTGGTGAGCCTATTGATATTGCAGGCACCTATAAGACAAAGGCAGAGCGTGATGCTCGCATTGAAGAGGTTATGGAGGAAGTTGGCCTTAACCTTGAGTTCAAGTACCGCTACCCTCATGAGTTTTCGGGCGGTCAGCGCCAGCGTATTGGTATTGCTCGCGCTATTGTGCTTGAGCCAGAAATTGTTGTCTGCGACGAGCCTGTTTCTGCTTTGGACGTTTCTGTTCAGGCCAAGGTAATCAACTTGCTTGAAGAGCTGCAGAAAGATCACGGTCTGGCCTATATCTTTATCAGCCATGACCTCTCTGTTGTCCGCCACATTGCAGATACTGTTATGGTCATGTATCTGGGTCACCAGATGGAGTTTGCTACTAAAGACGCCCTCTTTGAGCGCCCTTTGCACCCATATACTCAGGCACTTTTGGACGTTATTCCTCGTATTCGCCACGAGCGTATCCAGGAAAAGCGCATTCTTCAAGGTGACGTTCCAAGTCCTGCAAATCCACCTTCAGGTTGCGTATTCCACACGCGTTGCCCTAAGGCAATGAAGGTTTGCTCCGAGCGCATTCCTGAGCGCATCGAGGCTGAGCCAGGGCATTTCTGCGCCTGCCACCTGTACGACACATCGCTCTCTGATGCCGACCGTACACCTCAGGTTGCACACGCTATTGAGGCGGCTCAGAAGGCCGTAGAAGAAGCGCGCCTTGAGGAGAAGATTTCCGAGTAGCGCATCTTATTGTCGTGTCTTAAAACGGCATACAAACACAAAAAAGGCGAGAAGACCAATTGATCTTCTCGCCTTCAGTTTTGTATGGAGGAAGCCTTACTTCTTCTTAACCTTATCGAAGTGAGGGTTAACCAGAACGCTGAGGCCGGTAAACTCTGGCTTCAAGACGTAAGGCATCTGTGGCCAGTCGATAGGTAGGCATGCGTAGTCTGTGTGAGTCATGAGGCTATCTGCCTGACGGGTGAGCTCAAGTACCTTGTCGTTGTTGTTAACGGTAAGGCGAGCCTGGTCAACCAGGTTGTCAAACTCGGTGCTGTTGTAGAAGGAAGACTTCTTTGCGGCGCGGTCAGAGCGGAAGTAGGAGCCCATGTGCTCAACACCCTGGAAGGAGAGGGTAGACCAGGTAACAAGAGTGACTTCAAGGTCACCGTTAGTACGTGCGTCGCTCCAAACACCAGAGTCAATAACGCTTACGTTACAGGTAACACCAATCTTTGACCAAGCATCCTGAAGGGCAACCATGAGGTTCTGATCCTGGCTTCTGACCTGTGCGTTAAGAGTGAGGTTAGAAACACCAGCCTCTGCAAGAAGCTGCTTTGCCTTGTCTACGTTGTACTCAAACTCTGGAGCGGACTCGTTGTAGCCGGTCTCAGAAGATGGGATAAATGACTTAGCAGGCTTTGCAACACCAGAAAGAATGGTGCTACAAATGGTGTCTCTATCAATTGCCATAGAGAGAGCCTGACGAACGCGAACATCTTTGAGGTTCTCACTCTTAAGGTTCAAGTTTACAAACTGCGTAGATGCAGGGGTGTAGTTGACAATCTCTTTGGAAATAGACTCATCATTTTGGTACTGCTGAATAAGAGACTGAGAAATAAAGACCAGGTCAACATCATTGTTCTTGTAGTTAAGAATACGAGTATTGGCATCGTCGATGTAAACAAATCTGAGCTCATCTAGGCCAGGCTTGCCCTCATGGTAGTCAGCAAATCCCTCAAGAACAACTTCTGTGGTGCTGTCATTAGAGACAAGCTTGTAAGCACCGGTACCAATGAAGTTGGTCTCAGTGCCCCAAGCCTCACCGGCTTCTTTGCAAGCCTTCTCTGGGTAGATAACAGCGTAGAACTGAGCCATGATTGCATTAAAGGTTGAATAAGGCTGTGTCAGCTTAATATCAAAGTGACGGTCATCCTTAATAACAACACCAGAAAGTTCCTCTGTTGTGCCGGCAATGATGTCTTTAGCACCCTCGATGTATGCGTACGAGTCAATTGAGGTTGCCTTAGTAGCTGGCAAGAACATACGCGTCAAGGTGTATTTAACGTCAGAGGACTTAAGGGTCTCTCCGTTGTGGAACTTGATGCCATCCTTAAGCTCATATGAGTAGGTAAGACCATCATCAGAGACGGTAGGAAGGCCAGTTACCAGGTTTGGCTCAATTTCTTTTGTGTCTGGGTTAAGCACCAGCAAGGATTCTGCAACTGCCTCAGATACGCCAACAGAGCCAGAGGTCTTCTGAGTGTCAAAGGTTACCTTTGGATTATTTACACCAAAGCGTAATACTTTTTTATCAGAGTCTCCGCCAGCTGAACCGCCACAAGCAGAAAGTAGTGAAGCAGAACCGGCGGCAACGGCAGCCGCCAAAGATCCACGTAAGAATGTTTTACGGGAAAGGTTATTAAATACGTGCTCTTTCATAGGGCGCCTTCCGTTTGTATCTTCAAAACATGAAGTTTAAATGTAAGAACTGGCTTCTTAATACCCAAATTAATTGTACGCAATACAGAAAAATGTTTCATGAGTGAAAAAACATTGTGAAGGAAGAGCTGTCAGGGTGGCATGAAGAACGTAAAAGCGATAAAGTCATAGACTCATTAAGGGTATACCTTTAACGTGAATTTAGATAGAAGTACTGACTGATAAGAGGGTTTTGTGGTTATTCCAGATATCGTAAAAGATGCATTCAATGATGTTCCAGATCTTCCTGCTTCTGAGCGTCCTCTTATCTGTGTGACTCCTCGCTGGATGCCTGAAGAAAATTTTTCTGATTCTGCTTCTGTCGGACAGATCCAATTTGACGCCATCCTTGCAGCTGGCGGCATTCCTATCATGGTGCCTTTGACTGATGACCCAGAGATTATTGCTCAGTTTGTTGAGATGTGTGACGGCTTCTGCCTTACCGGTGGTCATGATGTTGATCCGCGCAATTGGGGAGAAGAACCACGTGATCTTAATCGTCTGTGTCCTATAAGAGACAGGCTTGAGTTTGAGCTGGTAAAGCAGGTACTTGCTGCTGATAAACCTTTACTTGCTATTTGCCGTGGCCTTCAGCTTTTAAACGTTGTGCTGGGCGGTACGCTTGTACAAGATTTGCACACCCTTGAACCAACAGAAAATCATGTGTTCTGGACTCATTCAGCAAATTTGTACCATCCAGCTCATGCTGTTCATGTTCAAAAAGATTCTTTGCTGTACAACGCTCTGGGTAAGGTTGAAGACATTCAAGCAAACTCGTATCACGATGAGGCCCTGAAAAAGGTTTCCGCTGAGCTTAATGTAGTTGCGTATGCTTCAGACGGCATTATTGAAGGAGCTGAGGTCAAGGGCAAGACGTTTGCCCTTGGTGTGCAGTGGCATCCAGAGTATGGTTGGCAATACAGCAAAGCTGACTGTGAACTTTGGAAATCCTTTGTTACAGCTTCACGAGCCTCACGGTCTTCTCGTTAATACATTGATACTCTAAACTGCGTTAACTATTTGGTTAGCGCAGTTTTTTGTAAGGGAGTTTTATGAGTGACGTTTTAGATAGATTTATTGCGTATTGCAAGGTTTCTTCTCAGTCTAATCCTCTGACGGCAGATGTCGTTCCTTCAACTGAGTCTCAGCACCAGATTGCTGAGGTTGTTGCAGCTGATCTTCGTGAGCTTGGCGCAGAAAATGTAACCGTTGATGAGCACGCCTACGTGGTTGCTCACTGGCCGGCAAGCAAGGGTTTGGAGGACCTTCCAACTCTTGGTTTCTGCTGCCACATTGATACGGCTTGGCAGTCTTGGGGTAACCCCGTTCATCCTCAGGTTGTTACGTATGAGGGCGGCAAGCTAGTAGTTGGTTCTGATCGTGAGGGTAGAGAGGTCTACATTAGCCCTGAGACTAATCCTCAGCTAGAGCACATGGTTGGCTGGCAGCTTGTTACCACTGACGGCACATCGCTGCTTGGTGGCGATGACAAGGCAGGCATTGCCATGCTGGTCAGCTTGCTTGCTCGCTACAAGGAGCATCCAGAGCTTAAGCACCCACGTATTGCGCTTGCGTTTGTTCCTGATGAGGAGATTGGCCACGGCGCAGCTCTTCTGGACCTTGACGCTTTTGGTGCTGCGTATGGCTATACCATTGACGGCGGTCCCTTTGGTGAGTTCTGCTACGAGACGTTTAATGCCGCTGAGGTGTTTGTACGTGCTCACGGACTTTCGGTTCATACAGGTACCGCAAAAGGCCAGATGATTAATGCGTCTGAGGCAATCATGCGCTTCCACGAGCTGCTTCCCCCTGCGGAGCGTCCTGAGTTCACTGAGGGCTATGATGGCTTCTTCTATCTGGAGCGCGTCAATGGTGATTGCGAGTCTGCTCGCGCTGATTACATTATTCGTGACCACGATCAGGCAAAGGTTGAGCGTCGCAAGCAGTTGATGGTTGACGCTGCGGCGTATGTAAACAAGCAGATTGGCTCCGAGGTACTCTCTGTTGAGATTCACGACCAGTATCACAACTTGGCTGATATTGTCCTAAAACCTGAGTATGCGCACTTAATTGAGAACGCTCGTACTGCATACGAGAAGGTCGGCGTAGAGATGACCTGCATTCCAATGCGCGGCGGCACCGACGGATCCCAACTTTCCTTTAGAGGATTCCCGTGCGCTAATCTTTCTGCTTGCTACTACAATGCTCACGGTGTCAGAGAGTTTGTTCCTGTCCCAGAGCTTGAGAGCATGGTTGACATGCTTGAGCACCTGGTAGAGCTCTACACCCATCCACAAAACTAGGAGATTTCATGACTCATTTTGAGACTGATACACAGTATCTGATTGACACTACAAAGAAACTTGTTGAGTGCGATAGTCCTGTTGGCTACTATGAGCGCATTCACGAGCTGCTCCGTGAGCTTGTCGCTGAGGCAGGCTATGAGCTTCAAATTGACAATAAGGCTACTGCATACGTCCTGGTAGAAGGCAAGGATACCAGCAAGACTGTTGGCGTTAATGCTCACCTTGATACCATTGGCCTGATTGTCCGTGGCTTCAACTCAGACGGTACGCTGCGCGTTCGTCAGCTGGGTGGCATCAACTACCACAGCATTGAGGGCGAGACCTGCCATGTTGTCTGCAGAGATGGCTCCGTTGTTGATGGTCAGGTAATCTGCAATCACCACTCCGTTCATGTTTTTGAAGACGCTAGAACTATGGAGCGCAACGAGGACAACATGTCCATCTCGCTTATCGCTGACGTTTCTTCCCCTGAGGAAGCTCGTGCGCTGGGCGTCTCAGAGGGTGCAGTTGTTGCCATTGATCCTCACTTTGAGATGTATGACAACGGCTATATGGTTTCTCGCTTTATCGACGATAAGGCTTGTGTTGCCGCACAGCTTCATACACTCCGTTGGCTGGCGCAATTTGGCGAGAAACCCCTCTATAACACTTTGTTCGCATTCCCAATGTACGAGGAGATTGGTCACGGCGGCGCATTTTTGCCTGTTGAGGTGGATGAGTACGTATCGCTGGACATTACCCTTATTGGCCCTGACTACAATTCAAACGAGCACCACGTAGGCATCATTGTTTCTGATATTCGCTCGCCTTACGATTGGGAAGTTTCCAACAAACTTATTGCGTGTGCGCAGGAGGTTGTTGAGCCAGAAAAGTGGAATCAGCAGGTTGCCTTCCACTTCTCAACTGATGCTAACGCTGCATATTTCTCCGGCAACGATCTTAAGAGCGGCGCATTTGGTCCAGCATGTCTCAACACTCACGGTCGCGAGCGCTGCCATATCGATGCAATTATCGGCACCGAGAACCTGTGCCGAGCGTACGTCCTTGGATATGGCGAGAAAAACTAGTTTTTCTCGCCATGGGCGCGTCTTGTTCTCATAGAGGTATCAAATAGTTTGTAAGATATGCTGTATATCGTGTGAATTTTGCCGTAGACGTGATAAGGTAGCCTCAGTTAACTTTTCGAGTCAGGAGTTATTCATGGATAGACGTTCGTTCCTTAAGCTTGCAGGTCTTATTCCAGCTACAGCATTGTTTGGCTGCAAGGGAACAGACCAAGAGAAGTCTCAGGATGCCACAAAAGATGAGGCTAAGAAATCTGATCCCGTTGCGATAAAAGTTGCAACGCTCAAAGGACCTACTGCCATGGGCTTGGTTAAGTTCATGAGCGAGGTTGAGGCGCAAAATATCACCGATAATAACTACTCGTTTGAGATTTTGGATGCTCCTGATCAGGTAGTTGCTAAGGTTGCCCAGGGCGATGTTGACGTTGCATCTATTCCTGCAAACCTTGCAGCTACGCTCTTTAACAAGACCAAAGGCGCCTATAAGGTAGCTTGTCTTAACGTATTGAACGTCCTTTACATTGTTGAGACGGGTAGCGCTATCTCTAAGCTTACTGACCTCAAGGGAAAGACGCTCTACGCCTCTGGTAAGGGTGCTGTTCCAGAGTACACACTGTCCTACCTATTGAGCAAAAATGGCATGACACTTGGCGAGGATGTCCAGATAGAGTGGAAGAGCGAACATACCGAGTGTGTTGCTGCTCTAGCTCAAGACCCAGAGGGAATTGCGCTGCTCCCACAGCCTTTTGTTACGGTGGCTCAAAGCAAGAACAGCCAGATTCGCATTGCAATCGACCTTGGCGCTGAGTGGGAGGCTGTCAATCCTCAGAGCAAGCTGATTGCCGGCGTTACCATTATTTCTTCAAAGCTCATCTCAGATTCTCCAGATGCGGTAACGGCGCTGCTTTCTCACTACAAAGACTCTGTTGCATTTGCGGTTGATCATCCAGATGAGGCTGCTACGCTTGTAGGCAAATACGGCATTGTTCCAGAGCCTATTGCCAAGGTTGCGCTGCCTAAGTGTAATATTACGTATATTGATGGCGCAGATATGAAGAGCGCACTTTCAAGTTACTTAGGCATTCTGGCTGAGGCTAATTCTCAGGCAGTAGGCGGACAGGTTCCTGGAGACGATTTCTACTTTGGCGCATAACCCGCACATAAAAGATAGTATTTCTGCCCGAGGTGGCGCTGAGAAAGGCGCTGCCTCGGCAGATTTTTCTGTCGAGAAAAACGATCAGGCCCAAAGCGCAGGTCAGACCCAAGGTGCGGGCCGCGTGCAAGGCAAACCGACTGTTCACACAATTGCTTCTAACTGGGGTGTCCGTTTAGGAGCTCTGGCATTCTGGCTTGCCGTATGGCAGGTAGCTGCAGTTGTCATCAACCAAGATATTGTTTTAACTTCACCTATTCAGACCATCCAGACGCTTTTCTCGCTAGCTCAACTACGCGAATTTTGGGTTTCTATTGGTCTTTCTCTTTTGCGTATTTTTGCTGGTGGAGCGCTTGCTTTTACCGTTGGCTCCTTGCTGGCATTTTTGAGTTTTAAGTACAAGCTGATCAAGATTCTTTTTGAGCCGCTGATTTCTACCATTAAATCAATTCCCGTAGCTTCGTTTGTCATCTTGCTGCTTATCTGGGTTCGCACGCCCTACCTCTCAATTTCAATTTCATTTTTGATGGCGCTTCCCATCATCTATATTGCGGTACTTGAGGGACTTCTTAGCACTGACCAGCAGCTTATTGAGATGGCTGATGTGTACCAGATTCACGGATGGCAACGTATTAAGGCAATTTATTTGTCGCAGCTTATGCCCTCGCTTAAGACAGCCACCTCACTTGCCATGGGATTTTGCTGGAAGTCGGGAATTGCTGCCGAGGTCATTGGCCTTCCCACATTCTCCATTGGCGAGCACCTCTATAACGCTAAAGTGTATTTGGATACGCCAGCCCTTTTTGCGTGGACGCTTGTGGTTATTGTGATGAGCGCACTTGGCGAGAAGATCGTGATGCGGTTAGTTTCATGGGTTGCTGCAAGGTTAGAAAAGAGCTGCTCATGAGTATGAATACAACTAATTGTGCCTATGCAACCGAGCAGTTGCTTGAGGTAAAAAACATCACTAAATCGTTTGGTAATACGGTTGTGCTTGATGATTTTTCCTACAAATTTGAGAGGGGAGTGTACGTACTCTCTGAGCCCTCTGGAGCAGGTAAAACAACACTTCTTCGTATTCTTTGTGGTCTTGAAGTGACTGATTCAGGCACAGTGCTTAAAGCGCCTGACACTAAAACGGTCATGATGTTTCAGGAAGATAGACTGCTAGAAAACTTGAGCGTTATGGCAAACATCATGCTTGCTATACAGTTGCACTCAAAGGAGCAAAAACAAAGCGCTCGAGAGCGTATTAAAGAGGCGCTTTGTGAGGTAGGACTTGAAGGAACAGAAAACAAGCCTGTTTCTGAGCTTTCCGGTGGTCAAAAGAGACGCGTTGCTCTTTTACGTACACTCTTTGCAGATGCAGACATCTTGCTCTTTGATGAGCCGCTCAAGGGATTAGACGAAGCGCTTAAGCAGCAGGTTATTGCCTCTGTCAAACCGTTCATTGAATCAAAAGTTGTAATTTGGGTAACTCATACTCCTGAAGAAGTAAAACTGCTAGGCTCTTATACAGCACTGCAGTTATAGGAGTGAACTACATGTACAAGGTAATTCTCGCCGGCGGAATGGCGTCTGGTAAATCAACTGTTTCTAAAATGTTTGAAGCAGCAGGTGGTCTGCGCTTTGACCTTGATGAGGTTTCTCGTAGACTTCTGAGACCTGGATGCGAGTGTACGTATCGTGTGGCAGAGGCTTTTGGTAACGATTTGTTGGATCCCGTTACTCATGAGATTAATAGGCGAGAGCTTGGTCGTAGGGCTTTTGCCACTAGAGAATCTGCTGAGCTCTTAGAAGAGCTTGAGATGCCTTTTATCAGGGAATATATGCGTCAATTCCTTACAAAAGAGGCTCCTGCTGCAGATGCTCAGTTCTGCTTTGTAGAGGTTCCGCTGCTTGACCGCGTTGAAGACTTGCTTGAGCTGGTTGATGAAGTTGTCGTTGTTGTAGCACCATTAGAGCTCAGAGCAGAGCGAGCCGAACAGCGAGGATCTTCTCGCCAAGAGTTTGAGCAGCGTATAGCGCATCAGCCTTCCGATACGTATTTGCGTAATCAGGCAGATACGGTGTTTGTAAACTCTGAAGGCCTTGATGATCTTAAAGCACAGGTAGAGCTTTGGTTAAACGCTCGGTTTAACCAGCATTCAGAGCAATAAGTTATAGCTTACGTGCGCGGCCTCTAGAAGGGCGTCCTCAGTGAACTCTCTACCTTGGCAGCTGCATCGTCAAAGGTAATTTCAAGGCAGTTCTTGAGCATGTTTTGGCCAACACAATAAATGCCATCGTTAACACATGCGCTGCCAATAGCAACTGCCTTGTTAAACACAGCTTTCTGGTCAAAGACAGGAACACCATTTTGCTTAAGGAACGAGAAGACTTCTTGAGGGGTATCCAGTTTCTTAACAGAAGCATCTGCTTTGAGAAGGTCTTCAAGCTCTTCTTTTGCTGGTTGAGCAACACTGCCGCCGATAATTATTGCCATTTGATAGCAAGCTGCACAAAGGTCAGAGCGTCCTAGCTTCCACTCCATATAGGCCAGGCGATAGTACACCAGAGCAACATCTGAACTAGAGAAAATGTGTGCGATAAGGTCTTTGAGCAGCTTTGCAGCCTCAAAAACTTTTGACTGATCTTCTAATGTTCTTACCAAGAGCAGCGTTGCATCAATTCCCAAAGGAGAAATTCTATGGGCTTCTTGTGCATAGCGTTCTGCTTTTTCTGGCTGTTCAAGCAGGTTGTAGGCGCGAGCCATTCTTGCTAAAGACATAAAATAGGTGTCTGGAATAAGCACCAGTTTTCTTGGCTCATTGGGGAATGCAAGGTTATAAGCTACGCGCTCTGAGAGGGAATCAAAATATCTGTAGATAGAATCAGAGTCATCCAGATACAGACCCATATCAAGGGTTGGTGAAACCTGAGACTCAAGCTCTGCAAGCACCTTTTCTAGAGCGTCTGCATCTGGCTCTCCATCCATAATGTTATTTATGGATTGAAGCGTTTTTTGCAAAGGCGAACCAAAGAGGAATTTCTCGGCCATAGACCTTCTGTCCGAGAAATCAATAGTGCCCTCAACCAGGCCATGGATGACTCTATCAAAGCCTTCAATGGCGTAAATATCAGAAGTTGAAGCTTTTGCCTCCTCAAATTTACCAACTGCATCTGCGGTAGAGGCGTCTTTTGGGATGTTGTTGAGAGTGGTGTTCCAAAGCCTAATGCGATGAGATGCCTCAGAGTAGCCAAGGTCACTCACCTTTTGGGCTCCACAAACAGCAGTAACTGCTGGTGAACAAGGACGATCAGACAAATCAGGCATCTCAAAGAAGCTACGAGGAGAAACCCACTCGTCCGTTTGCTTCATAAAAGGCTCAACCTCACTAAACCAACCTTCAGAGTCAAAAGAAACTCTGAGCGCTGGATCTTGTGGGAAGCTGTTGCCGTCAATTTGAGTGTTTGCTGCAGTAGGCAAGAGGCGAGCAAGTGCAGACTCGTTTAAGTCCATAGATAGGACAATACGCTCTTCTCCGCGTAAGCTGCCATTGATGCAGACGCGAGAGATTTTGCAGCTCTGAAGTGCCATACGAGCAACGCAAAGAGAAGCACGTAGTGCGTAAGCGCGTGCTGCCGCAATTTGCTCTGACTTTTCTGCAGATAAGAAGCTAAAGCAGCGAGGACGAGCTACAAAGAACTCAAATACCAAAATATCAAGTTGTGGATTGTAAGAGAAGTTGTATACCATCCTAAAAGGGAATGGCGTGTTCTCAACATAGTTGGCAAACCAAAGACGCTTCATCCAGTCTGAGCTGCCATCAGCGTTACCGCTAAAAGGAGCAACTTGCTCAGAAAGAGAAGCTGACTTGGGCATGAGACTTGCTACCTGCGAGAGGGTAGTACGAACAAGCTGAAGATCTGTCTCAGAAGCATGTGTATTCTTTAGGGCTTCAACATCTTGTGAAATGTTGAGGATTGCCTCAGTTGCAATAAATGCGTCGTACTCTTCTGGAGCACACTCCATTGTGTTGGCGTTGAACCACCAGCGACCCGTTCTGTCTAGCTTATGAACATCGCCCTTGGGCAGATTGGTATTCTCGAGATTTTTAGAGCGCATCAGCATCTCTTGAAGACCAGCCTCTGCAATCTGATTGTTTGCAACAAGGTCTTTAAGAGCGGCAATGACATTATTTGAGCGCAGTAAAATCTTCTCTAGGGTAGAACCCTGAGGTTGCTTTGAAGCTTTATTTAGCGAGAAAAGATCTGAGACGCCCAAGGTATCTCCTTTATCTGATGTAACTTATTTATTTAAATGCTAGTTTAACGCATATAGGTAATGTATTTATTACCCGTCACACTTTGAAACTATACTGCAATTTATAAATAGTATAGAACAAGTGTTTCAGTTTTGAGAAGTGGGGTATACTACTTTCACAAGAAAAGGAGAATCTCATGGATGCATCTCATGCTGAAGATCAACATAAAGAATATATAGGTGCTGAACTGCGCCGGTTTGGTCGTGAAGCAGGAGAAGAGAAGCTTCAGGTAGTATCTCCTTTTGAGCCTGCAGGTGATCAGCCACAGGCAATAGAAAAGCTTGCCCAAGGAATTGAAGACGGGCTTAGGTACCAGACGCTCTTAGGTGTTACGGGTTCGGGTAAGACCTTCTCTATGGCTAAAACTATCGAGAAGCTCAACCGCCCCACGCTTATTATGGAGCCCAATAAAACACTGGCTGCACAGGTTGCTTCAGAGATGAAGGAGCTCTTTCCTAACAACGCAGTTGTGTACTTTGTCTCGTACTATGACTACTACCAGCCAGAGGCATATGTTCCGCAGTCTGATACGTATATAGAAAAAGACGCTTCCATCAACGAAGAGGTAGAGAAGCTCCGTCACCAGGCAACTTCATCGCTTCTATCTAGACGAGATGTCATTGTAGTTGCATCTGTATCGTGTATATATGGTATTGGCAGCCCTCAAGATTATGCAGGTCTTGCTCCTAATGTAGATAAATCTGTCCCCCTTGAGCGTGATGATTTTATTAAAGATCTTATTGATGTCCAGTACGATAGAAATGATTATGACCTGCAGCGTGGTATGTTTAGAGTCCGCGGAGACGTTGTAGATGTATTTCCACCGTATGCAGAAAATCCCCTGCGTATTGAGTTCTTTGGTGATGAAGTAGAAAGTATTTCAGAGGTTAGCAATGTAACGGGAGAAGTGCTGAGAGAATTTGATGCTATTCCAATTTGGCCAGCATCTCACTACGTTACTGAGCGTCCAAAGATTACCCATGCTCTTACAACCATCTCGGAAGAGATGGAAGCTCGTGTTAAAGAGCTTAAAGAAAACGATAAATTGCTAGAAGCTCAGCGTCTTGCTCAGAGGACAAACTATGATCTAGAGATGCTTGAGACTATGGGTTATTGCAATGGCATTGAGAACTACTCGCGCCATTTAGATGGGCGTGCTCCCGGTGAGCCTCCCTATACGCTCATTGATTATTTCCCTAAAGATATGATTTGTATTATTGATGAGTCACATGTTACCGTTCCTCAAATTAGAGGTATGTATGAGGGCGATAGGTCTCGTAAGGTTACGCTGGTAGATCACGGATTTAGACTTCCTTCTGCACTTGATAACAGGCCGCTCAGGTTTGACGAATTTGAGGGACGTATTCCACAGTTTATTTACGTCTCTGCAACTCCTGGAGACTACGAAGAGACGGTTGCCCAACAACAGGTTGAGCAGATTATTCGTCCAACTGGCCTCCTAGATCCAAAGATTGATGTCAGACCAGTAAGGGGTCAGATTGATGATCTTATTTCAGAGGTCAAAGAGAGAGTAGCAAAAAAAGAGCGCGTTCTTGTTACCACGCTTACCAAGCGCATGGCAGAAGACCTTACAGATCACCTGCTAGATGAGGGCATTAAAGTCAACTATATGCACTCGGATACCGCTACGCTTGACCGCGTAGAAATCATTAGAGATTTGCGCCAGGGAAAGATTGACGTACTGGTTGGCATTAACCTTTTGCGAGAAGGACTTGATATTCCAGAGGTTTCTCTCGTGGCAATTCTTGATGCAGATAAAGAGGGCTTCTTAAGAAACAGAAGGTCTCTTATTCAGACTATGGGTAGAGCGGCAAGAAACGCTTCTGGCCAGGTCATTATGTATGCCGATAAAATTACTGACTCTATGCGCATTGCTATTGATGAGACAAAAAGACGACGAGAGCTTCAGGAAGCGTTTAACAAAGAACACGGTATTGTGCCTAGAACTGTTAAAAAATCTATTACAGATATTGCAGGCTTTATTGCCGAAGCTTCAGAAAATCTTGATAAGCGTAAGCGCAAAAATGGAGAATTCTATACCGCTTCTGACGATGAAGATTCACTTGAAGAACAGCAAGAATCAATTCTTGAGATGCCTGCAGAATTGCTTGCTGAAGAGCTTCAAAATCTTCCGCACTCAGAAGTTGAGGCTATGCTTTCTGGTATGGAAGCAGAGATGGCAGAAGCTTCTGCGTCAATGGATTATGAACATGCAGCAGAGCTCAGAGATCAGATTGTAGCCATTAGAAGCCAGCTTGAAGGTACTACATCAGATGATGTTATCAAGAGGCTTAAAACAGGAGCTAGAAAAGGCAGTGCTCACGCAACTCGCAGACGTTATAGAGGCAAGCACTAAGCGTTGTTGTAGTGCTCTACTACCAGCTCAGCTATTCTGATTCCGTCTGCAGCTGCACTCATGATGCCGCCTGCATAACCAGCACCTTCTCCTACAGGCCATACACCTGGAGTGTTAACGCTCTGTCCTGTTTCATCACGGGTAATTCTTACAGGCGAGCTTGATCTTGTTTCAACTCCGGTAAGAACAGCATCGGGATGAGCAAAGCCATGAAGCTTTTTGTCCATAACCGGAAGAGCTTCTCGCAAGGTTTGTAAGATGTAGGATGGCAGACAGTCTTCAAGTGAGGTCCAGGTTACACCACGTGGATACGTCGGTTTTACCGAGCGCGGTCCAGTAGAAGCTTTCTTGTGTAGGAAGTCACCCACCAGCTGAGCGGGAGCAACATAAGCACCACCACCCGCTTTAAAGGCCGCCTGCTCACAAGAGCGTTGCAGTTCTATTCCAGCAAGTACGTCATCTCCAGGAAGATCCTCAGGATATACATTAGCCAGCAGACCGGAGTTGGCATTTTTGCCCGCGCGCTCAGACAAACTCATGCCATTTGTGACTACACCGCCCTTCTCGCTAGCTGCGGAGACGACATAGCCGCCAGGGCACATGCAGAACGAAAAAGCACTTCTGCCAGAGGGAAGATGAACGGAAAGTTTGTAGGGGGCCGCTCCAAGTACGGGATTGGTTGCTTCGGGACCGTATAACGATTTATTAATCTGAGACTGAAGATGCTCAATTCGCACACCCATAGCAAAGGTTTTTCTCTCCATAGAAATACCTTTGTCTTTAAGCATGACATACGTGTCTCTGCTGGAGTGACCAGTTGCAAGAATTACCGTGCGAGTCTGTATGGTTTCAGTTTGAGTCGAGCCGTCTAGATTGGTCTTCTCAACTTGAACTGCAGAAAGAGAGCCTTCTGAAGTTCGCTCTAGGGAGGTGAGCTTTGTCCTAAATAAAACAGTTCCGCCCACTTCTTCAATCATTGTGACAATGTTGGTCACAACAGCGGGAAGAATATCACTTCCTACGTGGGGTTTTGCATCCCATAAAATGTTTTTCTGTGCACCTGCTTTTACAAAAGTCTCGAGAATAAAGCGGTGAGAAGCACTTTTGGTACCCGTGTTGAGCTTTCCATCAGAGAATGTGCCAGCACCACCAAGGCCAAACTGAATATTACTTTCAAGATCTAATTGTCCCGTTTGATTGTGGTGCTCCACTGCGGCAGTTCTTCTTGTTGCGTCATCTCCGCGCTCAATGAGCAAGGGATTGAGACCAGCCTTGGCAAGTGTTAGCGCACAGAACAAGCCCGCACATCCCGCTCCTACAACAACGGGACGATTCTCTGAAGGAACAGGTTGCTTCGCTTTGGGAAGCGTAAAAGTATTTGGCTCAGCAAGCTTAATGTGCTTTGCGACAGGTTTTCCTTGAATCTTGCTAAGAAGTTTTTGTTCCGCAGCAGGTCCACCTTTAAGGTTTACGTGGTAGGTAAGGATAAGAACAATATCGTTTCTTTTACGGGCGTCAATTGAGCGTTTATGCAGCTCATATGAGTCAATGTCATCTGCTGAAACCCTAAGGGTACGAAGAAGCGCATCAAATCCCACCTTTGATTCTTTAGCGGGATGCTTACGAAGAGGAGCAACATGAACTTTAATGTTTGATACTTCCAGCATGTTAGTTGTCCTCTTCCAAAGATTCACAATTCTGACCAGCACTTTTTGCAGCAGCCAGACCGGCGATCATACCGCTCTTCCACGCCCACGAGAGGTTAAAACCTCCACATTGAGCATCAATGTCAAGAGCTTCTCCTGCAATAAACAGACCAGGAATGTTGTACGCCTCAAGTGTGTTTGTACTCACTTGCTCAACAGAAATACCACCAATACAGACCTGTGGGACAACTTTGGAAGATGTACCTGTTACGGTAAATGCTATTTTGTGAGCCTTGGTAATAGTGCTCTCTACTGAGTCATGAGCACCTAGATAAGCAGCAATTTGTGGGTCGAGAAGACCGTCGGTGGTGTGAGCTTCTACAGCTGCCGCAACTTCCTCTTCCCTAAGCTGAGGGAGAAGATCAATCTCAAGTACGTCGCCAGGCAAGGCTGTGCGAGACAAGTTGAAAATCATGATGCCCGAGAGTCCAAATGACCTAAAAAGCAGCTCGCCAGACTCCTCTTTGAGCACCGCGCCGTTTCTTACAAGGGTTGCGTGTGCTCGTACGCGCTTTCCATCAAGACTTGTTGGCGGCTGAGGAGTGCAAGTGAGCGCGCAGAGTCCTGGTCGCAGTGAGGTGGTCTGCAGCTGAAGACTTTCAGCAAGTTTGGTGGTTGTGAGTCCACCAGTAGCTAGAACTACTGATGATGCATGGACCTTATAGGTTTTCTCGCCAGCAAAGCATTCTTTGAAGGCAACGATGAAGTTGTTGCGCTGCGGCTTAACTGACGTTACTTCTCGTCCCAAAGCAAATTGCACACCAGCTTTTTGGGCTCGCTTGAGCAGCAGTGATTGGATGGAGCTCGCTTGCCTGGTAAGAGGGTACATTCTGCCTTCGTCTTCAGTTGCCCAAGCAAGACCGCTGGACCTAAAGAAAGCCAGGATGTCCGCAAGAAACGTGTCCTTGTCTTTGCAGACAGCCTGAACAAACTCTGGATGAGAAAAATTCTCAAAGCTCAAATCTGCATTGGTAAAGTTGCAGCGACCGCCACCTGTTGCCAGGATAGTCCTGCCACTCTCCAGTGCTTTTTCAAAGATGACAACGCGTTTATTTGCGCCAAGAGCTTCGGCGGTAGTGATGGCAGCGCAGAGACCTGCTGCGCCACCACCAAGAATTGCAACATCAATGTGGTCAGGCATCAGAAATGCCTGAACCTGCTTGATACGTTGAGCCTGTGCCGCTTGACGTTCTTTAACGCGCGCTGTTTGAGCCATAGTGACAATTACCTTTTGTGTTGTGTAACTTCTAGAAGCTAGAACTTACAGGTCAAGAACGCTCTGTGTTGCGTCAGGGACAAGGCCTTCTGGAAGCTCGGTGCTAAAGGTTCCCTTATCGGCAATCTGTGCAAAGGTTGCATCCATAGGAAGCTGTCCTAAAGGCTTGAGGTTAAATGCCGCTGCGGTCTCAGCAAGTTTTGATGGACCATAAGGCTCAATACGCTCATCACAGTGAGGGCAGGTGATATATGCCATGTTCTCAATCAAACCAAGCACAGGTACATGCATCATTTCTGCCATGCGCACTGCCTTGCCCACAACCATCTGAACAAGATCTTGTGGAGAAGAAACAATCACAACACCCTCAACAGGAAGGGACTGGAATACCGTCAGCGCAACGTCGCCTGTTCCTGGAGGCATATCAATCAGCAGATAATCCAGGTCTCCCCAGTTACATTGACTGTAGAACTGCTGAATAGCGCCAGCAACAACGGGGCCTCTCCAGAGAACAGGATCGGTCTCGTTCTGAAGCACCAGGTTGGCGCTCATGATCTTGATACCGTTTGCATCCTCGATAGGAATAAGCTGCTCTTCAACGCCGTAAGAGCGCTCGTCAGAGATGCCAAACATACGAGGAATTGAAGGACCGGTAATATCACCGTCAAGAATACCAACGCGCTTACCTGCGCGAGCAAGGTTAGTAGCAAGAATGCCGGTGACAAAGGACTTACCAACACCGCCTTTGCCAGAAACAACGCCAATAATGTGCTTAACGCTTGAGTGCTGATTGAGTTCAAAGCCAGCAGGTGGCTGTGGCTCTTTCTTTTTGCCGTGAAGTGCAGCGTCAATCTCTTTGCGAAGCGCCTCACGATCAATATCTACGTCTGCCATATCTCTCCTTATGTAGCAGTTGTATGCAGTAACTACTTAATTCTACCCATAGAACTTTATGGCAAACGAGATAGCTATAATCTTTTCGGCGCACTTTAGCTGAACGTAGGAGGTTCACATGATTTTCTCGTCAATTAAAAATTTATCTGAGAATGACTTTGGTCAGAAATATATGGCTTGTGCTGCGGAGTTTTTGACAACCCACAATCTGGACGAGCTGCCTTTGGGCAAGACAGAAATTGACGGAGATAACGTTTTTGTGAACGTTATGGAGTTTGAGTCAGCTCTGCCTGGCGAGAAGGACTATGAGGCTCATAAGATTTACGCCGATATTCACGTAGTTATTTCTGGCACCGAAAGCATTGCCGTTGCCCCTCTTGAACAGTGTGTTCTTAAGGGTGAGTTCAATACTGACGCTGATTTTGGTGCTTATACCAATCCTGGGGAAGAGACATGGGTCACCCTGCACGCAGGTGATTTTATGGTGACACCTCCATCTGATGCCCACAAACCAGGCTGCACGCTGGAGAAATCTGGCTCTAAGCTTAAAAAGGCCGTGATGAAGGTTCGTGTTAAATAGGGAAGCGCGCTTGCCGTGCTTTGGCAGCACTAACTTGGGTATACTAGAACATCAGTACGCACAAATTGCATCTGTGTACTGATGTTGTTTTCTATTGTTTGGCAGTAGGTGCGTCAAAAGAGACGCGCACGTCAAACTGGTTATGTGAGGAACTATGGCTTCAAGCAAAATTGCTATCCGTGGCGCTCGAGAGCACAACCTGCAAGATATTGACATTGATATCCCTCGTGATCAGCTGGTAGTTATTACGGGACTTTCTGGTTCGGGCAAGTCAAGCCTTGCCTTTGACACCATTTACGCAGAGGGACAGCGCCGCTACGTTGAGTCCTTGTCCAGCTATGCCCGTCAGTTCTTGGGACAGATGGATAAGCCAGACCTTGATTCTATTGACGGTCTTTCTCCAGCTGTATCTATTGATCAGAAGACAACTTCTAGAAATCCTCGCTCTACCGTAGGTACTGTTACAGAAATCTATGATTATCTGCGTCTTTTGTATGCTCGTATGGGTACTCCTCACTGTCCTGAGTGTGGACGCGTTATTGAGCGTCAGACAACAGATCAGGTTGCCGATAAAATCCTTGAGGCTGGTCAGGGACGCAGAGCCTATGTTTTGGCTCCTGTTGTTTTGGGCCGTAAAGGCGAGTACGTCAAGCTCTTTGAAGACCTGCGCAAAGAAGGATTTTCTCGCGTTCGTGTTGACGGCGTTGTGCGTGAACTTGATGAAGAGATTACGCTGGGTAAAACGCTCAAGCACGATATTGAGGTTGTCGTTGACCGTATTGTCATTCGTCCTGATTCTTTGGGCCGTATTGTTGAGGGTGTTGAGCAGGCAACTAAGCTTGCCCAGGGCAAGGTAGGCATATTGCTCCTGGCCGATAAATCCAATCCAGAGACTATGCCAGAAGAGCTCTTGCAGTATTCGCTGGCGCTTGCTTGTCCAATTCACGGTCACTCTATGGATGACCTGCAGCCTCGCGATTTCTCGTTCAACGCACCTTACGGAGCTTGTCCTGACTGTGATGGCCTAGGAACTCGCAAAATTATTGATGCTGCGGCACTCATTGCTGATCCAAAACTGTCCGTATCAGAGGGCGTTTTTGGAAGTCTCTTTGGCCATTCAAACTACTATCCTCAGATTTTGTCTGCAGTCTGCAAGCATTTTGACGTGTCTGATACAACGCCTTGGAACAAGCTACCAAAGAAGGTACAAGACGCCCTTCTCGGTGGTCTTGGTTCAACTAAGATTCGCGTTGACTACAAGACGCGAGACGGCCGTAATACACACTGGTTCACCACGTTCTCTGGCGTCAGAAAGATCCTTTTTGACAAGTATCAAGAGACCACGTCAGAGAATATGAAGACGCATCTTGAGAAGTACATTCGCGAGATGCCCTGTACTACCTGCCACGGCGCCCGCTTAAAGCCAGAGATTCTCTCCGTTACGATTGGCGAGAAGAACATCTGGGAGGTCTGTGAGCTCTCTTGTAAGGAGTCATTGGAGTTCTTTAAGCAGCTGACTATTACTGACCGTCAGAAGGTCATTGCAGGTCCTATTGTCAAAGAGATTGTGGCAAGGCTACAGTTCTTGGTAAACGTTGGCTTGGATTACCTCACGCTTTCTCGCGCAGCAGCATCGCTTTCTGGTGGAGAGGCCCAGCGTATTCGCTTGGCAACTCAGATTGGTGCCGGCCTCATGGGCGTCCTTTACATTCTGGATGAGCCTTCCATTGGTCTGCATCAAAGAGACAACAACCGTCTTATTGAGACCCTCAAGCAGCTCAGAGACCGCGGTAATACCGTACTTGTGGTTGAACACGATGAAGATACCATTCGTGCAGCTGATTACGTTATTGACATGGGCCCTGGCGCCGGTGAGCTTGGTGGTCACGTTGTTGCGGCTGGAACCCCAGAAGAGATTGTCAAGAACCCCGATTCTATTACGGGCGCTTATCTCACGGGAAAGAAGCAGATTAGGCTGCCAGAGGCTCGTCGTAAGCCTGGTCGTGGAAAAATCAAGATTACAGGAGCAAGCGCTAACAACCTTAAGAACGTTTCCGCCGCTATCGAGCTGGGCACATTGACAGTAGTCACAGGTGTTTCTGGCTCTGGTAAGTCTTCTTTGGTTACCGACACCCTTGCGCCCGCGCTTACCAATGCCGTTCAGCATTCAAAGCGTGTGGTGGGAGAGTATAAAAAGCTTGAAGGCGTCGATCTTATCGATAAGGTCATTGATATTGACCAGAGTCCTATTGGAAGAACGCCTCGTTCTAATCCAGCAACCTATATTGGCCTTTGGGATGACCTGCGCGCGCTGTACGCTTCAGTTCCAGAGTCTCGTGCTCGTGGTTACTCAGCTGGTCGTTTCTCGTTTAACGTCCAAGGAGGCCGCTGCGAGGCTTGTAAGGGCGACGGCCAGATCAAGATTGAGATGAACTTCCTGCCTGACGTCTATGTTCCTTGCGAGGTCTGCCACGGTAAGCGCTACAACCGTGAGACGCTCGAGATTCTCTATCACGGCAAGTCTGTCTCTGATGTCCTTGACATGACCGTTCATGAGGCACTAGCGTTTTTTGCAAACATTCCTCGTATTAAGAACAAGCTGCAGACTCTCCACGATGTAGGCCTTGGCTATATTCACCTTGGCCAGCCTGCAACTACGCTCTCTGGTGGCGAGGCACAGCGCGTTAAGCTTGCAAAAGAGCTTCACCGTCAACAGACCGGTAAAACTCTTTATATTCTGGACGAGCCAACAACTGGTCTTCATTTTGAGGATGTCAGACAACTGATTGTTGTTCTTGAGCGTCTTGTTGATGCGGGTAACACCGTTCTTGTTATTGAGCACAACCTGGATGTCATTAAGATGGCTGATCGTATTATTGATATGGGTCCAGAGGGTGGCGACGGCGGAGGAACCGTAGTTGTCTCTGGTACGCCAGAAAAGGTTGCCGCAACACCAGAAAGCCACACAGGTAAGTTCCTCAAAGAGATTCTTGACCGTGATAATGCACGTCTAGCTGCAGAGAAAAAAGCTCAGAAGAAGCGCGCATAATATGGCGAGAAAAACGGCAAAGGTTCAAAAGACAAATGCCATGAGGGAGCTTGATGCTGCCGGCATTGCTTACGAGCTCCAATCTTACGAGGTGGACGAAGACGTTCCTTCTGGTGAGTTGGGAACTCATATTGCAGAGATGCTTGGAGAAGATCCAGACGCTGCGTTCAAAACGCTTGTCTGCGTGTCTTCAAGCGGAGAGCATGTGGTGTGTTGTATTCCTGTAGATCAAGAGCTTGATCTTAAGAAAGCAGCAGCCGCGTCCGGCCAAAAGAACCTTTCCCTGCTGCCTGTTAAAGAGCTTGAGGGTTTAACGGGTTATGTTCGTGGTGGCTGTACTCCCGTTGGTATGAAAAAGCAATTTCCCACTATAATTGACGAGACCGCTCAGCTTTTTGAGCTCATCCATATCTCTGGTGGAAAACGCGGGCTCAGTTTAACGCTTTCTCCAGAAGATTTAGCTTCATTTGTATCGGCTACGTTTGCAGATATTGTTCGCGAGGTGCACTAGTGGCATATCAGCCCAAACATATGCGACTTTCAGCAGAGTCTTCTGATGGAACCTTATCTGAAGAAACTCTGAGCAAAGCTCTTGATCAGACCTTTGATGAGCCTCCTGTAGTGGACACCATTGTTGTTCCAGAGACGTTTCATCAACCAATTGAGGATGAAGTCTTTGAGCAGATTGTGAGCCAGAAGCTCGAGGAAGTTGCTGCTGAGGAGGATAACTCTGAGGCAGATAACAGCCCTGTGTCAGACGGTAACTTCGACGCAGGTAATTCTTATAGTGAAGAGACTTCTTCTGATGAAGAGGATGCGTCCAAGCAAAAAGACTTAAGCCGTTCTACCTCTATGATGAGCGTGCTTGTTCTGATTAGCCGTATTACGGGCTTTTTAAGAACCTGGGCTCAGGCGTTTGCTATGGGCGCAACCGTTCTTGCAAGCTGCTATTCCATTGCAAATACTCTTCCTGACCAGCTCTATGAGCTTGTTGGTGCGGGAATGCTCACCACAGCTTTCTTGCCGGTATATCTCTCTATTAAGAAAAAAGTTGGACAGGATGAGGCAAATGCTTACACCTCAAACCTGCTTTCCATTGTTGTTGTTGCAACTGGACTTGTTGCTGTTCTAGGTTTCTTCTTTGCTGCAGAAGTGGTGTATACACAGTCCTTCTCGGCAGGTGCTGATTTTGACCCAACGCTGGCAGTGTACTTCTTTAGGTTCTTTGTTATTGAGGTTATGCTGTATTGTTTCTCCACCATTTTCTCTGGTGTTTTGAATGCAGAAAGAGACTACCTCTGGCCAGCCGCAGCCCCTATCTTTAATAACTTTGTGACTACGGCATCGTTCTTTGCGTATGCTTTCTTGGTTAACACAAACCCTGAGCTGGGCCTTCTTATTCTTGCACTGGGGAATCCCCTGGGTGTCTTAATTCAGGTTCTGATTCAGGTTCCATCACTTAAGCGCAAGGGGATTAAGCTCTCGTGGAGAATTAACCTCAAAGATCCCGCACTTAAAGAGACGCTTAAGATTGGTGCACCTGCTTTGATCGTTGTGGTTGCCACGTTTGTAACTATGTCTGTTCAGACAAGTTCGCAGCTCAGCGTTTCCGCGTCTGGCGCATCCATTGCGGCGTACGCTCGCCTTTGGTATACGCTGCCATATTCCATTTTGACGGTACCTATTACCACAGCCCTCTTTACCGAGCTATCTGATAGCTGGGCAAAAGAGAATATGGATCAGTTCAAGAAGGACTTTAAGCACGGTATCAACCAAATCCTTTTCTTTACCGTACCGTTCATGATGTATCTGATGATCTTCTCGATGCCTCTTGTTTCTATTATTGGAGCAAGCAAGTTCACTGAAGATCAGCTGTTGTTAACCCAGCAATTCTTGATTGGTCAGTCGCTTGCTTTGCCTCTGTATGGCATTGGTATGTACCTGCAAAAAGTCTGTTCTGCTATGCGTCGCATGACGCTTTATGCGGTTTCAGCAACCCTCGGTTCTGTCGTCCAGGTTTTGGTGCTGTTGGTGGGCACTTCTCACTTTGGCATGATGTTTGTAGCAACTACCTCGGCCATCTTCTACGTGGTCATTGACACCATTATGTTGATTAGCCTGCGTAAACACCTTGGTCAGATTGGACTTACGTCCATGGTGTTTGCGTTTGTCCGCTCAATTCTTTTTGGTCTCGCAGGATCAGCGGTGGCACTTCTGATTATGGTGGGTCTGCGCGCTGGTATTGGCGCACCAGACGGCCGAGCGCTCTATGGCGTGCTGTACTGCATCTTTGCAGGTATTCCAGCTGTTTTGGTTACCTATGGCTTGGCAATCCTCTTTAAATCACCAGAGTCCGCCATGCTTCGTTCACTGGTTTCTCGCGTAAGGTCATAGTATGGCCAGAAGCGGTGCTATAAGTAGCAAAGATAGCTCTCAAAACAACCTTGATTCCAACTACGTGCCTTCGGGGGCGCCGGGACTTGCGCCGTCATTTTCTTCCGAGCCTTCAGATGATCTGGTATCCATCAGAGAGCAGGTTGATCAGGTGCCAACTGATCCAGGCTGTTACCTCTGGAAAGATGGGTCTGGCAAGGTTATCTATGTAGGAAAAGCTAAGAACCTGCGTGCTCGCATGAGGCAGTACGTCACACTTCAAGATGATCGAGCCAAGATTCCACTGATGATGCAGGTCGTGCGTAGTTTTGACTACATTGTGGTAGAAAACGAGCACGAAGCACTGGTGCTGGAGCGCAATCTTATCGCTCAGTATCGTCCGTACTTTAACGTGGACTTCAAAGACGATAAGAGCTATCCCTACATTGCCATTACCGAGTCAGATACCTTCCCAGCAATTAAATACACGCGCGAGAAACACAAGAAGGGTACGCGCTATTTTGGTCCCTACACTGATTCTAACGCCGCTCGCCAGACCATTGAGACGCTCAGAAAAGTAGTGCCTATCTGCTCTGCTACGTGTGTAGAGTGGAAGCGTGCTAAGCGCCTGCTAGAAAAAGACCCTGACGGCGCAGCCGTTGCTAACCTGCTGCTGGCAAAGAAGGGACGTCCCTGTTTTGACTACCACGTAGGCAAGGGTCCTGGTGTGTGCGTGGGCGCCATTGATACCGTTTCCTATGCAAAGAACGTCAGGCAGGTAGAGAACTTCCTCCGCGGAAATCGCTCCGAGATTGTCTCTGAGCTCAAAGACCAGATGCAAGAAGCCGCTGCTGACCTGGATTTTGAGAAGGCAGCTAGGCTCAAGTCCCGCCTGACTTCACTCTCTGATCTTGACGACCGCCAGCAAGTCACGTTTCCTACCTCAGTCAACATT
The DNA here is from genome assembly GCA_937905925.1 of uncultured Atopobium sp. Lineage (GTDB taxonomy): Bacteria > Actinomycetota > Coriobacteriia > Coriobacteriales > Atopobiaceae > Lancefieldella. The sequence goes on from CALCXO010000022.1 coordinate 35,239, forward strand.
GACCTCATTGGCATTTATCGAGAAGAAACCATCTCCGCTGCCTGCGTGTTTGTTGTGCGAGAAGGTCGTACCATCCGATCAGTTGAGTTTATCCTGGACAAAGGATTAGACGTTTCCGAGGAAGAGCTGGTCTCGGGTTTCTTGAAGCGCTACTACGACGAAACCGCTGACATTCCCGCAGAGGTTAACCTGCCCATCGATCTTCTCGACGCAGAGGTTTTGTCCGAGTGGTTGACGCAAAAACGAGGTCACAACTGCGTGCTTCACCACCCGCAACGTGGCGAGAAGTTCCGTCTTCTTCAGATGGCTTCCGCTAACGCTCGTCATGCGCTGATGCGCCACATGATTCGCACGGGTTATGCTGACGACCGTACTAACCAGGCACTTCTTCAGCTTGAAAGCGCACTTGCGCTTGACGCGCCGCCACTGCGCATTGAGTGTTTTGATATCTCTACGCTTCATGGAAACTTTACTGTTGCGTCTATGGTGGTCTTTACTAACGGAAAGGCTGATAAGAGTCAGTATCGACGCTTTAAGATCCGTGCTGAGCTTGATGAAGCAAACGACTTTGTCTCAATGACGGAGGTCCTGGGCAGAAGGTATAGTCCGGAGCGCATGGCAGACGAGCGCTTTGGCTCACGACCTGATTTGCTGGTAGTTGATGGCGGCAAACCTCAGCTGACCGCTGCCATCAATCAGCTTAATGAACTGGGTCTAGACATTCCTGTCTGTGGTCTTGCTAAGTCTGATGAGGAAGTCTTTGTGCCTTGGGACGACACGCCAATAGTGTTACCTACAGGATCTGCTTCTCTGTACCTTATCAAACAAGTACGTGACGAGTCTCACCGTTTTGCGATTACCTTCCATCGCGAGCTTAGAGATAAGGCAATGACTGTCTCTATTCTGGATGAAATCCCTGGTGTGGGACCTAAACGCAAAAAAGATATCATGCGCCATTTTGGCTCTTTTAAACGCCTAAAGGCCGCAAGTGTTGAGGATATCTCTCAGGTAAAAGGTGTTTCTGTGAACTTAGCAGAAACTATTTATGAAGAACTCAAAGCTTGGGAAGAATCCTCTATGACTGTACATGAGAAGTTAGATGCAAGGGGAGAAACTCATGAGTAAAACAGCAGACGAGAAGATCTTGGCACTGGTAAATCCTGAGTACATTAAGCGTGTTCCGTTCTTTGTTCGTGGTCATGCGACAAGCAAGTCTTGCGAATATATTGCTCAGAAGCATCCAGAGCTATACGCTACATTTGAGGGTGAACCTAGTGCTCAACAAGTTGAAGAGATGACAAAGATTATCAACGAGCTCTTTGAGCAAAAGATGAAGAAACATAATCTCTAAAGCCAAATCAGGCAATGGAGTTATTTGCTTTAAGAATGGTAGCTATGACGTATTAAGATGCCATTCTTATTTTTTTTCATTCAACGCTGAAATATGACCATTAACCGGCGGATGAACTGTTCAAACATACTCTCTCGGAATATCATTAGAACTACCTAGTCATTACTCTTACGTCGGTTGCTACATGCAGTTCTAATGAGGTGACAGCAGATGAAGCGTAGAAAAAGGTTTATAAAAGGTCTGTCATTATTTGTAATTCTTGTTATTTGTGGTTTGCTGATAAATAACTGGTTTTTTAAGTTGAATACTATGAGGCTACCAGAGTTAAAAAAGCAGGCAGCTCAGTATGTTGTGCAACAATATGAGAATAAGAAAAATGGTCTTAAGTCTGATTTTGGGTCCGCAGAAAATATTGATTTAGAGACCGCTACTATCTCTGGGCCATTTTTAGGAGTCAGTCAAGCTAACCAACTTATATTGAATATAAAATTATATTGGGTAATAAGCTCTCAAGAAAAGGTTGTTGGAACAGTTGAGCAAGATTTAGGACTATTTGCCATTGGGTCTAATTTTGGAACTCCAAAAATGTGGATTCAAACAAGGAACGCTGGGCTGCTACAAGAAATGCATAATAGAAATTATAGATGTCTAGTTTGGAGTATTTTTGGCTTCGGGTTAAGTGGATGGCCGCCACCGTACCTAGCTGATGGTTATTTAGGAAGATATAGTCCAGCAGATGGAAATTTTGATATCGAAAAAAACGATGAACAAGTATCAGAGATAATTGAATCTCATTTAGGGGAGGAGCATCTAGATTTTATGGCGAATCCTGAACGTGTTGTAGATTTAGTTAAGTAATCTTGAGGTGTTTTCTCTGTTTGATCAAAAAGGCATTGCTAGAAAAGTCTTAAATCCAAATATTGTTCCTGTGTCAGTACCGGCCACAGACTTAAGTGAGGTGACTGAAGATGCAGCGTAGAAAAGGTTTATAAAAGGTCTGTCATTATTGGTAGTTCTTGTTATTTGTGGTTTGCTGATAAATAACTGGATTTTTAAGTTGAATACTATGAGACTGCCAGAGTTAAAAAAGCAGGCAGCTCAGTATGTTGTGCAACAATATAATGCTTGTAAAAACGGTTCAAAGTCAGATTTTACTTCTGTTGATAACATTAGCTTGGAAGATACAGAGATTGCTGGCCCGTTTTTGGGCGTTAGCAAAGATGGCCCAGTAATAATGAATATAACGCTCTATTGGACAATAAGTTCTCATGGAGTTCTTATTGGAACTGTTGAGCAAGATTTGGGAGTCTTTGCTATAAGCGCATTTACGGGATATTCATCAGAACTGTGGATTCAAACAAGGAATGCTGGGCTGTTACAAGAAATGAATAAGCAAAAATTACCGTGCTTGGTTTGGTCAGTTGCAGGAGAAAATGGATGGCCTCCAAGCTACCGATCAGATGGTTATTATGGCCGCTATAGTCCAGCTGACGGAGATTTCGAAGTTATAAAAGAAGATGCATATCACGTATCGGAAATTATTAACTTCCGATTAGGGGAAGAACACTTGGACTTTATGGCAAATCCTGAGCGTGTTATAGATTTAGTTAAGTAATCTTGTGGTGTTTTTGCTGTTTTAAGACAAGAGTCAGTTCATTTTGGACTGACTCTTGTTTAATCTTCACAACATATCCGTAATTTCTAAAGGCAAACGGTAGTAAAACGTCGGTAAACGGTAGTTGACAATAATTACTACTTATGTAGTTAGTTAAATATTTTATATATTAAGTAAGGTAAAATAATAGTAAAGCCCGCTAACTGCGGGCCTTCTTAGCTGCTATTAAGATTTATATGCAGTAAATAATACAACAAAACACGTTTTCATATTTTGAGCAGCCAATGGGCGAGAAATTAATACCGTTGGGCGAACTGTGTTCAGAAGAAATATCTTTTCTTCATATAGTTATGTAGATGTAAGCCACACAAGTGGCATTGGTGCCACGTTGTGGCAAGGAGAGTTTTTAGAAAGAGGCAGAAATGAGCGAGTTTATTAACCGTCCACTTTCGCGTCGCGGCTTCCTTGGCGGAGCAACTGTAGCAGCTGGCCTTGGCCTCACCGCTTGCGGTGGCGGACAGCAGAAGGCAGCTGAAGCTCCATCTGGAAAGGAAGGCGGCGGCACAATTACTGCTGGTACCGCTTATTCAACCCAGAACTATGATCCATCTACTACTTCATCAGCACTTGCTCTTGGTGTTAACTGGCAGGTAGTTGAGGGCCTCTATGGTCTTAACTTCCACGACTATTCCACCTTCAATGAGCTTGCTACTGCTGATCCTAAGAAGGTTGACGATAACACCTTTGAGATTACTATCCGTGACGGCGCAAAGTTCTCTGATGGTAATGAAGTTAAGGCAGATGACGTTGTTGAGTCCTTCAACCGTTCCGCTGCTAAGGGTAGCGTTTACGTCCCAATGCTTTCCCCAATTGCTTCCGTAGAGAAGAAGGATGACAAGACTGTCACCGTTAAGACCACTATTGCTAACTTCTCCCTCCTCAAGGAGCGTCTGTCCATTGTTCGCGTTGTTCCAGCAAGCAGCTCCCAGGATGAGATGAAGAAGCAGCCAGTTGGTTCTGGTCCATGGCAGTTTGAGTCCATCTCTGACAACACTCTTGACCTTGTTCCTAACAAAAACTACAACGGCGCAACTCCTGCTAAGGACGAGAAGCTCCACTATGACGTCCTTAAGGATCCAACCGCTCGTCTGACCGCTCAGCAGGATGGAACCACTCTTGCTATGGAAATGGTTCCTGCAGACGCTGTAGATCAGCTCAAGGGCGCAGGCTGCACCGTTGACGCTGTTCAGGGCTTTGGTGTCCGCTTTGCAATGTTCAACCTTGGCAAGGCTCCTTGGGACAACGTTAAGGTTCGCCAGGCATGCCTCTATGCACTTGATACAGACAAGATGCTTGCAAACGCATTCTCTGGTCAAGCTGAGGTTGCTACCAGCTACCTTCCTTCTTCCTTTGCTAACTATCACAAGGCATCTACTGTCTATGCACACGATGTTGATAAGGCTAAGAAGCTCATTTCTGAGTCTGGCATCACTCCTGGTGATGTTGTTCTTCGCACCACCGATAACGAGCAGGTTAAGTCCATGGCAACTCAGGTCAAGAATGATCTTGACGCACTTGGCTTTAATGTAAGCATCGTTTCCGATACTTCTCCAGCAACCTATGCTGCAATTGACGCAGTTGACGGCTCTTGGGACATCCTGCTTGCCCCTGGCGATCCTTCCTGCTTCGGTGCAGACGTCGACCTGCTACTCAACTGGTGGTATGGCGATAACGTCTGGATGACCAAGCGTTGCCCATGGAAGGAGTCCGCTGAGTGGACTAAGCTTCACGAGCTCATGAACAAGGCTCTTGGCCAGTCTGGTGCCGATCAGCAGTCCACTTGGAACGAGTGCTTCGACATCATCGCTGAGAACGTACCTCTGTACCCAGTTCTCTTTGCTAAGACCTTCACCGCTTCCTGGAGCGAGAAGCCAAACAGCAACGGCGTTGCTCTCAAGGGCTTCAAGGGCATCGGAACCACCGGCCTGTCCTTCATTGATGTCAACACAGTTACTGCTAGCTAATTTGTTGTCGTCACGCGCTTAGCATCTCATACATTGGGGCCCGAGCGTTTTACTTATAACGCTCGGGCTCTTGTTCGCAAAATTCAGTCCTGAGATGTGCAAAGTCTCATCAAATTTTATTTGTACGGTTTGTTTTAAAGAGAGAGGGGGAGATAGTGAACAACCTATTACGTCTTATCGGACGCCGTCTTATTGCGCTGCCGATTATGGCTCTAGGCGTCACCTTTCTCGTATTCTTCCTAATGTCTTTCTCGCATGTTGATCCTGCATACAATGCCTTGGGAGAGTCTGCTTCTGAAGAAGCTATCCAGCAGTATCACATTGAGAATGGCCTTGATGACCCATGGCCTGTGAGATATGTACGCTATATCGGTGATGTTGCTCATGGAAACCTGGGTACCTACGGCACTTCTCACTATTCAGTTGCTGAAAGAATTTCAAAGGCTCTGCCAGTAACTATGCAGTTAACCTTTATGGGTCTCTTTATTGGCGCAATAGTTTCGTTTACGTTGGGCGTTATTGCGGCTCTCTATAGAGACCAATGGCCCGATCAAATCATCCGCGTATTCTCAATTGCCGGTCTTGCAACGCCATCATTCTGGTTGGCAGTTCTTTTGATTTTGGTCTTTGCGTCTACGCTCAAGCTTTTGCCTGCCTCTGGAGCACTACCAGATCCTACGGTAAATCTTGGCGGCTACCTTGCCCGTATGATTATGCCGGCATTTGCACTTGCGGTTCCAATGTCTGGTCAGATGACCCGTATTGTTCGTACCGCAATGGTCGAGGAGTTGGATAAGGACTACGTCCGTACTGCTCGCGGTGCTGGTATTCCAGAGAGAATCGTTATTGCAAGAAACGTACTGCGCAACGCTCTTATTACCCCTGTAACCACACTTGGCCTCAAGATTGGTTACCTCATGGGTGGCGCCGTTGTTATTGAGGTTATTTTTAACCTTCCTGGCATGGGTACCGCTATTCTCGAGGGCATCCAGGGTAACGAGGCAATGCTTGTTCAGGGCGTTGTTGTTGTCGTTGCACTGTCCTTCATCATCATCAACATTGTTGTTGATATGTTGTACATCTTGATTAACCCACGCATTAGGACGGTGTAGTGCGATGGTACAAATGAGAAAAAAACAAGTCGAGAAGCTCGAAGAAGCAGCAGCAAAGGGTTCAACCTTTGGTGGCTTCAAGAAGATGAAGACAGCTTCCAAGATTGCTCTTGTCATTCTTGTCTTTGTTGTTCTTGCTTCTGTCTTTGCAAACTTTATTGCTCCACATAACCCACTTGAGATTTTCAACGCTCGTCAGGCTCCAGGCAATGGATTCATTTTTGGTACTGACGATAAGGGCCGCGATATTCTTTCTCGTATGCTTTATGGTGGTCAGTATTCACTGGTCATTGGCTTTGGTGCTACGGGTATGGCACTGCTGTGTGGCTCAATTATTGGTGCAATTGCAGCTGTTTCTAGAAAGGCTGTCTCTGAGGTCATCATGCGTGTGCTCGACATCATCATGTCGTTCCCAGGCATTGCTCTTGCAGCAGTCTTTGTTTCTATTCTGGGTAACAGCGTTCCTTCAATTATCTTTGCTATTGGCTTTATGTACACGCCACAGATTGCTCGTATTGTTCGCGCAAACATCGTAAGCGAGTACGGCGAAGATTACGTAAGGGCAACCATTGTTTCTGGTGCTCGTGCACCATGGATTCTGTGGAAGCATGTTCTTCGTAACTGCATTGCTCCAATCATGGTCTTTACCGTTACGCTTGTTGCAGACGCAATCATCTTTGAGGCATCTCTGACCTTCATTGGTGCAGGTATTGCAGAGCCAACTCCAACATGGGGTAACATCTTGGCTGATGCTCGTGCTGGCGTTCTTGCTGGCCGTTGGTGGCAGGCATTCTTCCCAGGCCTGGCTATTATGATGACCTGCCTGGCACTGAATATCCTCTCCGAGGGTCTTACTGACGCTATGGCAGCAGCACCTGGCGCTCCTGTTGATACAGAGAACTCTGACTCTAGGCGTGCAGATGACATCCTTGCATCTGATCCAGTTCGCGCCTATGCAGAGCAGGCAGAGTCCCTGGAGCGCAGACTTAATGCACTTAAAGAGGTTGAGCTGTCCAGAACTGATAGGCGGAAGCCTGACTTTGATGTAAAGCCACTGCTTAGCGTTAAGGATCTTTGCATCAGCTTTGAGTCTCACGGAGACGTTAAGGTTGTTGACCACGTAAGCTTTGATGTTCGTCCTGGTCAGTGCATGGCACTGGTTGGCGAGTCTGGCTGTGGCAAGTCTATTACTACCAAGGTTATCATGGGTCTGACTGATCCAAAGGAAACCATCACTGGTGAGGTCCTCTACAAAGACCAAGACCTCCTGAAGCTCTCCAAAGAAGAGCATCGCAAGCTGCTTGGACACGAGCTTGCAATGGTCTACCAGGATGCTCTGTCTTCCTTGAACCCTTCCATGCTTATCTCTTCTCAGATGAAGCAGCTTACTAGCAGGGGAGGAACCCGTTCTGCAGAGGAGCTTCTGGAGCTTGTAGGCCTGGATCCAAAGCGTACGCTTGAGTCTTATCCACATGAGCTTTCTGGTGGTCAGCGTCAGCGTGTTCTGATTGCTATGGCACTTACCCGCGATCCTTCTCTAGTTATCTGCGACGAGCCAACAACCGCTCTGGACGTTACTGTTCAGAAGCAGGTCATCAAGCTCTTAAATGACCTCCAGCGTCGTCTTGGCTTCGCAATGATTTTTGTAAGCCACGACCTTGCACTTGTTGCAGAGGTTGCTTCTGAGATTACCGTTATGTACGCAGGTCAGGTTATTGAGCAGGCAGCTACTACTGAGCTTCTGACCAATCCTGTTCACGAGTACACCCGCGGTCTTCTCGGCTCTGTTCTTTCCATTGAGGAAGGCGCACAGGATGGTACTAGGCTTCACCAGGTACCAGGTTCTGTTCCTTCTCCAGAAGACTTCCCAACAGGCGATAGGTTTGCTCCTCGTTCAAGCCACCCAGACTTGGGTCTTGAGGTTCACCCTGTTATCAAGGAGATTCCTGGCAAACACCATCGTTTCTCCGAGCTGCCTGATGAGTATCTGAAGGAGCATGGTCTTGTGCCTTACCTTGAGCGTTCTCAAAAGGAGGTGAGGTAAATGGCTACAACAACTGAAGAACAGCCAATTATCTTCCTCGATGATATTTCGGTTACGTTTAAAACACGTACGGGTTCAATCTTTAAGCCTAATAAGGTTCACGCAGTACAGAACGTTTCTCTCAAGCTTATGCCTGGTGAGACCATTGGTATTGTTGGTGAGTCTGGCTGCGGAAAGTCGACTACTGCAAATGTCATGTGTGGCCTTCAGTCACCAACGTCCGGTCATGTGTACTTCAAGGGAATGGATGTTACTAAGCGTACTCCAGAGCTTAGAAAGCAGATCGGCCGTGTTGTCTCTGTTGTCTTCCAGGACCCAGCAACTGCTCTTAACCCTCGTATGATTGTTAAAGACCAGCTCATGGATCCACTGCTCGTGCATAAGGTAGGTACAGAGGCGGAGCGAGAAGCCCGTATTAATGAGCTTGTTGGTCTGGTAGGACTTCCACATTCCGCACTTCGCGCCCTTCCAGGTCAGCTCTCTGGTGGTCAGCGTCAGCGTGTTGCAATTGCACGTGCGCTTTCTCTGAACCCATCGGCAATCATTGCTGACGAGCCTACTTCCGCACTGGACGTTTCTGTTCGCGCACAGATCTTGAACCTGCTCACCGACCTCAAGTCTGAGCTGGGCCTCTCGATGATTTTTATTTCGCACGATATTCAGACTGTCCGCTATGTTTCTGACCGCATCATTGTTATGAATCACGGCCAGATTATGGAAGATGGTCCTGCTAAGCAGGTCTTTGAGCATCCAACAGATCCTTACACTAAGACGCTTTTGGGTGCTGCACCATCTTTGCTTCATCCTAAACTGGGTGAGTAGCGCTTACGTTTTTGTTTGACCAGAGCGCAGCTTAGGCTGCGCTCTTTTAGCTTGTTAGGTGGATCAATGCACCAAGAGACGCTTGAGCTGACAGAGTTGAAGGCAGCTCATGCTTTGACGCCCTATCCTTCGGATTTTGAGGCGTTTTGGAAGGCACGTATGGAGGAAGCAGATAACGCCCCTCTCAGCTGGCAGATTGTTCCTTCAACAGAGGTCACGTCAACTGCTTCAGCTCACTTTTTTGATCTTACATTTGTAGGCATTGATGGCGCGGAAATCTACGCAAAGTACCTGCGACCACAGACTGCCTCAGGCGTACAAACTCCGCTTGTTTTACAGTTTCATGGCTATCCAGGATCTTCTCGCAGTTGGTTTGAGCAGAGCTCATTTTTGGGCTTGGGCTGCTCGCTGATTGCGCTTGATAATCCTGGACAAGGCGGCCACAGCTTGGACGGAAGCTCGTATAAGAGCACTACTGTCTCGGGCCACTTGGTGCTTGGACTAGATGGACCTGTAGAGGACCTTTACTTTGTTCATCTGTATCAGAACATTCGCTTGCTCTGCAGAATTGTTAGACAGCTTGAAGGAATTGATACAGATCGCGTTTTTGTAAACGGCGCCTCGCAGGGAGGCGGCATTGGTCTTGCTACCTGCGCACTCAATCAAGACCTGATTAATAGGGCAGCAATTCTTTATCCCTTCCTCACTGATTTTAGGTGTGTGTGGGAGCTTAATGCTGATGAGGTTGCCTACGAGGGGATCCGCTATTATTCCCGCTGGTTTGACGCAGATGGTTCTCGCGTTGATGAGGTCTTTGCAAAGCTTGCCTATATTGATTCAGCTAATTTTGCGCGTCTGGTTACCTGTCCTGTGCTTTTTGGCACCGGACTTGATGACCCGGTAGTTCCTCCCGAGGCTCAGTTTGCGGCTTACAATGCCTTGACCTGCCCAAAGAGACATCTTCTTTATCCCGGATATGCGCATGAAGAGATTGGCGATTTTGACGATAAGATCATTGATTTCTTCTGCTCAGACAAGGGAGAGCAAGCTCTTGAAGAGTTGGACTCGTCATTTCCTGCTCAAGCAGAAGGCGAGGTGAAAGCATGAGGGGTTTAACACAAAGGCTTGAAGATGCCCGTTCTTATCGCGGTGCGTGGCTTAGACCATCAAACTTTGAATCATTTTGGGAGACGTCCGTAGCGTTTGCACAAAATGCGCACGTAGAGAGTGTGGTTGAGCTTCCGTCTGCTACCCAGGCGGCAACGTTTAAGCGCATCACATTCACCTCAACTGACCAGACGCAGCTGCGTGCTCGCGTCATTCTTCCAGCAGGTGTGTCGGTGGCAGAACCGCTAGCTGCGACAGAGTTGTCCGCCCCAGCAGAGCTGTCCGCCTCGGCAAAACTGCCCGCGGTGGTGCTCTTCTCCGATCTTGGTCGGGGAGTGCGTAGCTGGCTGCACCTATTGCGTTTCTCGGCACTTGGTCTGCCCGTCGTGGCCCTAGAGGCTCGCCCGTGCGAAGCGTCACTCAAAGATGCTTGGAGGGGAGCGTTGACGGCAGAGGAGCTTGCCCGCGCGCTCATCAACCCAGATGACGCCGCATCCTCCACGCTCAAGCAGCTCATCGATGACGCACTGGTAACTACCGCGGTTGCATCGCGCTTCCTCGGGCGCACAACCGTCACCTGGGGAGAAGGTCTAGGCGGCTCGCAGGCTTTGTTTGCAGCAGCACTTCTGCCCAAGGCAGTGAGCGCTACCATGGCGCTGAACCCGCTCTTTGCCGACAACGCAACAACCCTGCGAGCACATGTCGGCTGTGGAGATACTCTGCAGTCAGATGCAGCCATCGACGCGGTCGGTCTTCTCGACAGCGCGTGCGCGGCAGAGCTGGTGCGTGTGCCTGCGCTTATCGGCACGGCGCTGCTGGACCAGAGCGCTCCAACTGAAGGAACGTTTGCGCTGTACAATCGCCTGACGGGGCAGAAAGAGATGCGTGTATATCCCAAGTTTGGCCACGAGCGTATTAATCAGTTTGAGAACGAGCAAATCAACTATCTCTGCGAGGTTATATCAGGGCTTTGTCATAACTAAGCGGACTATAATTACGTAGGTTCTTTGAAGTTGCTTTTGATCAATGCTTTGGTCGGCTACTTCAGTACATTGTTGTATGAAACCAGTTGGATTTTCCAACGTGTGAAAGGATAAAGCATGTCCAGTAACGTACCATTTAGCGGTGTTGTTCCACCAGTTGTAACCCCAGATACCCCAGACCATCAGCTTGATGTTGTGTCGTTTGAGCGCTCTATTAACCGCCTCATTGAGGCTGGCGTAGACGGCCTGTTCTTCCTTGGCTCTTCTGGCGAGGTTGTTTTTGCAACTGATGAGCGTCGTGATCAGATTGTGCGCGAGGCTGTCCGCATTGTTGACCACCGCGTTCCGGTCCTTGTGGGCATCATCGATACCGAGACCGAGCGTGTCTTAGAGCACGGTCGTCGTGCCCTCGCACTGGGTGCAGATGCTCTTGTAGCAACCGCTCCTTTCTACGCACTTGGCGGCCCAGCTGATGTTGAGGAGCACTTCCGCATTCTCCACCAGGAGCTGGATGCACCTCTGTTTGCGTATGACATTCCTGTCTGCGTTCATACTAAACTTCCTTGGAAGATGCTTGCTCGTCTGGGCACAGAGGGTGTTCTTGCAGGCGTTAAGGACTCTTCTGGCGATGACGTTTCCTTTAGGTATCTTGTTCAGGAGAACGAGAAGAACGGTCACCCTCTGACCCTTTTGACCGGCCATGAGATTGTTGTTGACGGCGCTCTTCTTTCTGGCGCAGACGGTTCTGTTCCTGGCCTTGCTAATGTTGAGCCAGAGGGATACGTCCGCATGTGGAAGGCAGCTCAGGAAGGTAACTGGGCAGAGGTCAAGCGTGAGCAGGACCGACTTAACGAGATTTCCCACATCTTTGATGTCACTTCAGGCGTTCAGGGCTATGGTGCTGGCGTTGGTGCGTTCAAGTGCGCCCTTAACCTCATGGGCATCTTTGATTCTGACCAGATGCCTCGTCCTGTTAAGCCACTTGATGGCCAGAACCGTGAGGCAATCAAGCAGGTTCTTGTTGCAAACGGCCTTCTCTAAACAAGAGGGGACACTATGGACTCTAAGTTTGTTTCCCCAACACATGTTTGCGCCGTTGATATTGGCGGTACAAAAATTGCCTGCGGCATAGTCACCCTTAACGGCACTGATGCTCCAAACGTCCAGTCCGTAAAGAAGGTCCCAACTAACGCAAAAGAGGGTGGCAAGCAGGTTCTTGCCACCGTTCTCCAGGCAATTAGAGAGGCTCTTTCTCGTGCGGAGGAACTGGGCCTTACCATCTCTGGCGTGGGCATTTCTTCTGCTGGTGTTGTTGACCCTCGCACCGGAGATATCACCTATGCAAACGAGCTTATGCCCGGCTGGGGCGGAACTGCTCTTGGCGCAGCAGTTACCAGTGAGTTTGGCCTTCCGTGCAGCGTCCTTAATGACGTTCATGCTCACGCTCTGGGCGAAGCTCGTCACGGTGCTGGTCACGGCAAAGATAGCGTTTTAACCGTAGCGGTTGGCACGGGCATTGGTGGCGCTTTTGTGAACCACGGCATTTTGATGCTGGGCGCTCACGACGAGGCTGGTCACATTGGTCACGTTGCAACTCCAGCAGCTGCAGGCGTTGATTGCCCCTGTGGTGGAACTTCTCACCTTGAGCCTGTTTCTGCAGGTCCTGGCATTATCCGCGAGTATGTCCGCCTCGGCGGCTCCGACACGCTTGAAGACGGTTCTGCTCTTGATGGCGCAGTGATTGACCGCAGAGCTCTTGCTGGCGAGAAGATCGCCCAGGCTGCAGAGGAGCGCTCTGGCCGCGCACTTGGTGAGGTTCTGGGAAGCATGTGTAACATGCTTGACCCTTCTGTCATCATCCTGTCTGGCTCCGTTGCAGAGTGCGGCAAGTACTGGCACGAGGCACTTGAAGCTGCATTTAAGCTGCAGGCAATGCCTCCCGTTCAGGCAACGCCTCTTGTGAAGGGCACGCTTGGTGGAGAAGCTCCTCTTATTGGAGCTGCAGAAAACCTTATTCTACCTGGTTATTTAGAGACACGTCTTTAGGCATAAGCATGTCAGCAGGCATATTGCTTGCTGACTAGGTATGTCGCAAAGACAGACACCTTTAACGTACGTACATTCTTGTGAGGAGAATACCGTGGCATATTCAGAGCTTGTTGAGTCACTTAAAGGAAAACTCATTGTCAGCGTCCAGGCGTATCCTGGTGAGCCTATGAGGCATCCAGAGACCATGGCTCAGATTGCTCGCGCCTGTGAGCTTGGCGGCGCTGCAGCTATTAGGTGCCAGGGTTTGTCTGACATCTCTGCCATTAAAGGCAGAGTTGAAATTCCTGTTATTGGCCTCTGGAAAGAGGGTCATGAGGGTGTCTACATTACTCCTACGCTTCGTCATGCGCGTGCTTGTATTCACGCCGGCGCAGATGTTGTTGCCCTGGATGCAACAGACCGTCCAAGGCCTGATGGTAGAACCTTTGAAGAGACTGTTGCAACTCTGCGTACAGAGTCTGACGTGCTGATTATGGCTGACTGCATGACTATGGATGACATCCGTCGCGCTGTTGCCGCTGGTTGTGACCTTGTTTCAACCACACTTTCTCACAACAAGGCCGCTATTGATACAACGCTTGACGATGGCCCGGACATTGCCCTTCTCCAGCAGGCAACTACTGAATTCCCAGGTATTGCCATTATTTGCGAGGGTCACGTCCACACACCACAAGACGCAAAAGATGCTCTGGATGCAGGCGCTTGGGCAGTTGTTTCAGGTACAGCCATTACACATCCAACTTCAATTACTTCTTGGTTTGCTGCAGCACTTGAGGATTAACACTTGGAGCGGTAAGGTTTTCTCGTCACGTATTTAAGGAGCGCCTGTGAAGAAAAACGATCCTACATCTTCAGTTATTCCCGACATTGTCATTATTACGGGTATGTCTGGATCGGGTCGTACGCAGGCGCTTCATGTGTTTGAAGACATGGGTTATTTCTGTATTGATAACCTGCCACCAGCTCTTATTTTGCAGCTTTCTAATCTTGTGGGCATTAACACGGGTGTTGGCCGCCACTTGGCCGTTACCTGCGATTTGCGCTCGCAAGGTCTTTTTGATGACATCTCTGAAGCTCTGAAGTCTCTTGCAGATCACGAGCTCACGTACAAGATTGTCTATCTGGACTCCTCAGACGAAGTACTTATGCGTCGCTATAGCGAGAATCGCCGTCGTCATCCTTTGGCGCAGGAGGGAGAAAATCTCTTATCTGCAATTTCTAGGGAACGCACACAGCTCCAAGACATAAAAGCGCTGGCAGATGTTGTCCTAGACACTTCGTCCATGCGTACTAATACGCTTAAGAGTCGCCTTCGTCGTGCATTTTCAGAGCTTGCTGAACAGCAGCTTATGGATGTCAGCGTGTTTTCCTTTGGCTTCAAAAATGGTTTGCCCGTTGAGGCTGACCTTATGATTGACGTGCGATTCCTGCCCAATCCTTACTATGATCCAGAGCTCAGGCCACTTACCGGTCTTGATGAGCCAGTAGCTCAGTTTGTCCTTGAGCACGGCACTACTAAGAAATTCCTTAAGTCTTGGTTTGAGCTGCTTGATGTGGTTATGCCTGGTTACGTGCAGGAGGGTAAGAGCTTGCTTTCCATTGCGGTAGGTTGCACGGGTGGCCAGCATAGAAGCGTTGCAATCGCCCGTGCTACCGCAGAGCATCTTACCAGCCAGGGCTATCGCGTAACGCTGTTCCATCGCGATCTTGATGCGGCTCAGAAGAAGTCTCAGCAGGCTGAGTAGAAGTTAGTCTGTCATGTCCTATACTGCCTTGGTAAAAAATGAGCTGGTCAGCGTACCAGAAATTCAGACGGACTGTGAATTAGCCCAGCTTTCTGCGCTTATTCGTGTTTCCGGAACGTTATCAATGCACGGTCCTGGCAAATTTGCCGTTCGCATTGTTACCGAGACCGGTACGGTTGCCCGAACAGTTATTAGTTCTTCTCGCCGTTTGTTTGATTTGGGTACTTCCGTTGAGTACCGTCGCTCTATCATGCATAAAAAACGCAACTATTTGCTTGAGATTTCTAACCAGGATTCGCTTGCAGAAGCACTTTCCGCTCTTGGCATTTATATACCAGGAGAAGGCCTGGTAAGTGGCATTCCAAAAAGCGTTATCCGCACCAAGCAGGCGCAGCGAGCTTTTTTGCGCGGAGCGTTTATGGCGGGCGGATTTTTGGCCGATCCCTTAAAAGATTTTCACTTAGAGATTGCTGTCTCGGGAGAAAGATTTGCCACTGAGCTGGTAAAACTTATGGGATCCATTGGGGTCAAGGCGCGTCTTAATCATCGTAACCGCCATACCAATGCGCTCATGCGAACCAGAGAAATTTATGCTGTCTACCTTAAGAGCTCTGATGACATCATCAAGTTTTTGCGAGAGATTGGTGCGCCCACTATGGCGCGCGCTATTGCGTTTACGCGTGTGCAAAAGCATTATCGCAACAACGTCAACCGAGTTGTCAATGCAGAGATGGCAAATCAAACACGCTCTTCAAATGCAGCGGCAGATCAGTTGGCACTTATAGAAAAGGCCGAGAAACTCGTTGGACTTAGAGCTCTGCCGCCAGCGGTCAGAGATTTTTGTCTTGCGCGAAAAGATAACCCTGAGCTGTCATTGTCAGCGCTGGGGGAGTCGTTTGTACCACCCGTATCCAAGTCCGCCATGTATCACCGATTGCTTCGTTTAGAAAAAATCGTTCAGGATTTAGAAAAAGATGCATAAGTTATCGGCGAGTGCGGTAAAATACTCGGTGTACGGTTTAAATGTTAATGAATCCGGAGAATGGCTCTGGGTCACCGAAAGGAGCATTACGTATGGCAGTAAAGGTTGCTATTAACGGTTTTGGCCGCATTGGTCGCCTTGCATTTAGGCAGATGTTTGGTCACGAGGGTTCCGAGATTGTTGCAATCAACGACCTTACTTCTCCAGAGATGCTTGCATATCTTCTGAAGTATGACTCTACTCAGGGCAACTATTCCCGCGATCACAAGGTAGAGGCAACTGACCACTCCATCATCGTTGACGGTCACGAGATTGTTATCTACAAGGAGGCAGACGCTAACAACCTGCCTTGGGGCGATCTCAACGTTGACGTTGTTCTTGAGTGCACCGGTTTCTACACTTCTAAGGACAAGGCACAGGCTCACATCAACGCTGGTGCTAAGAAGGTTGTCATTTCTGCTCCTGCAGGCAATGACCTTCCAACCGTTGTCTTCAACGTTAACCATGAGACCCTCACTGCAGATGACAACATCATCTCCGCAGCTTCCTGCACCACCAACTGCCTTGCTCCTATGGCAAAGGGTCTTAACGACTTCGCAACTATCAAGTCCGGTATCATGACCACCATTCACGCATACACTGGTGACCAGATGATCCTCGACGGCCCACAGCGCAAGGGTAACTTCCGTCGTTCCCGTGCTGGTGCAGAGAACATCGTTCCTAACTCCACTGGTGCTGCTAAGGCTATTGGCCTTGTTCTTCCTGAGCTCAACGGCAAGCTTATTGGTGCTGCTCAGCGCGTTCCTACGCCAACTGGCTCCCTCACCAACCTCTATGCTGTTGTTGACAAGAAGGTCACCGTTGACGAGGTCAACGCTGCAATGAAGGCTTACGCAGAGACCATTCCAGAGACCTTTGGTTACAACGAGGATGACATTGTTTCCCGCGACATCGTCGGTGAGACCCACGGTTCCATCTTCGACGCAACTCAGACCATGTGCTCTGACCTTGGCGATGGCACCACTCTTGTTCAGGTCACCTCTTGGTACGACAACGAGAACTCCTACACTTCTCAGATGGTCCGCACCATCAAGTACTTCGAGAAGTTCGTTGCTTAAGTTCTAGTTACATAGACGCCTTAGGCGCGGTCGCAGCATCTGCCGCGATCGCGCCTTCTTTTGTTGGAAACGTATTTAAAGGAGTGACATGGCTTTTACAAAGAAGACTGTCCGCGATGCAGATGTTGACGGTAAGCGCGTTCTTATGCGCGTTGACTTCAACGTACCTCTGAAGGACGGCGTTGTTACTGACGACACCCGCGTTCGCGCTGCACTTCCAACCATCCAGTATCTTCTCGACCACAACGCAAAGGTCATCCTGATGAGCCACCTTGGTCGTCCAGATGGCACCGGCTTCCAGCCAGAGCTTTCCCTGCGCCCAGCTGCAGAGAAGCTTGCTGAGCTTCTTGGCCACGAGGTTAAGTTTGTTGAGGACACCTATGGCGAGAAGGCCCGTGAGGCTGTAGACGCACTCAAGGACGGCGAGGTTCTTGTTCTTGAGAACGTCCGTTTTGACAAGCGTGAGAAGAAGAACGATCCAGAGATTGCAAAGACCCTTGCATCTTATGGTGACGTCTTTGTTCTTGACGCCTTTGGTACCGCTCACCGTGCACAGGGTTCTGTTGTTGGACCAGCAGCTTTCCTTCCTGCATACGCTGGCTTCCTGCTTGAGAAAGAGGTTGACACTCTTACCTCTATCTTCTCTAACCCAGAGCGCCCACTTGTAGCTATCGTTGGTGGCTCCAAGGTTTCTTCTAAGATTGGTGTTCTTGATCACCTTATCGACTCCGCTGATACCCTTATCATCGGCGGCGGTATGGCATACACCTTCTTCCTGGCTAAGGGTTATACCGTTGGTACTTCTCTTCAGGAGCCAGACTGGATTGAGCGCGCAGGCGAGATGCTCAAGAAGGCAGAGGAGAAGGGCGTTAAGATTCTGCTTCCTGTTGACAACGTTGTTACCGATCACTTTGGTGAGGACGCTGTTGGTGAGGTAGTTCCTTCTGACCAGATTCCTGCAGACCGCATGGGTATGGACATTGGTCCTAAGACTGTTGAGCTTTACACTGAGGCAATCAAGGGCGCAAAGACCGTCTTCTGGAATGGTCCTATGGGCGTCTTTGAGTTTGACCAGTTTGCAAAGGGCACCGAGGCTATTGCTCGTGCTGTTGCAGATGCTGATTGCACCTCTATCATCGGCGGCGGCGATTCCGTCGCAGCAGTTAACAAGTTCCACCTTGCTGACAAGATGAGCTGGATTTCCACTGGTGGCGGCGCTTCCATGGAGCTTGTTGAGGGTAAGGCACTTCCAGGAGTGGAGGCGCTTCTCGATGCGTAATCGTATGATCGCAGGTAACTGGAAGATGAATGAGACTTTCGCTGAGGGCGTTGAGCTTGCTCAGGGAATTGTTGATCAGCTTGCTTCCGGTACCGGAAACGTTGATGTTGTTATTGCTCCACCTCTTGTAGACCTTAAGGGTGTCTCTGAGGTTCTTACCCAGGCCAACTCTTCCGTTGCTCTCTCTGCACAGAATGTGTACTGGGAGGAGTCTGGTGCCTTTACTGGTGAGACCTCTCCAGCAATGCTGACCTCTGTTGGCGCAACCTACTGCATCATTGGTCACTCCGAGCGCCGTGGCTACTTTGGCGAGACCGACGAGGACATTAACCGCAAGGCAAAGGCACTGATGGCTCATGACATCGTTCCTATTTCTTGCTGCGGTGAGTCTCTTGAGGTTCGCAACGCCGGTACTCACGTTCAGTTTGTTGTTGACCAGATTAAGGCAGATACCAAGGGTCTAGAGATTACAGATCCTTCCAAGTACGTTATTGCTTACGAGCCAATCTGGGCAATTGGTACTGGTATGACTGCAACTGCTGATGACGCTCAGGAAGTTTGCGGTGCAATTCGCAAGACCTTGGTGGAGATCTTTGGTGCAGAAATTGCAGACGGTATTCGTATTCTTTACGGTGGCTCTGCAAAGCCAGAGAACGTTGGTGGCTTCCTCGAGAAAGAGGACGTTGACGGCGCACTTGTTGGCGGCGCATCGCTCAAGGCTGATTCCTTCGTTGCAATGGTAAAGAGCGCAATGAACTAAACTCTGACAAAGTTCCTTACCACCGGTGAGGCACTTGGCTCATTTGTTAAGTTCTTGTTTGTTTTGCAACTTGGCACACGTCATTCCCAAAGGGGAGTGGCGTGTGCTATTCTTTTCTCTTGTACGTGAAAATAACTAGGGCTGGATTTTCTCGCCAGCAAGAGGGGGAACCTCGTGGGCGTTCTGAATACAATTCTTTTAGTGCTGTTTGTACTTTCTGGCATTTTGACGGTGCTGCTTGTTTTAGCACACTCCGGAAAGGGCACCGGCGTTTCTGACATGATTGCTGCATCTATGTATAACGCAAGCGCTGGTTCAGGCATTATGGAGAAGAACCTTGATCGCCTTACCGTCATCACTACAACCATCTTTATGGTTTGCGCTATTGTGATGGCTTTGACGTTCCCTGTTGGTGCTATTGGCTAAGCAGTCGCTTGCATATTTGAATCATCTGCCGAGAAACCCGAGTTTCTCGGCATTTTTTATTCGTAGCCTGCGGAGCATGTGAAAATTTGCTGTTAGGAATACCAGCAAAAAAAGCTGTGTGCGGCAGATAGAAGTTGTCTGTTACTTCTTAACAGAATTTTCAATAACGTTTCTCATATGTAAACAAATTTGATTGTGACCTGCACGCTGGACTTTAACAGTCATTATATGTGGATACGTTTTACTGGGATTGGTATGCATAATCTTGCTTATCTAAGAGATATTTTTTGGGTTAAGCAGCTTATCCATGGTAAAATTGCACTTTGCTGTGTATTCACGGCATGTTTGTTGTAGGAATGCTAGGTTGCCATACCGAGAAAACCTCGCTTATCGGGTGGATAAGCGCAAGGCGGTGAGGAGAGTCAATGGCACGGTTTGTTTGGTACGTTACAAAGAGGATTTTGAGCTACATTGTGATGATTTTTGTTGCAACTTCGCTCACATTCTTCCTCGCATCATCATTTATGAACCCACGCTCCAACTTTGAGCAGCGTACTCCACGTCCTCCACAGGAGTCTATTGAGGAAAACCTGTATAGGACTAATCTGAATGATAAGACTCCAGTTATTGAACGTTATCAGGTTTGGGTTACCAATCTATTTACCAAGTTTGATCTTGGTATGACTCCAACAGGCGATAACGTTAACCGTGAGATGAGCTCTAAGTTTATGGCTTCTATTGAGCTTATGACTCCAGC
This sequence comes from uncultured Atopobium sp., assembly GCA_937905925.1. Classification (GTDB taxonomy): domain Bacteria; phylum Actinomycetota; class Coriobacteriia; order Coriobacteriales; family Atopobiaceae; genus Lancefieldella. Next base: position 55,413 of record CALCXO010000022.1, read on the forward strand.
AACTATTTTGTCAGTTGTTATTGGTGTTAGCCTGGGCGTTTATACCGCCCAACGTCAGTATCAGTGGCAGGACCGCTTCTTAAGTGGTGTTGCTTCGGTTTTGCTGGTTATCCCAACCGTTGTTATGGCAATCTTGATTGTTTTTGCAGCAATCGAGATTAACGCACGTGCCGGTTCTCGTATTTTCTACGTTACCGACCTTTCTAGTGGAGATACCGGAAACTTTTTCACTTGGCTCATTGACTTCCTCCAGCACATTATTCTTCCAACCATTGTTCTTACTATCGTAAGCTCCGTTGGTTACCACCTCTCTCAGCGTACGTACCTGCTTGACGAGATGCACGCAGACTATGTCCGTACTGCTCGCGCAAAGGGACTTACTCGTAAGAAGGCAATTCGTAAGCACGCTCTTCGCGTTTCTTTGATTCCAACCGCTGTTTCAGTTGCTTTCTCTCTTGCAGGTATCTTCACAGGTGCTGTTATGACCGAGAAGGTCTTTGCAATTCACGGTCTTGGTGAGTACTTCATTAACTGTATTAACAACAACAATATTCACGGTGCAGTTGCAGTTGCAGCATTCTCTGGCGCAATGACTCTTGTTGGCGCTCTTCTGGCTGACCTCTTTGCTGCTGCTCTTGATCCACGAATTAAGATGAGCTAAGGAGGCGGACATGTCTAAAGAAGAGCTTCAGAATAAAGACGAGAAAAACGTCTCCATTGATGCAGGTCTTACTAACGCTGAGCGTGAGCTTCAGGCAGATGCTAAGTCTGACAATAAAGAAGTTAAAAGAATTAGTTATGCTGGCCTGATTGCAAGGCGTTTCTTCCGCCAGCGTTCTGCAGTAATCGGTTTGATTATTCTTGGAATTATGGTTCTCATTGCAGTTTTTGGACCATATGCCACTCCGTTTAATTACACAGATGCTGACTTTACTGCAATTAACATGGCTCCTAATGCAAAGCATTGGTTTGGTACTGATGGTGCTGGCATTGACCTGTATGCCTGCGTTGTCCACGGCCTTGGTCGTTCGTTGACCATTGGTATTAGCTACGCAATCTTGACTACTATCATCTCTGCAATTATTGGTACTGCCATTGCCTATGTCCGTGGCATTCCAGAGAAGATTGGTATGTGGCTTCTTGATATGCTCATGGTCATTCCTAGCTTCTTGCTGGTTGCTATGATTGTTCGTGCAGCAGGTGGTGAGTCTGGTTGGCTCATGCTTATCTTTGGTCTGACGGCTTTTGGTTGGATTGGCCGCGCGCGTACTATCCGCACCATGGCTCTGTCTTTGCGTGAGAGAGATTACGTCAAGGCCGCTAAGTACATGGGTGTTCCACCATTTACCATCATTGTTCGTCACCTTATTCCAAACCTTGGCTCAATTCTTATTATTGATTTGGTCTTGGCTGTTATTGGTGGCATTAACTCTGAGACTGCATTCAGCTTCTTGGGTCTTGGTATCAAAGCACCAGATACTTCTCTTGGTTACCTTCTGAGTGCTGGTTCTTCTGCAATGCTTACTACTCCATGGATGATTCTGATTCCATCGGCATTTCTGATTGTTGTTTGTGTTGGCCTGCAGCTCATCGGCGACGGCCTTCGCGATGCCTTTGACCCTTATTCACGCGCTGCTGGTAGCGTTAAAGATCAGGAAGAGGATTCTTCCAAGGATGACGCTCAGCTCGGTGATCTTGAGGGAAGCATCGTTTCTGAAGAAACTACGGAGCGTGCATAATGGCTGACATTACTAATACTTCTGCAAAGCAGGGAAATGTAGAGATGGATGATGTCCTACGCTATGAGCTGCTTGAGTCAAATGGTCCTAAGGGTGCACCAACAGGAGATCCAGTTCTTTCTGTTCGTGATCTTAAGGTTTCCTTTAACACTGAGGCTGGTCGTGTAGATGCAGTTCGTGGTGTTAACTTTGATCTTTGGGGTGGCCGTACCCTCGGTATCGTAGGTGAGTCCGGTTCTGGTAAATCGGTCACGGCGCTTTCTCTTATCGGTCTTCTTGATGACAACGCTCACGTTACCGGCTCTATTAAGCTTGGTAATGAGGAACTCATTGGTAAGACCGACGAAGAGATGTCAGAGCTTCGTGGTACTAAGATTTCTATGATTTTCCAGGATCCACTGTCTGCTTTGACTCCAATGTTCTCTATTGGAGATCAGCTTGCAGAGGCTCTGCTTACCCACAATCCTCATATGAGCAGGTCAGACGTTCGTAAGCGTTGTATTGAGCTTCTCTCTATTGTTGGTATTACTGATCCAGAGAATCGTCTGGATTCTTTCCCACATGAGTTCTCTGGTGGTATGCGTCAGCGTGTTGTTATTGCAATTGCAATTGCAAACAATCCTGACATCATCATTGCAGACGAGCCAACCACCGCTCTTGACGTAACTATTCAGGCTCAGATTCTTGACGTCTTGAAGGTTGCACAGAAAGAGACGGGCGCAGCAGTTGTTCTGATTACTCACGACCTTGGTGTTGTTGCAGGTACTGCTGATGACATTATGGTTATGTATGCAGGTCGTGGCGTAGAGCGCGCAAGTGTTGATACGCTTTTTGCTGAGCCTCGTCATCCTTATACCATGGGCCTTCTGGGTGCTGTTCCAAAACCTCACCTTCAGGCAGAGCACAGGCTTGTTCCTATTAAGGGCAATCCACCATCACTTGCTGCCATTCCAACTGGTTGTCCTTTTAACCCACGTTGTCCTATGGCTACCGAGGAATGCTCCAAGAAAGAGCCAGTGCTGCTTCCTGCAAATGCTGCTGAGGGCCACCTGGCATCTTGCCACCACCTTCAGGAGATTTGCGAGAAGAACCTCACCTATGCTGAGGTGTATCCAGACTTTGAGCCAATCCTTCCAAAGTGGGTTGATGTACCTCGTAACGAGCGTCCTGTTGTACTCAAGGTTGAGAATCTTACCAAGACTTTCCCTGTTCAGGGTAAGGGCTTTATTAGGCGCAGCAAGGGCATTATGACTGCTGTTGACCGTGCAAGCTTTGAGATCCATGAGGGAGAAACTCTTGCGCTTGTTGGCGAGTCTGGTTCTGGTAAATCAACAACTCTGATGCAGATTATGGATTTGCTGAAGCCTGAGGATGGTCGTATTACGGTCCTTGGCAAAGATGTTGCTGAGCTTAAGAACGCTGCACAGCGTAGAGAGCTGCGTAAAGATCTTCAGGTTATCTTCCAGGATCCAATGAGTTCTCTGGACCCACGTATGCCTGTCTATGACGTTTTGGCTGAGCCACTTCAGGCACAGGGTTGGAACAAAGAGGATATTAATACTCGTATTGGCGAGCTTATGCGTCTGGTTGGTATCAACCCAGACTATGTTGACCGCTTCCCATCCCAGTTCTCTGGTGGTCAGCGTCAGCGTATTGCTATTGCTCGTGCTCTTGCAACAAGTCCAAAGATTCTTCTCTTGGACGAGCCAATTGCATCTCTGGACGTTTCCATTCAGGCAGGTATTATTAACCTCCTTGAGGATCTTCAGGTTCAGTTGAAGATTTCTTATCTCTTTGTTGCTCACGATCTTGCTGTTATTCGTCATATTTCTGACACGGTTGCTGTTATGCACCTGGGCAAGATTGTTGAGTACGGTGAGACGGAAGACGTCTTTACTAACCCACAAGATCCTTACACTAAGGCGCTTCTCTCGGCTATTCCAATTCCAGATCCAAAGATTGAGCGTACCCGCGAGCGTATGATCTACCAGGATGGTAAGCTGGTTCCTGCAACCCACATCTCTAACGAGTAACAAAGATTCAATAAATTTTCTGAAAACCCGCACTTAAAACTAGGTGCGGGTTTTTCTTTGTTACAAATAGTGAACGAGGTTGTTACGGGAATGTTTCTGCTATGGAGTATTTTCAGGCAATTTCGTATAGTTAAGTGAATATCTGTAGGCCTTTAACGAAATGGGTGATCATATGGCTGACAGTTTTTCCCGTCGTTCGTTCTTTGCTCTGACTGGTATCACCGCCGCAGGCCTTGGCCTTGCTGGTTGTGCTCCATCAAATCCTCAGGGCGGCACTACCACCACTGGTACTGAGCCACAGGACGGCTCTCCTGCAAACACTCCTCTGGATCAGCTTCCACTTCCAGAGAAGGGCAAGACGTACAACAATCCTAAGTCTCGTGATGAGGTTAAGGATGGCGGTACTCTGACTCAGCCAATCAACGAGATTGGTCCACAGTGGAATTACTACCAACTTGCTGGTAATACCTCTTACATGAACATCCTTCACGGTCTTATCAACCCTCGTGACCTGTTCCTTAACAATGCTGATGGTGATAAGTTTGAGCCAAACAAGGATTACATCAAGGACTTCAAGGTAGAGGAGAAGGACGGCAAGCAGGTTGCTACCCTTACCTTCACTGATCAGGCTACCTTCAACGATGGTACCGCTATTGATTGGACCGCAATTCAGACCGCATTCATTACTATGAGTGGTCAGAATAAAAAGTTTGCGGTTTCTTCAACTGATGGTTATAACAAGTATGAGTCTGTTGAGCAGGGCGATACTGCTAAGACCGCTGTTATTACCATGAAGGAAGCAGTCTATCCAATCGAGAGCATCTTGAGCTATGCTCTGCACCCAAAGCTTCAGGATCCAGACTTCTTCAACAATGGTTACAACAATGAGCCACACAACGAGCTTGGTTCTGGTCCTTATATTGTTGATTCTTTCGATGATTCTGCTGTAACCTTCAAGCCAAATCCAAAGTGGTGGGGTGACGCTCCTAAGCTTGATACCCTTGTATACAAGCAGATGGATACCCAGGCTTCCATTAACGCATTCAAGAACGAAGAGACTGACACTACTGGTTCTTCCGTCGCAGGTTCTGCTGAGCTTCTCTCTAACTTCACCGGTCTTGGTGATAAGGCACAGATTCGTCGTGGTCTTGGTATGTCTATTGCTGTTATCGAGCTTAACTCTACTCGCGGCGTTCTTCAGGATGTTGCAGTTCGTAAGGCATTCTGCCAGGTCGTTGACCCTGCAACTATCGTTTCCATCGTCTTCCAGGGTGTTAACTGGAAAGAGGACGCACCAGGCTCCATGCTTTGGCCTTACTGGGCAGCTGGCTATGACAACAACCTCCCAGACGATCTCAAGAACCTCAAGTCTGTTGACGAGCGCAAGGCTGCTGCTAAGAAGACCCTTGAGGATGCAGGCTACAAGCTTAACGGCGATTACTATGAGAAGGATGGCCAGCAGGTAACTTTTGGTTACACACTGTTCGGTGACGGTACTACTGTTAAGAACCGTGCTGCTGCAATCCAGAAGATGTGCAAGGATGCTGGCATTAACCTGACTCTTGACTCACACCCATCTTCTGAGTTCTCTGATGTTCTTACCTCTGGTAACTGGGATGTCTGCCTCTTTGGCTGGGTTGGTAGCTCAACTTCTTACAACAACGGTGGCCAGCTCTATGGTTCTGAGTCTGGATCCAACTTTGGTCAGCAGGGCTCCGCAGAGACCGATGAGATGTTTGCAAAGGTTGTCTCTACCAAGGACTTTGATGAGCGCATGAAGCTCATGAATGAGGCAGAGAAGAAGATGATGCAGACTTACGCATATCTTCCTGTCTACACTGGTCCAGACTGCTACGTTGTTAAGAAGGGTCTTGCCAACTTTGGTCCATCACTCTTCCAGAGCACACCAGCAACCATTGTTGGTTGGCAGAAGTAAGCAAGGGACAAGGCGATCTTCTCGCAAAGTTCTTTTGAGAAAAGTTTTTAATTTTTCTCAGTAAAGTTGCTTGAAGATGTGTTAGTATATCCCTCGCTGCAAAGCAAGTCGGAGTGGCGGAATTGGCAGACGCGCTAGCTTGAGGTGCTAGTGACCTACTAACGGTTGTGCGGGTTCAAGTCCCGCCTCCGACACCACGGAATTTCGGCGGATCTCTTCGGAGGTCCGCCTTTTTCGTATACTTAGACTATGTGATTTGTTTTTCCTTGCTGGTAAGGAGTGACTGTGGCAGATAACAAGCTGAGTGTAAGGCGTGTTGAGGGAGTTGTCGACGGGACCGTTGCTGCAACTCTGTCTCAGTTGCTGCGCCTGACCAGCGATGCAGTTATCGTTTTTAATATGGAGGGCACGGTTCTTCTCGCCAATGAAGAGGCCGAAAGCCTATTTGCTAAGGAAGACGGCACCATTGCCGGCCTGGATGTTCGCTTTTTGTTTACCCCGGCAAATCAAGAGAACTTGCAGAAGCCGTTCTTTGTAGAGTCGTTGCCGTTTGCGATTGATGGCTCCACTTCCATGGTGGCTGCTCCTGCTCATGACGGAACGTCACAGGTGTTGAGTGTTCGTGCAGATTATGTGGGTGCTCCTACACAGGCTATTGTTCTGACAGCGTCTAAGCTTCGTGACATGGCTAGCCCTATGCACGATGATGAACGAATGGTGTTGGACCTTCGCCGAGCCAACAGGAGGCTCTCAGGAGCGCTTCAGATTGTTTTGGACACGCTTGACTCGGAAGATATGGGTCAGCTTATCGAGCGCGTGTTAGAAGAGCTCTCAGAGACTGTCGAGGCTGATGGTGCGCTTATCTATCTTGCTGAGCAAGACGGGTATCACCTTCATGGTGCAACGGAGTCTTTGAGAAGTGCGTCATTGGATAGAATTCCTCGCTACTTTGCATTTAACAGCTCTCTGGAGCGTTTGACGTTTTATTCCGAGCACGCACTTCGCTTGCATACCATGCCTTTGAACTCTAGCGCGCTCAAGCAGGGAAGAGTTAAAAAGCGCAACCTTGTTAACGAAGAAACTCGTGAGGTCATAACCGTTGACGCAAGTCATTTGCCTCCGTTTACCAGCTTTCTTGTGGTTCCTGTGTGGTTTGGTGGCCACATTGTTGCTCTGATTGAGGTGGGCTGGGAGCGTAAGCGTCCGCTTTTGGTTGAAGACGCAAGACTTCTAGACTCCATTGCAAATTACCTCTCGGTACAGCTTGTGGGCGCGTTGTCGGCCATGAGAACGCAGCGTAGAGACACGCTTCGCGAGGCATTAGCTCGCGTGCGCCAAGGATTGCTTCATAGCGCTGCAGATGGCGAGAAAATCTCTGGTGAGCGATTACAGCAGGTTATGAGGTCGGTGGGTACCGATCTGAATGCACGGGTTTTCTCGGTAGATTGTTGTGAGGTCACAGGCAACATTACGCTCCATGCGCTTGGCGCTGAGCAAGCGTTTGGCGACGCTCAGGACGGTGTGCAAGACAGCGCGCAGGCCGCAACGGAGGCCGGTGGCGCACAGGCTGCGGCGGAGGCCGGTGGCGCGCAGGATGTCGGCAACCAGATTGCGCTTCCATCGACGGTTGAGGGACTCAAGACAGGAGAGGGCGAGGCGTCAGTCAAAGAGGTTGAGCTTGAATCTGAACTGAGTCGCGCGCTTGCTGCACAAGGTTTGCCCTGCAAGGGAGCTGTGCTTTTCTTGGGTAAGTTTGCAGGAGAGCAGCATACCTGGCTTTTCTTGCGAGAAGAAAACGCGGAACCTCTGAGTGACATTGAGCTTGATTTTTTGGATCGCGTGATGCTTCTGGTTCACTCGTTGGCCGTTGGTGCCGAAGAGAGCCAGCAAAATAAGCATATCTCCCAGGCGCTGCAGTCGGGCATGAAAAATGACCTGCAGAAGGTAGAAGGAATTTCTGCCGAGGGAATTTATTCGTCCGCAACCGCCGACGCGTTTGTTGGTGGCGATTTCTATAGCATGATTAAGCTGCCAGGCCGTCGCGCGTGCATCATTATGGGTGACGTTTCTGGCAAGGGTATTGAGGCGGCATCTATCTCGTCCGCAGTTAAAACGGCACTTTCTGCCTATGCGTGGGAGGGAAGAACTCCCGCTCGTATGGTGGCAACACTGAATGAATTCCTGTTGGGCTTCTCGAGAGTAGAAACATTTGCAACGCTCTTTGTTGGCATTGTTGACCTTACAACTTCATCGCTGACCTACTGTTCCGCTGGTCATCCACCTGCGATTTTGGTGTCTGCTCAATCGGGCGATGCCGAGCTTTTGGATGTGCAGTCGGGTGTTGTTGGAGCGTTCCACGACATGGAGTACAAAAACGGCACAGTTCGCTTGCATGAGGGCGATATCCTGCTGCTTTACACCGACGGAACCACAGAGGCTCGCAGTCCTGAAGGAGCTTTCTTTGGCGAGACTGGACTCCGTGACATGATTATGAACGAGGTTCCCCAAGGCTTTGACGGCCTTCTGAACAGGTTCTTGAGCACGCTTGATCGCTACACCGGCCGAAGGCTTGATGACGACGTTGCTATGGTGGCTCTGCGCTTTGACGAGCTTGGCGGTGGCGACTCTGGTGCGCTTGGCAGCGCCGACTCTGGCGAGAAGAGCAACTAGACGGTCTTCTCGTCAACGAGACGATTTTCTCGCTAAAAAATGCATATATCTGAAATTCTTGTTGCTCCGCGGGAACAAGAAACGTATGTATACGCAGCCAAACATAGCAGTTGTTTCAGTCAATACTGACCTTGACGTGAGGGGAGTCCCGCGCGTGAAGGCTCAGATTGAGCAGCTCATTGAGAGTGGTTGCAGAAGAATTGTGCTGAACATGTCGGAGGTTTCGTACATCGATTCTTGTGGCATGGGCTTTATCGTGTGCGCCGTTCGACGTATGAAGACGCTCGGCGGCCTTATGAGCTTGACCAACGTGCAACCGACGGCGTTTAAGGCCTTGGTGCGCATGGGTCTTATCGATTTCATGCCTATAAGTACCTGTGCCGCAAAGTCGCGCGTGACTCCGCTTGCGCCGGGTACGCATCCGTCGTTCCAGACAACGTTTAGAGTTGATCCCAATAAAATGTGCGACGCTCGTTCAAGGGCTATCGCGCTGCTGAAGACGCTGCCGTTGACCTCGGACCAAAAGTTTGACATTGAACTTGCAGTTGGCGAGGCTATTGGCAACGCCGTTGATCACGCGTGCGAGAAGGGCGTGCTGACCACGGTTTCCGCGTATCCAGACAGGGTGGTCATTGACGTCTCGGATTGTGGCGGCGGCTTTAGCATCTCCGACGAGGAAGAGCCTCCCGAGACCGGCCAGTTTGCCGAGCGTGGACGCGGCGTTAAGCTGATGCGCCTGCTTATGGACGCAGTGTCTATCCAGGAGAAACCTTCCGGTAACGGTACCATTGTTCGCCTGGTCAAGATGATGCGCTAGGGCGTGCGGGGTGCGTACGCAGGTTGTGTACGCAGGTTGCGTACGCAGGTTGCGAGTGATTTCAACCCGGTATCTATTTCGTGTGGATACCGGGTTTCTTGTGCGTATATGCTGGGAGTAGACGGGTTTCTCGCCAGACGGGTGGCGTGAGCTGGCGCGAGCCTGCTGTAAGCCTGATTTTCTCGCCATGTCTGAACGATTTGCCTGAAAAACACGCCTAGTCTGAGCTATTTGCCGGTTTTTCTCGCCAAGTCTGAGCTGTTTTACTCAGACATGGTGGGGTTTTCAGGCTCGCAAAATTTGGAGACAACACCCTAGTTAGAACGTGCCTGATTTCTGCAAAGAATCTGTAACTTCTGCCTAAA
>CALCXO010000023.1:0-11495 GCA_937905925.1 uncultured Atopobium sp.
CAGGCGCGCCTTATCGGTGTAGTAACTGCCCAGGAAGTTAGACAGGATGTGAGTAACTACTTCTTAACCTCGTAGTGGCTCTTTACGGTAAACGTAATAACGTAGGTCTTACGATACGACTCTGGTGCAGAAGTAAGAATTGCGCAGTCAGTCAGGTTGTAGTTTGTTGGGTGTGCAAGAGCCTGATCAACGGTGTTGCCAATCTCTTCTGCAGATTCAAGTACTTGAGCTCTCTGAGCTGCATCGATAGTAGCTTTTCTCATCAAATCAAACTGATCGGCCGTACCCTCAATGCGAATAATGATTGGCCAGAGGCTGTCTTTATCAACCTGCGTAGTAATTTGCAGATCTGGATACAGGCTGTTATCAAAGCTGAATCCATCAGGAATATGATAGGTGCCATAGCCGGTTGCGTTTGAATTGTTTGATGAGGAGCTAGAGGAGCTAGAAGAATCTTCTTTTTTCTCGTCTTTCTTCTCTTCTTTTTGTTCTGACGTGGTGGATTGTGTCTGGTCTTTTTTGTTTTCTGTTTGTGAGCAGCCAGACAAAATGCCCACACTCAAGGCTGACGTTACCAGTAGTACAAAAATTGCAGTAAAGAACTTGCTCATGCTAGAGCTACGCGTCATTTGACCTCCATTAAACGGAACGTGCCAACTACCAGGAACTCACTGCGATTGTACCCAGCAAACAGCGCTTCTTAGCTGGGAGAACATTTCACAAGATAAAATATTGTTTCATCTTTTTATGCTTCCCACAGAAAGTGCTTCATATCTACCTTGCCGTTTTCTAGAAAATGTACGCCCTCTGCTTCAAGAAGCTCTTTCTGAGCGTCTGGTCCACCAAACGCAAAACCAGGAGCCAGCGAGCCGTCTTTAAAGACTACTCGGTGACACGGTACACCGCCCGCAACGCCAGGACTTTGATGCATAGCAAATCCCACATAGCGAGCTTTTCTTGGCTCCCCTATCATGCGAGCTATCTGCCCATACGTGCCAACCCTACCCTCAGGAATTTGCTTGACCACTGAAAACGCACGCTGAAAGAAGTTATCCATATCTAGCCCACTCTATCTTCACGCTTGTCGGGAATTGCTTGCTCATTTTATGTTGGAATGCTATCGTATCAAAAGCAAACGGGTGGTGGCGCAGCTTGGTAGCGCACTTGACTGGGGGTCAAGGGGTCGCTGGTTCAAATCCAGTCCACCCGACCAGAATTTCTCGAAGCCGTGAAATATCGGCTTTTCTTTATATGTGGTATATTAGTCAAAGAACCCGCGCCACCCCGGTTAATATCCGAGGCCGAGCAGGGTTCTTTTTTTATCGCTTTATCGTTATAACCTTGTCATGCAACTATAGAAGTAGTTTATTAAAAACCGGTTTGATATAAGTTGTAGCATAGACAAAGTGACAAATTGGAATTTATTGAATTTAGCAAGGTATAAATTTCTATGAAATGAGATCTATAAAACTTGTACGGATATATGAGAAGATTAAATCGGTGTAGACAAATTGGAAGTAATCGAGGTGAAATATGCAAGATAAAAAAGGTTTTGATTTATGGGCAGATGATTATGATAAGAGTGTAGGTTTGTCTGACAAATACGGCTCGTATCCTTTTGCAGGCTACAAATCTATTCTTAATGTAATCTATAATCGTGTAATTTGTTCATCTGCGAAGACTGTCTTAGATATTGGGTTTGGAACAGCAGTACTGACTTCAAGATTATATGAAAACGGCTGTACGATTTACGGACAAGATTTTTCAGATAGAATGATTGAAATTGCAAAAGAGAAAATGCCTAAAGCAAGTTTGTATAAAGGCGATTTTTCCAATGGCTTGGTGGAACCGATACAGAAACAAAAGTATGACGCGATCATTGCTACATATTCTCTCCATCATCTTACAGACTTTCAAAAAGTAGATTTTATTACATCATTATTTAAGCTGTTGAACGAGGGAGGATGTATATATATCGGAGATATAGCATTTGAAACTCGGTCATTACTTCAAGAATGTATGCGGATTGCGGCAGATGAATGGGACGGTGATGAAATGTATTTTGTATGGGATGAGCTAAAAGGTCAATTTCCAGAAATGCGATTTGAAAAAATGTCTGACTGTGCAGGACTTATCACCTTGCAAAAATAACTTCCAGTTTGTCAATTACAGGTGACATTAAAAGAGCCAGCCCATTCAAGGTGCTGGCTCTTTCAAAAATTTTCATTCTAATTTATGCGTCTGTACCCTCAAACTGACTCTCATACAGCTTGGCGTAGAAACCACCTTGGGCCAAAAGCTCATCGTGAGTACCTCGCTCAAGAATTGAGCCGTCCTTGAGGACAAGAATGCAATCCGCACCTTGAATGGTAGAGAGCCTGTGTGCAACAACCAGGGAAGTTCTGCCGTTCATGATGGTATCAAACGCCTTCTGTACCAGCTGCTCTGTTCGTGTATCAATGCTTGAGGTTGCCTCATCCAGAAGCAGAATAGGTGGATTGGCAAGCATAACGCGAGCAATGCAGAGAAGCTGCTGCTGGCCCTGAGATAAAGATCCACCAGACTCTCCTACCATGGTGTCATAACCCTGAGGAAGCTGCTGGATGAACTCGTGAGCCTGAGCCTTTTGAGCTGCAGCGATAATCTCTTCATCGGTGGCGTCTGGCTTTGCGTAGCGGATGTTTTCTTTGATGGTTCCCTTAAAGAGCCACGTATCCTGCAACACCATGCCAAACTGCTCTCTGAGCGATGCCCTTGTGAGCTTTTGCGTGTTATGTCCGTCTACATAAATAGCGCCAGAATCAATGCTATAGAACCTCAGCAGCAGGTTAATAAGGGTAGTCTTACCGCAGCCAGTAGGGCCAACAAGAGCAATCTTCTGACCAGGTTCGGCTTTGAATGAAATGTGGCTAAGCAGTGGGTGCTTGGGATCGTAGGAGAATGCCACGTCGTCAAATTCAATGGAGCCTTGTGGGTCCTGGATGACTTCAGCGTCGGCCGGATCAGGCTTGATTTCTTTTGCGTCGAGAAGATCAAACACGCGGCGAGCGCTTGCGTAGGCGGTCTGAACCTGTGTAACAACTGCAGAAATAGCATTAAAAGGCTTCATGTACTGGTTTGCGTACGAGAGAAAACTCTGCACCTGACCGATGGTAAGTGGAGAAGGAACGCCCGTTAGAACACAAATGCAACCAAGAGCAGCTACCAGTGCGTAAATGAAATTATTTACCAGACGCGTAGAGGGGTTAGAAAGCGATGACGCAAATTGTGCGCGCTCTCCAACTACACGGAGTTTCTCGTTAATAGCATCAAACTGCTCAATAATGGCATTTTTGTGGGCAAATGCGGTGATAAGCTCCTGGTTGGAGACCATTTCTTCTGCGTATCCGCCTAGCTGGCCCTGATAGCCCTGCTGCTTGCTAAAAGATGAGCTTGCGTATTTGGTAATGGCGGAAGCAACAATAATAGAGAGCGGTGTAGCTAGAGCAACTACAAGGCCCATAGGAACCGACATATAGAACATGAAGCATAAGGTTCCAATAATAGTCACCACGCCCGTAAGGAACTGCGTCAGACCCTGCTGAAGGCCATCACCAAGCTGATCCACATCGTTAACAACCCTAGAAAGCAAGTCTCCTTGAGAATGCGTATCAATGTATGAGAGCGGCAAGTTTGCCACCTTGGCGTGAGATGCGTCTCTGAGGTCACGCGTAACCAGATAGGTAAGCTTATTGGTAGACCAAGAAGCAAGCCACTGTGTAGCACTTGCAAGCAAAACTACCAGTGAGAGCTGAGCGAGCGTAGGCAAAAGTGCTGCCTCGGCGCCCTGGACCAGCCTGATGAGTTGGTCGATGGCACTACCCACAATGATGGGTACCCAGAGCTGCAGAATAACGGTTGCAATAGATGATGCTGCTGCTAAGACAAGAAATCTTCCGTGTGGAGAAATCCATGCAGTTAGTCGGCGTGTGACTTCTGCAGCGGACATGGAGATAGCGTCAGCGGAGCCGCCTTTGCCGTGCTCAGGAGCGCTTGATGCAATAGCGGAGGTGCTCCCGCCAGAATACATATCGGCCATTACTCCACCTCCTCAGGACGAAGCTGTGAGAGACAAATCTCTTTATACAGCGGACACGTGGCGAGAAGTTCTTTGTGCGTTCCCAGTCCCACTTGTTTGCCATGATCAAGAACAAGGATCTTGTCTGCCTGCATAACTGCAGCTACACGCTGCGAAATAATGATGCTCGTAGTGGTTGCACTAAGCTTGCGAAGTGCCGCTCGGAGGTGTGCATCCGTAGCAAAATCAAGTGCAGAGGCAGCGTCATCCAAGATGACAATGCGCGGGCTTCCTACCAGAGCACGAGCAATGGTCAAGCGCTGGCGCTGACCACCCGAGAAGTTCTTGCCGCCACGCTCAACAATGCTGTCAAGCTGATCGGGTTTCTCGCGCACAAAGTCTGCTGCTTGAGCAACCTCAAGAGCTGCCCAAAGCTCTTCATCGGTAGCGTTTGGATTCTTCCAGCAGAGATTAGAGCGAATGGTGCCGCTGACCAGTGAGGTGTGCTGCGGAACAAAGCCAATAAGGGAACGCAGCTGCTCAAACGTATAGGTTTTGACGTCGTGGCCAAAGACACTTACGGAGCCACTTTCTGTATCAAAAAGACGTGGAATAAGTGCGGCAAAGCTGGACTTACCAGAACCTGTACCGCCGATGATGCCCAGCGTCTGGCCAGCCTGAAGCGAAAGATTGATACCAGAAAGAGCAGGCTCTCCCCCGCCGTCGTAGACAAGCGAAGCATCCTTAAACGCTACAGCAGTGCCAACGAAGTCTGATTCTGTGAGGTTGAAATGCTCGTTTCCCTTATCAGAGAGCGCTGGCCTAGTGTTCAGAACTTCCATCACGCGTGCAGCAGACGCAGTTCCGCGTGTAATGATAATAACCAGGTTAGCAACGTAGCCAATAGCTAAAAGCGCACTGGTCATATAGCTGACAAGTGCCACCACGGTACCTTGGGATAGCGTACCCGCGGTAATCTGAGGGGCCGCAAGCCAAAGTGTTACGGCAATTCCCAAATACATAACAAGGAAGGTTGCTGGGTTCAGTAGAGCCGAATAATTTGCAGCATCAGTTGCCGTTTCTGTTTGAGCTAAAACTGCCTCGGAGAATTGTTCCTTCTCTTCTGCCTCGTGCCTAAATGCTCTGATAACACGAATACCAGAAAGCATTTGTCGCATATATAAAGAAACGGTATCAAGGCGCTTCTGCAGCTCAGTAAAGAGTGCGGTAGATTTACGTGCAACAAAAAAGAAAATAGCGGCTACTAGCACGGTTGCAATTAAGAAGACCATTCCAAGCTGAGCATCAAGCATAAGAGTGGCAATAATAGATCCGGCCGCCAAAATTGGCCATCTGACCAGTTGACGAATGCCCAAAGCAACGGTAACCTGCACCTGGTTAACATCGTTGATAAGACGAGTTACCAGCGTATCTGTTCCCAGTGAAGAAATATCGGCACTTGAGAGCTCTTGAATCTTCTTAAACAGCTCATTGCGCAGGTCAGTTCCCGTGCGCTGAGAAACAATAGAAGCAATTTTCTGACAGACAAGCGTAAAACTAAAACCCACAATTGCGATTACGACTAGCAAAATACCGTAGCGAATAATGTCATACATGTTTGCCCCGTGAATTCCCAGGTCAATCATGCGCGCAATAATCAAAGGTGTAAGAAGGTCACCAATGACCTCAACACCTTTACAAAGCAAGGCAACAAAACTCTTGCGACCATACTTTGGCCATACAAACCTAGAGAGCAACTCTCCCATTTACGCTTCACCAAGTTTCTCTGCTAGCGTTAACCACTCGTCTTCCAGCTCCATCAGCGCCGCTTCTGCGTCATCAAGCTGCTGCTGCAACTCCATCAAACGCTGCGCGTCAGTAGCATCAGCGGAACTCATCTGCTCCCTAATCTGTCCAGGTAGATCCTGAGCTTTGCCCATGCGACGCTCAATCGAATCAAAGCGCTTCTTGAGCTCGCGGCGCTCAGCGTTACTCAGCACCGAGCTTTCCTGGCGAGAAGATCCGTTTACCTGCGGCTCATTTGTACCTAAGCATCCGCGTGTACCCGACAACTCCCCCGCTCTTCTCGCCGTTTGCTTTGCTGCATCAACAAGCTTGAGGTACTCGTCAACGCCGCCAGGAACGTGGCGAATGTGGCCGTCTATGAGGGCATACTGATCATCGGTAACACGCTCAATCAAGAAACGATCGTGGCTGACCACCAGAAGCGTTCCAGGCCACGAGTCCAGAAGGTCTTCCAAGACGGCAAGCATATCAGTGTCCAGATCGTTGCCTGGCTCGTCCAGCACCAGCACGTTTGGCTCTTCCAGAAGGACGCACAGAAGTGCCAAACGCCTACGCTGTCCTCCAGAGAGGTCTTGCAAGCGATTAGTGAACTCTCGGCGGTCAAAGCCCAAGCTTTCAAGCAGCTGTGTGGGGCTCTGCATTTTGCCGTTTACCAGGTAACTTGTCTTGTACTGGCCAAGCAGTTCAAGAACAGTCCACGTCTCTTTTGTGGCAAACGTATCAATCTGCTGAGAAAGCCAGCCAAATTTGACGGATTTTCCTACCTTCACTAAACCAGACGTTGGCTGTAGTTGCTGCGTCATCAGCTCAAGAAGCGTGGACTTACCAGCGCCATTCTCTCCCAGAATGCCATAGCGGTCACCAGGACCAATGAGCCATTCGACGTGTTTAATGACGTCTACCTGTGAGTCAACGCTGGCAGCCTGCTCGGCATTTTTGTAAGCAAACGAGACGTCATGCATCTCAATAACCTGCTTACCCAATCTAGAAACTGCCATGCGTTTGAGCTCAAGCGGGTTTCTAAGTGGTGGATCTTCGGCCAGAAGCTCCATGGCAGCGTCAATCCTAAACTTAGGTTTTGACGTGCGTGCCTTTGCACCATGAGCAAGCCAGTTAAGCTCTTTTCTAAGCGTATTCTGTCGGCGCTCTTCCATCACCGCTGCCTGTCTATCACGTTCAACTCGAGCTTGAATGTAGGCAGAATAGCCGCCGTCAAATGGGTCAATAACGCCATCGTGGACTTCCCACATGTGGTCGCAGACCTCATCCAAGAACCAACGGTCATGTGTGACTAGAATGAGGGCGCCACTTCCCTCTGACCAGCGGTTTTTAAGGTGATTTGCAAGCCACTGAATGGCATGAAGATCAAGGTGGTTGGTTGGCTCGTCAATAAGCATTAAATCCCAGGTGCCCACAAGCAGTCGAGCCAAATCGCAGCGTCTACGCTGACCTCCAGAAAGCTCTCCTACCAGACCATTCCAGTCCAGATCTCCAATGAGCTCATCAATAATCTTGCGAACACGAGCGTCGGATGCCCACTCGTACTCTGGTGTGTCTCCCACAACAGCACTGCAAACCGTCTGCGTATCAGAAAGTGAATCACTTTGGCCCATATAGCCTACTTGGATGCCACTTCTCCAAATTACGTTACCAGAATCGGGCTCAATTCTTTTGGCGATAAGATCTAAGAGGGTTGATTTTCCATCGCCGTTTTTGCCCACAACACCAATACGGTCACCCTCATTAACGCCAATAGTCTGGTTGGTAAGAACCTTCTTACCAGGCCATTCCATAGAAATTTGTTCGCAACCTACTAGAATTCCCACTAGTTATCACCTAAAAAAGAACGAAGTAACGCAATTTCTTCTCCCCAACCAGAAAGCTCAGAATGAGGAGTCTCCAAAATCATAGGAAGCGTGTTGACGCGCGGATTAGTCACCACAGCGCGGAACGTCTCTAAGCCAATAAAGCCTTTGCCAATCTGCTCATGTCTATCTTTATGAGCCCCAAGAGGATTCTTGGAGTCATTAAGATGTAAAGCCTTAAGCTTTTTCAAGCCAACTATCTGATCAAACGTATCTAAAACAGCATCAAAATTTTCTACAATTTCATACCCACCATCATGCACATGGCAGGTATCAAGACACACGCCCATAAGCTCAGGGTGGTTTACCTTATCTAAAATCGCGGCAATCTCTTCAAAAGTTTTACCAACTTCTGTACCCTTACCTGCCATCGTTTCAAGAAGAACCGTAGTGTGTTGGCCTTCAAAAAGACAGTCATTAAGCGCTTCTGAGATTTGCTCAATTGCCACGTCAGAGCCTTGACCCACATGGCTACCGGGATGAAAGTTGTAATAATTACCAGGCAGATACTCCATACGCTCAAGATCTTCTGTGAGTGCTCTACGAGCAAAATCCCTGGTCTCCTCTTTAGCTGAGCACAGGTTCATAGTGTAAGGAGCATGAGCAACCAGAGGCCCAAAGTGATGAGCCTCAAGAAGCTCCCTAAGCCTTGCAACATCAGCCTCATCTAGAGCCTTAGCGTTGCCACCACGAGGATTTCTAGTAAAGAAAGCAAAGGTAGTTGCACCAATAGAAAGAGCATCCTTACCCATTGCCTCCCAGCCCTTACTTGCCGAGAGATGGCATCCAATAAAAAGATCTTCTGGTTGCACGCTATGCACACTCCTCAAGCATTTTGACCACACGGTCCAAAAGCTCTGAAGCTACGTCAGCAAGTGGCAAAGTCTCAAGCTGCTCTACACCTTGAGGAGTTACAAAAGCCACACGGTCTGTATCTGAGCCAAAGGTTGAATCTAGTCTAGACACATCATTTGCCACAATCATGGAGCAACCTTTACGCTCAAGTTTAGCCTGAGCATGCTCCAAGACGTTATTTGTCTCTGCCGCAAAACCTACTACAACCTGGCCTTTTTTCGTCTTTGACAGACTGGCGAGAATATCGGTGGTTTCTTTAAGGTCAATAGACTCAAGATGCTCTTGTGATTTCTTGAGCTTATGATCTGCGGGGTGAGCTGGGGTATAGTCGGCAACAGCTGCCGTCAAAATAGCGGCATCAACACCGTCAAAGACGTTTACACATGCCTTATACATGTCTTCAGCAGACACTACTCTTTGCACGTTGACTCCTTGAGGAGCCTCAAGATATGTGGGTCCAGAGATAAGGGTGACATCTGCTCCACGACTAGCTGCAACTTTAGCCACGGTATAGCCAAGTTTTCCTGTAGAACAGTTGGCAATAAAGCGAACTGGATCGATCTTCTCGTGTGTTGGTCCTGCGGTAATAAGAAGCTTTTTACCTGCAAGATCTTGCTTGGATGACGCCACGTCATTACCAGAAAGAACCTTCAGTGCAGCGTCTACAATCTGCTGAACAGGAGCAAGCTTGCCATCACCGGTATAGCCGCAGGCAAGATGACCTGACCCAGGCATGACCATCTGGATACCACGCTGACGGAGCAGTGCGACATTTGCCTGAGTGGCTGGATTTTTCCACATATGCGTATTCATGGCAGGAGCCACAAGAACTGGCGTGTGAGCTGCTAGAAGCGTTGCACTTGCAGCGTCATCAGCTATACCATGAGCCATCTTTGCCATGATATTGGCAGTAGCTGGTACAACTACCATGCAATCTGCCCAGTCAGCAAGGTCAACGTGAGCAACAGGAGTTTTGGCATTGTTGTAGAGCGACTGCACTACCTCATGATGCGTTAATGCTTCAAAGGTAGTCTTTCCTACAAACTGAGCTGCATCTTCTGTCATAACAACACGAACGTCACAGTCAGCTTTCTGAAGGCCTCTGAGTACTTCGCAGGCTTTATATGCAGCAATTCCTCCGCACACCACAAGGCATACAGAGGACTGAGCGGTTTTATCCAACATAGCGATAAATTCCTTTATTCTTCAAACGCTGTAGATGTAATAAGCATCCTGTGGCAATAAGGGCACTCAGCAATCTCAGCGCTATGCTGAAGATCGTGGAATGAACTTGGTTGCAGTTTAACGCGACAGACACTTGGAACGTTTCCTACAAGATGCTCAACTGCCAGGACCTTAAAACGTTTACGTGCAGCTTCATAGCGCTCAAGCGTGTCAGAAGAAATCTGAGCTGCAAGCTCTTCTCGAGATTTAGAGAGCTCAACAATCTCTGCGCGAAGAGCCGAAGAATCAATCTCAAGGGACTGAGAAAGGCTCTCGCGCTCTTTCATAAGCTTTACCTGCAAGTCTTGAGCTGTCTGATAAGCCTTCTTACACTTCTCAAGCTCTTCTGTTTTTGCTGCAAGTTTAAAATCGCACTTCTCGATATTCTTTGCCAAAGAAGAAAGCTGCTGGTCAAAGTCTCTAAGAGCGCGATGATTGGTAGCAGTTTCTACAGCAGCAGAAACCTCATCTGTTTTAAGGACATAATGGGCGCGCTGCTCATTGAGGTCAGAAATATCAATTTCTACGTCTTTTTTAACGCCAAGTACCTGCTTAAGCTGAGAAGCAATCTTTTTCTCTGCAAGTTGGGCGTTTTTAATCTTTTGAACCTGGGGCATTGAGGCCAAGTTGGATGCGAGTTTTAGCAGCTGCAAATCAATATCCTGGAGCTGCATCAGATTAACAGACTCACTCATAGGGCCTCCTCATATACGGTTACTCATCTAGTCTACCGTAAATAAGGACGTATCAGACGCAGAACATAACTAATGTAGAGATTAGTATGTGAAAAATTTATCCAACAATCTGCAGCAAGGTTGCACAAAAGGCATCAAGGTCTGCTTCAGAAACGCGCTCGTCAAAGGTAATACGTAAGCTTCCCAGAGCCTCGTTTCTAGAGATGCCCATAGCCGAGAGAACGTGGCTTGCGTCAAGAGAGCCTGAAGAACAAGCCGAGCCAGCTGAAACTTCATAGCCTGCCTGGTCAAGCTTTAGGATAAGCGTCTCTGAATCCATCGAGGGAACCATAATGCTTACCGTACCAGGCATGTGATCTTTGCCCGCATAAGCCTCTGTAGTTGGCTTAATTTTGGGAGAAGCACAAAGTGTCTCGTACACCTTATTAGCGCGCGCAGAAACACTCTCTTGCGTTTGAGTAAGGTTATCCTGACACCACTGAGCAGCTGCGACAAACGCAACTGCGCTCCGAACGTCCTGCGTTCCATGACGCCTGCCAGACTCTTGTCCCCCGCCAAAGCTTTGCGCCTTAAACGGCGTCTTGGAGCGCATAAGTACGGCACCAATACCTAGAGGACCGCCAATCTTGTGAGCAGCAACAGTAAGAGCATCTACGTCTGCTACCTCAAGAGGGATACGACCAAACGCCTGAACGGCGTCAGTGTGGAAAAGCGCTCCCACCTTATGAGCAGCGTGTGCAAGGTCTACAACTGGCTGGATAACACCCGTTTCATTATTGGCATACATAACAGAAACAAGAGCTACCGACTGGTCCAAAAGGCCCTCAAGTGTAGAAGCCTCAATCTTTCCCTGACGGTTAGGCTGAGCAATTCGTACCTCAAAGCCCTTCTCGCGAAGAACAGGCGCAAGATCCAAAACAGAATCATGTTCAATTGCCGAGAAAACCACCGTGTTGCGCTTGTGATCCTTGTTACGAATACCTTCTGCCATAC
>CALCXO010000024.1:0-2833 GCA_937905925.1 uncultured Atopobium sp.
CATACGCATAAAAAGCCTCCCATTTCTTATGTCCAAGAAATGGGAGGCAGTTCAAAATGAGAGCGGCTTGAAGTTACCGTGCGCTATGCCTGCGAGCGTGTCGACCTCGCCGCAGCTTAGTTCTTAGCTGCGTGAAGCTTGAGCGTGCCCAGCGCAAAGAGAACTGCTGCGCCGCCTGCAATAGCAAACATCAGTGTGTTCTGCAGAGCATCGTCGCCGGTGTAAGGAGTGCGAGACTTGCGAGGCTTAGGGACAACAGGGTTGGTGGTGGTATTGGTATCTGTGTCGATAAGACCATCGCTGACGTGGGCTGTGTTTACAACCGTAACGTCCTTCTCGCCCTTGTTGACCTTGACCTGGAAGGTAACGGTGAGTGTGTCGCCCGAAGCAACGTTCTGAGTCCAGGTTACGGTGCGTGTAGCTGGGTCGTAGGTGCCGCCATTATCAGCGGAGCCATCAACGTAAGTTGTGTGCTCTGGGATGACATCGGTGATGGTTACATCGCGAGCGGTGTTGGTGGTGTTGGTGTAAGTTACGGAGTAAGTGAGCACCTGACCTGCAGTTACCTTGTTGCCGTCGATGGAGTTGCCCTGACCGTCCAGGACATCCTTCTTTGGCTGAGGCAGAACTACCCAAACGCCAATGAAGTGAGCGTTTTTATGGTCAATGACCTCGGAATCGTGATCGTAACCGATAAACACCCACGTTCCATCTGGAGTCTCTACGCGAGTAACGCCACCAAGAGGCTGATCAGGGGTAACAGTGGTTCCGTTAGGAATTCTAGTCTGCTTACCAGGCAGCAGGTCCAGGACCTCCTGAGGAAGCTCCCTGTTAGGAGTGCCGCTTATAAACTCGTGGGTCTTCTCGTACAGAAGCTCAGTGGTTACCTTATTGGAGTGAGCAACGTTTCCGTCGACAACCTGTGTGAGCTCGTTATCAATGTTGGAGCCGTCTGTCTCTACCTTGCTGTTGGTAACAGTCTTGTAGGTAATAACAAATTTCTTGCCGCCATTTGCCTTGGTGAGCAGGTGATCCTTGATGTTGACCGTAACCTTCTGGCCGTCAACAGCAACAGTGTAATCGGTGCCCTCAGT
Organism: uncultured Atopobium sp.; assembly: GCA_937905925.1. Lineage (GTDB taxonomy): Bacteria > Actinomycetota > Coriobacteriia > Coriobacteriales > Atopobiaceae > Lancefieldella. The sequence continues at coordinate 1,095 of CALCXO010000024.1, forward strand.
GAGGGTCTGGCCGTCAAAGCTTACGGTAAGGCTCTGGAAATCAAGGCGCTCGTCAAAGGTGTCAACCATGCTCATCGACTTAATCTTGCCGATGGTATCAATGCCTTGCTTTGGCAGCGTAAAGGTGCCGGTATAGGTAATGGTTTCTCCGGCCTTAGCAGGAGCCTGCTCTGGATCAACGGCCTTTACTGGAGCTGGAGTAATTGCCTCGGTGTATACGCCAAAAAGGCTGCCGCTGGTAGCCGCGCTGGTGGACTCAAACGTCATACTGCTTGACTTGGACTTAACAGCAAAACCTGCAAGGTTCTTCTCCTGGTCAGGACCAGAGGTTCCACGAACAGGATTCCAGGTAATATTGCTACCGCTGGTGCTCTCAACAAGAATGTTCCTGTTGTTCATAACAATGCTATCGATGGTGCTATTGGCGTTAATAAGCGAGAAGGTCTCGTTTGCGCCAGCATCACCGACAACGTCAATATCGCTTGGCTGCATAACAAGCTTGAGATTACAAGGGGTGCCATCGGTGTACTTAAGCTCTACAGTCACGTTTGCGTTGATTGCATAGGACCTGAACATATCAGCAGTATAACTGGGGTGATTCACGTCAATGTAGTCCATAATCTGGAAGGACTTAGTTCCCCAGTTCTCATCAACGGTCAAAAATGCAACGTCAGTCTTATTAGGGTTGTTGTAATCTGCATTGGCGTTCTTAAGGGTAAGGTCCAGCGAGTTAATGGTGACATAAACGTCAACGGACTTGCCGTCAACAGTGCCAGCATTAGAGAACTTCAGCGAGAGAGGCTGAGCATACTGCTGGTTGGAACCGTCTTTAGTTGGCTGAACAACAAAAGCTGTTGAGGGCAGTCTGCCTGTATCAGAAGCAGGAATCTCTACACGCTTAACGCCAGCTCCCTGCGAGAGAACAGTCATGTTGTCTCTGGTCAGCGTGAACTGGTAAATGTTGATCTGGGTAAGATCACTATCGTCTTTCTGGCGATCAAGTGCCTGAGCTGTGTTAATAGACATAAACAGGCATGCCACAACCATGGTAAGAAAGACTGAGATTCTCTTAAGAAAACCTTTTTTCATGATGGCCCCTCAAAAAGATGTGCATATTACATCTATATTTTCTTACAAATTAATAGCCAAAACATATGAGAAATTAGTATTCACATAAAAAGTGAATTTGGCTGATAAATAGTACCGTTCACATGGACAGTACTGTTTTGAAAATAGTTCAAATTTTTGTATCCGCGCCACATCTGCTGTTTGCGAACATGAATTGAGCCGTCGCGCTTCAGTTTGCCTCATTAGGGCGAGAAGGTCTACCAGCTTGGTGATTATCTGGCTCTTGAACTTTCTCTGTCTTGGAGCAAATCCACGCAACGGTATAGCCGACGCAGCCGATAAACAGGCAGGTTAAACCTAACATAAACATTTTCTCGCCAACGCCAAAGTTAATCTCGTATTGAATTTTGAGCGCCAGCGGAGGATCCTGCAGAGGAAGTCCAGCCTTAGCGAATAGGTAGTATGCGCCCATGAGCGCACTTAAAATACCCGAAATTAAAAAGCCCTGTGAAAGGTTTTTGATTACTTGAGCCGCTTTATTCACGTCGCATCATCTCCTTATGTAGCTATGGTAAAGCAAAACGACGAGAAGCCCAAAAAAGAGAGCCTCCACATCTGAACTGCCTCCCATTTCTTGGACACGAGAAATAGGAGGCAGTTCAAAACACACC
>CALCXO010000025.1:0-6387 GCA_937905925.1 uncultured Atopobium sp.
GGCTAACGCAGCTCTTGTAGAAGGGCCAACTACCTGGGCAGCGTTTGGCTCTGTTGCCACATAATTTTCTAGCGCATCAAAGTAGCGGGATTGGTTAAAAACTCCCTGGTTATCAATGATGTTTTTAGTCAAAATGATTGCGTTTGCGGTGTCATCTGTAGTCTGACCTGCGGTAAAAGGTCTTCCAAAAAAGTCATTTTTAGGTGGATTTGAAAGACTTTGAACTCCATCAGGAAATGCAAAATCAATTTGGTGTGGTGACATCATCTCTGTTGGCATGCCATAGGCGTCGCCATAGGCAAGGGCCGTAAGCATCCTATAGAGTTTGATTTTTCTTGCCGTATTCATGTTACTCACGCTTCTTCATGCCAGAAGAACGTGATGTTTTTACTCTGCAGAGACTATTTTTACCTGCAGAGATAAGCTTCTCATAGCAGCATGCCATGATTGCTCCCCTCAATTAGATATTCTCTGTCTTTGCAGGTTTTTTCTTTACTGTGCCGTAAGGAATGCCTCACTCCTTAGATCCTTACTTTCCCAGCTTGTAGTCGCAATACAAGCTAGATGGCTCAGACAGAAAATATCTCCCCCAAGTATGTTTAAAGATATCAAATATTTAAGTATTACTACAGGGGGTAAGGCTTATTAATCGGCGGGCGGTAGCTGAAGAGAGCTTAGAGGCAACTTATTCACAATAGTGACTACATGCTGTCTTATATTCTCTCTAACGCACTGAGCCATTGCTGGGTAAAATGGTTTGTAGCAATCTGAAAGGAATGGACATGCCCGCAATTTTGACTCATGACTTCTTTGGCAAGGATGCCTTTGATATAGCTGCAGGCAAACTTGGTTTTTCTACGATGGAAGAGCGAGAAGCTTTTCTGTTGGGCAACCAAGGTCCAGATCCGCTGTTTTATTTAGCAGCAGATCCGCTACTGCATCGCTACGCTAAATATGCGTCGATCATGCATAAAGAAAAAACGCCTGAACTTCTTCTTTCTATGCGAGACGCAATTGCACCTCTGCCACTCAAAGACGTTGCGGTCGCTCGCGCCTATATTGCAGGATTTCTCTGCCACTATATGCTTGATTCCACTGCTCATCCTTTTGTTTATTATTGGCAGAATATGCTTACCTCTCAAGGTGTTGAGGGCTTGGATGAATCTGCTAAAAATCAAGTACATGCAGAGATCGAGAAGGACCTTGATGAGGCAATTCTTTATGCCCATCTTGGTAAAACGGTAGCTACCTATAGGCCTTATAGCGAGGTTTTGAAGGCATCGCTGCATACGCTTTACGTTTTGGATAGGGTGTTTTTCTTTGCGTTGCTATGGACGTATGAAAAACCTACTGATACCAGGATTTTCTCGTCAGCTGCTGTTGATTTTAGGATTATCCAACATCTGGCATATTCGCCGACAGGTAAGAAGAGAAAGTTACTTGGTCATCTTGAGCGTACCTTTGGTACGAATAGGTTCTCTTTGATTGAGGCACTCTCTCACGGGGCAAGGGAATCCTCTGATTCTGATTTTGATAACAGGGCGGGAAATGAGTGGACTGATCCTTTCACGGGAGAGGTGCGCAAAGAGAGCTTCTGGGATTTGTATGACCATGCGCTGGCAAATGTGCCATATGCACTTGACGTTTTCTTCTCGCCAGACTTTAATCTTGATACTGCAAAAGAGCTTACGCAAAATCTGAACTTTGATGGTCAGACGCTTGCAGATGAAGGTTCGACAGAATAGGTTTTTGTGGCAACGTACGTTTTTTCTGATATTCACGGTCATGTGGAGCCGCTTAGGCGTGCTCTAGAGCGTATTAATCCAACTGAGTCAGACGTGTTCTATTGTCTTGGCGACATGATTGACCGTGGTCCTAGCTCGCTTGCTACTATAAAGACAATCCGCGAGCTTCCTAACTGTACGGTTTTAATGGGCAATCATGAGCAGCTTGCGCTGCAAGCATTGAATCCAGAAGCTGACGCTGAAGCTCAGTTTATGTGGCAGATTAACGGGGGAGACGCAACCCTTGCTGAGCTCAAGACGCTTTCTGAAGAAGAATATGGTGAGCTGATTGACTGGTTGCAGGCGCTTCCTTTGTACGCCACCGTTGAGGTCCAAGGCAGAGATTTTGTTCTGGTACATGCGGGCATAAGGTCTAACGGCGTTCCCTTGCCAACCGCCTGGGATAAGGCTTCTTTGGAGCAGTACTTAAGCAAGCAGTCTGAAAATGATCTTTTGTGGATTCGTGAAGAGTTCTGGCAATATCCAACGGATTTCCGCACGTCAGAAGCAGCATATCCCGTTGTAATTTGTGGCCATACACCCACTCCTTTGTTAGCAAGTTTTGGTGCAAAAAACTTGAATCGCAGCGCCACCACTCCTGATGGCCTTGCGCAATGGGTCCAGTCAGATGGCGATAAGTGGGGAATTGACACGGGCACTACAGGTGGAGCCGGCTACGGCCAAGTAACTGTGCTGCGCCTTGATGATTTGCAGGAGTTTGTTGAGCCGCTGCAAGAAGGTGAGTAGCTGTGGCTGCAAAGACGCCGCAGCCTGCCAGCGATGCTGCCAAAACTGCGCTTACGCATGTAGAGAACACGCTTGACCCCATTATTTTCCCGGACTCTCGCGTGCTGCTCTTGGGATCCATGCCAAGTCCCAAGTCTCGAGAAATCGGCTTTTACTTTGGCAACCCTCAGAATAGATTCTGGCGCGTAATTGCCGCGCTCTATGGCGAGAAACCCTTGCAGTTCATACCTGAAAAGATTGACTTCTGTAAAAGACATCATCTTGCCCTTTGTGACGTGCTTAAGGCTTGTGACATTAAGGGTGCAAGTGACGCTTCTATTGCAAATCCGATTCCACACAACATTGGCGCTCTAATTCAAGATTCATCAATCTGCGCCATTTTTACACTTGGTGGGACGGCAACAAAATTTTATAAGCGCTACACTGAGCAACAAACTGGTATTCCTGCACGTCAATTACCTTCTACAAGTCCCGCTAACGCACGTATGTCAGTTGAGGATTTGGTGGAGGAATTTTCCATTATCAAAAAATTTACCAATTGTGAGTTGACAATATCCTAGTTGCGGCTAGGATTATACGCATGCGAATTATGGCTACGACATACACTGCACTTTGTGCATGCACCGCGATGTGTCTGGTGCCCGGGTCACATACGACCAGGGTGTAATTGTCGCTGAGCAAAATTTTCCTGGTACAGACTCGGGCGTAAAGCTATTTTGTAACTCTTGTGTGAGTATTCGCACATCCCGAGAGGATTTATTCGCATGGACTGGAGCTTCATAGGGGAACACCTCCCACTGTATGCAGAAGCTGCAAAAATAACGCTTACTATCTCTTTCTTTGGAGTTCTCTTCTCGCTTATCGTTGGTTTGATAAGTGCTCAGATTTCGCTGACAAAAATTCCTGTTTTAAGTCAGCTTAATGCTGTTTACGTTGAGCTTTCCAGAGGAACACCCCTGCTTATTCAGCTGTTTCTTATCTACTTTGGTCTGACTAAAGTTGGTCTGAAAATGGATGCAGAGGTAGCTGCTGTTGTGGGTCTAACGTTTCTTGGTGGCTCCTATATGGCAGAAGTGTTTCGCGCAGGTTTTGAATCAGTTGCAGCTATTCAGTTTGAGTCTGCAAAGGTTTTGGGCCTCTCAAAGATTCAAGCTCTCCAGCACGTTATTCTTCCACAGGCACTTTCTGTAGCAATTCCAGGCCTCGTTGCTAACATCATTTTCTTAATCAAGGAATCTTCCGTTGTTTCCGGCATTGCTCTTGCAGATTTGATGTACGTAACCAAAGACATTATTGGCATGCAGTACGACACTACAGAAGCCCTCTTTATGCTGGTAATTGCCTATGTGATTATCCTTGTTCCTATTTCTTTGCTTGGCAGCTGGCTGGAGAGGAGGCTTGACTATGCCCGTCGATAACATTTTGCTGCAGGAAGGAGTGATAACGCGCCTTCTTGGAGGTCTTGCAACAACGGTGCACATTGGCCTTATCTCTGTGGCGCTTTCCATTCCTCTTGGTATTCTTGTTGGACTTTTTATGACATCCAACAACAAGGTTGTTCGTGCAATTCTTCGCTTTTACCTTGAGATTGTTCGTGTTATGCCTCAGCTGGTGCTGCTCTTTGTGGTGTTCTTTGGTACTTCTGAATGGTTTGATGTCAACTTTGATGGCATTGAAGCTTCAATTGTGGTCTTTACCTTCTGGGGAGCAGCCGAGCTTGGTGATCTGGTAAGAGGAGCGTTGGAGTCAATTCCAGCATCTCAGTATGACGGTGCGTTTGTACTTGGCCTTTCTCGCCAACAGACGTTTTTTAAGGTCATCCTACCTCAGGCTTTCAAGCGTCTTTTGCCTCCAGCTATCAACTTGATTACACGCATGATTAAGACAACGTCACTGTGTAATCTGATTGGCGTGGTTGAGCTGCTCAGAGTTGGTAGCCAGATCACCGATTTTTATCGCTTTAAGTTCCCAACCGACGGAGCACTTTGGATTTACGGAGCTATTTTCTTCCTGTATTTTGCTGCCTGCTTCCCACTTTCGTATCTTTCACGCAGGCTTGAGAGGAGCGCCTCACATGAGTAACACCGTTTTAGCAGTTAAGGACCTCACTAAGGTATATCCCTCAAGTCAGAAACCCGTGCTTGATAAGATCTCGCTCTCCATCAATAAAGGCGAGGTAGTCGTGGTGTTGGGACCTTCCGGTTGCGGTAAGTCTACGCTGCTTCGCGCCATTGTTGGCTTGGAAGATATCCAAGGGGGAGAAGTGCTTCTCCACGATCAGGTTATTTCTGGTCAGAAGAGGGAAAGCGCCGCAGCAAGCATTGGTATGGTTTTTCAGAGCTATGACTTGTTCCCCAACATGACGGTTTTGAAAAACGTAACTCTGGCTCCTCTGGTAGTGCAGAAGCGCTCAGAGGCTGAGGTTTTAAGTCAGGCAGAAGAGCTGCTGCGTCGAGTAGGGCTGTGGGAGAAGAAGGACGCTTATCCATCAGCGCTTTCTGGCGGTCAAAAGCAGCGCGTGGCAATTGTTCGTGCTCTTATGACTAACCCTGAAGTTCTTTTGCTGGACGAGATTACTGCAGCTCTTGACCCCGAGATGGTTCACGAGGTTTTGCAGGTAGTTATGGAGCTAGCAGAGCAGGGAATGACCATGCTGGTGGTAACTCACGAGATGCGCTTTGCTCAAGCAGTTGCTGATCGAGTCATCTTGATTGATCAGGGACACATCGTAGAAGAGTCGTCCGATGCACAAGAGTTTTTCTCGGCACCTAAAACAGAAAGGGCACAAGAGTTTTTGCGCACCTTTGAATTTGAACGTGTGCATAAGTAAACAACATGTTTTTGCACGTAGATGATGTAGTAATAGATGCAATTTGTTAGGATTTAAAATGAACTTCTTTGAAAATACTTCCGCTTCTCTTTCTCGCCGTGCTTTCCTTGGTGCAAGCGCACTTTCTGCTGCAGCTCTTTTGGCTGCTTGCAAGAAAAAGGATCCTGAGGGAGCTCAGGGCGGATCTTCTGATACAGACTCAAAGTTTAGAACCCTTGATGACATCAAGAAGGCAGGCACGGTAAATATCGGCGTCTTTAGCGACAAAGCTCCTTTTGGTTATGTTGATGCAAACGGCAATTACGCTGGTTACGACATTGTTTTTGCTGAGCGCCTTGCAAAGGATATGGGCGTCAAAATCAACTACATTGCCACTGACGGACAGAACCGCGTACCTTTCTTACAGTCCAATAAGGCAGATATTATGCTGGCAAACTTTACGGTAACTGATGACCGTAAAGAAAAGGTTGATTTCTCCCTGCCATACATGAAGATTAAGCTGGGCGTTGTTTCTCCATCCTCTGCGCCAATCACAGATGTTTCGCAGCTTGACGGCAAGAAGCTTATTGTTTCTAAGGGAACCACAGCTGAGGTTTGGTTTGCTAAGAACGCTCCTAAGGTTGAGCTGGTCAAATTTGATAGCTATGCTGATGCGTATAACGCACTGCTCGACGGCCGCGGCGATGCTTTCTCAACCGATAATACCGAGGTACTTGCATGGATCAAGTCTAACCCTGGCTTTGTTGTTGGCATTGATGACCTGGGCGACTCCGATACTATTGCCGCTGCAGTTCACAAGGGTAACTCCTCGGTGTTGGAGTTTATCAACAACGAGATTACCGGCCCTCTTGCAGAGGAGAACTTCTTCCACAAGGCTTATGAAGAGACTCTCGCTCCAATTTATGGCGATGAGGTAGATCCAAATACCATGGTTGTCGAAGGTGGCAAAATCTAAGTTCTAGCTCTAAGTTAGCTTCAACACTCAAATACACCCATTTCGCGAGAAGACCTTGCAGCTTGTAAGGT
>CALCXO010000026.1:0-9121 GCA_937905925.1 uncultured Atopobium sp.
AGTTGCTATTTCTATCGCATTCAAAAAAGCTGGGAAATCATATTCTCAGCTTTTTCGTCTCTTTAATTATCACTTTTTCGCATTCCATTCTGCGTAGAATTGCTCCAAGTATTCTTCCAAAAAGTGATGGCATAGTGCTCTAGCATTCGATAAGTTGCAATAATAACTGATCGAGAATCAACTGCCTCCCATTTCTTGGACATAAGAAATGGGAGGCAGTTCATGACTGGGTGGCTGTTGCTTCTATTTTACTACCTGGGAGATCGTACGGTAATCAAGATACAAATGCGTTGCTTACAGTTCAATTTTGAATTATATTATCTGAGGGGCGTATGATAACCAAAGTAAAACACTATGACTATTTGAATTTTAAATAAGAATACTTACCAATAAAAATAATCTCATTGATTTAAAGTGATAATTGTATTTCTAATTGAAAGAAGTGTAAAAAATTTTCATCTTACAATTATTATATTTTTAAAATTAAAGATGTCATTAGTATGGGCTAATGCTACTGAAGTTTAAAATTATTATAGGGAAAATTTATTATTTAAGTAGGAAAGGTGTCTATTATGGCTACTAGTGAAGCACAGAAAAGGGCGAGCGCTAAATATCGGAAGAATAACGTAAAGGCAATTATGTTTAATCTATATCCAAGTGATAGCGATTTAATAGAGTTCTTAGAAGGTAAAGAGAACCGATCAAGCTATATCAAAGAGCTTATTCGCAAGGATATGAATAATTCAAAAAATTAGTTTGCTTTAGCGCCTATATTTGGCGTTCTCGAATGCAATCTTGAAGTCTTCAAGGAGCTCACGAGGGACCTTCTCCTGATCTCCGTGGTGAAGTTCTTGCATAAACACATTGCTTATGGCTCCAAAAATCAGGCGAGGAGCAATCTTATCTGCAAGAGGCACAAATTCTAGAGCGTATCTCTTGTCGTCAATGGTAAGCCAGGTACCTCTCCAGCTACCGACTGTTCCCTCAATATCTGAAGCGTGGGCTGAAGCAAAGACGTTTTGATTGTTATCAAAGAGGTACACGACACCATCTGCGTCAACACCAACAAAACCGTCTGTAGCGCACTGCTCAAAACCAGAAACAATATGTGCGCCACTGGTCCAGAACACCCAGTTCTTCTCGCCAGTCATAGACAGACCTTTCTAGGACATCAAAAGTTTCTTGATTAAATGGTAGTTGGAGAATACTTTTAGGGCAAGTAAATTTCGGCCAAAAAGCATAGTTTACCTGCTAACTCAACCTACTGTTGAGTAGTTGGAAACCGTTGCGATACCCAACTCAACTGATGCGTTCTTGTTGAACGTATTGTTACGACTCATAGTGAAATCAGCGGCCCGCATGCCATTTCAGTGATAATGAGTTGAGAAAAAGGAGCAACTATGACTACTTCATCTGAGACCCTTGGTCGTCGTATTGCACGTCTTCGTTTGGCTAAAACCGCAACGCAGGAGCGTCTGGCAAAGGAGCTGAACGTGAGCCCGCAGGCGGTGAGCAAGTGGGAGAACGACATTAACTATCCGGACATCTCGCTGTTGCCAGATCTTGCGCGCTTCCTTGGCGTGTCCGTTGACGAGCTTTTGAGCGGTGCAAGCGCCTCTACGCAGGAAACTGCTGCCCAGGAGAACGCTGCAGCTCAGGAGAGTGCTGCTGAGGTTGTTTCCGTTGCAGCTGACGAGCCTGCAGAGATCGTAGAAGAGCCTAACGAGCAGGAAAACCAGGGTATTGCCGCCCAGGCTTCAGGTTTCAGCTTTGGTAAGCTTTTTGGTAAGAGCATGGTTAAAGTCGAGAAGAACGACGAGGCTGACGATAGCAAGAAGAAGGGCGTCCGCCTTGGAAACGGCTCTGCAAAGCACGGTTTGCACGTGTATGTAGTCTCCGACGATGGCGACGTTGTTGATATGTGCGTACCTCTGGGCCTGGCAAAGTTTGTTTTGAACTCGGGAATTCAGGTCAGCGGAAGCTATCTTAATCAGGAGACTCAGGAGCAGCTCTCTAACATCAATCTTGATGCACTTATGGATGCTGCAAAGACTGGTGAGAGTGGCACGCTTGTGGATATAACTTCCGCAGACGGTGACGTTGTAAAGATCTGGTTTGACTAAGCGTTACTGATTATATAGTGAAGTCAAAATTGTCATCCACATGAACGCCCGAAGGCATTTAAGGCAATTGCCGTTAAAAGATTGGAGGTGTCGGCTAATGGGAACGCATTATATGGCGAGTGACGACCGTCTTCTTCTAGTTAAAATTGAAAATAGACTTCCTTTTTCTTGGGACTGGAAGGCAAAGGATTGGAAATTTAACGCAAGTCTAGCCGACATCTTCATTGGTGAGCGAACTCTTGATGACGTTATACTCGAAGAGATAGAGCAGTTCAAGCAGGAGAGAACAGTCCCTGTTGTTTCTTGGTAAACAACCTAATCAATTAATTTTCGTTGATTTAAGCCACTTACAAAATCTATGTGATTTGTGATAACGGCAGATGGAGCATATTAAAAAATGCACCTACAAGAGCAGGTGCATTTTATTCACCAACAAACCCGACTCAGTCCAGCCGTTGGCTCGTCCTTTAACTAGCAAGTGTATCTATTTTCGTTGATTTAAGCCACTGAAAAGTGGCTTTTTTCATATACGCAACCGTTGCGGAAAAGCGGTACCTACCTCGTAGCAAGGGTAATGCTACTCGTAAACGTCCGAGCGGACGGAACCTGTTGAAAGGAAAGAAATGGATTTGAAGGAACCTGTAACCACTCAAGAGCAGCTCGACAAGATCGTGAAAGACGGGCTTGAAAGAGAGCGTGTTTTGACGCAGTGGCATTCTGGCTAAAATTAGGTATAATAGTTAATAAAGATACCCGTCCAATTCTATTTGATATGGATTTGCGCGGGTATCTTTAGGTTTAGCGTAGTGACATTTCGACTGGTGATGTTCGATAAAGATTGGCTATCTCATTTAGATCCAGACGGAAAGCGCTGGTCATAACTTATTTTTGTTGACATTATATTGAAGGAATGTAGAATTACATTAACAACGTGTAGCACAATTAGCAGTGCCCTTGTTGGAGATGACCCAGGTGCAAATCCTGGCCGTTGTTATTAGCCGCCTTAGAGCGGCTTTTTGTTTAGCATGGATTTGACGTAATGCTGCAAAAGCACGTTCTTCTCGACCGGTAGTGGGGATTCTTACATGAAGTCTTTGATTGTGTACTATTCATATTCCGGCATCACAAGAAGGCTTGCAGAGGATATTGCGCTGATTACCGATGGTGAGTTGCTGGAGCTTAAGCCTCAAGAGCCCTATTCTTTCTCGTATAACACGGCGGTAAAAGAGGTTAGGTCCCAGATAGAAAAGGGCGTTTGTCCTGCGCTGATGCAATACGATATAGATGTTGCAGACTTTGATATTGTCTTTATAGGATCGCCCAACTGGCTTAAAACATTTGCTCCTCCGGTGCTTTCGTTCTTACGGGCAACGGATTTAAGCGGTAAGACGGTCATTCCGTTTTGCACGCATGGCGGCGGAGGATTTGGAAACATGATTGAGGAGTACCAGAGGGAGTGCGGTACTTCTCGCGTGATACCAGGGCTGGCAGTAAAAGGCACGTATACTTTTATTGAAGTGCAAAAGTGGCTGGATTCGATAGGGTTGGACAATGCGAGTACTTCTAGCTGAAGACGAGAAAAGAATGGCCGCGGCTATCGTGGCTCTATAAAGAAAATGGCGTGCCCTCTCTCTCTGCAGAGCGAGGATGCGCGCCGGTGTTATATGTAATATACCACACTTTTTCTTGGATAAAAGTACTCTACACAGACGTCTTTCTCGATAAGGCGTCTTTTTATTTATGCAGGTAGATGAGTATATTACAAAATATGCGAAAATCGTATATTTATGTGGTGACGTGCAGTTTTATAAATATTCTAAAATCGCATATTTTTGATTTTATCTGGGGCTATTCAGTTTCCGTATCATCATGCGCAAGCAAGGAGCTGAACAACTCGTCAATATCGCTTTGACGCTGGGCGGTTTCTTCCTCGGCTAGCGTCCACGAGCCGTCTTGGTAGTAAAGAACGTCACCCTGGCAAGCGTTGCTTGGAAGCTCGTCAACAGAAACGGTAAGCATATTGCCTGGCTGATCGTCTAGTTCAAGCACGGCAAGATTGTTGTCTTCAAATCGATCGATGATTGCTTTCATTACTTGGACCTCGATTTTGCCGACGTGCCAGATTTATCTTGTGAGGTTGGAGCTACCACTGTGCCGGGTTTCTCGCCAGATATATCAATGTTTGTACCATCGCAGGTAATAGTAATGGTTCCATTGGCGCTCGTACCCCAGACTTCAACGGAATGCTTGTGGAGGGCATTCAGAACCGACTGCATGGGGTGGCCGTAGGAGTTGTCCACGGCGTACGAGAGGACGGCGTAGGTGGGCGAGAGCTTGCGGACCAGCTGCTCGGTGGTGCCTGTTCGGGAGCCGTGATGCGAAAGTTTGAGCACGTCAATGTGACCTGGATTGGAGTTCAAGATGGCGTTTGTGGGCGCGTCTCCCGTAAAGAGGAACGTTTTGGTGCCCACGGTCAGCTTGATGATTATCGAGTAATCGTTGGTGTCGGGGAAATTTGCGTCCTTGGTAGGCCAAAGGATTTCTAACTTGTAAGCATCGGTTTGATCGATGATGGTTCCTGCTTCGGCAAGAGTTATCTGCAGGTTATTGTTCTGGATGGCAGTCAGAAACTTCCTGTACGTTGCCGTATTGTTTATTTTATTTGGTGCGTAAATGGTCCCGATTTGGGTGCTGGAAATGACGTCCGCCATCCCGCCGATGTGATCTTCGTCGGGATGGGTGGCCACCAGGTAATCAATCTTGTCTCGACCAAGTTCTTGGAGCACCTGGGCAATTTTTGGAGCAGACCCCGTGGGGCCTGCGTCGATGAGCATGGTTTTCTCGGGGAGTGCGATGAGAATGGCTTCTCCCTGGCCCACGTCGATAAACTTGATAGTTACGTTTGTGCTGGCCTGCGTGGTGGCGGATGACGTGCCGGAGCCTGATTGGGAGGACCCGCCAGGCGCTTGAACTGCGGTTTGTTGGTCCGAGGACCCTGCGGTAGATAGGGTAGTTGGAAGCGGCTGCGTGAGCGCTGCGCTAAAGTAGAGTGCTACTGTTAGCGTGGCTAGTGCGATTCCAGCTTTCTGTTTTCCGGCGTATCGTTTATGGAGCTTGATCTTGCCTTTTATGAGCTTTTTGGGAGCACTGGCATCCTCGTAGATGAGGTTCAGAGCGCTCTCGATAACCGGAAGCGAAAAAATTGCTGGTAGAAGATAAGAAAGCATCGACGGCGAGGCAAGTGTTTGCGCCAGGGTAAATGCGCCAACAATCAGCGCTGCGTTTATAGCAAGCCTGGTAAATCCCGATTTCCAACCTTTAAGATAAAACTGTGGAATACCAAAAATGCCAAATACCAGGGAAAGAATGAGCGCAAATAGGTAGTCAGATTGCTTGCCAGAGGCTGCGTTGGGCGATTCAGTTTTGCTGTCAAATTGCTTTTGGTTGGGCATAAAACCTCTCTGGATACGTGCGTTCTGAAGAATCTTACCCTATTTGACCAGCCAGTCTAGGGCTTTCTGCATTCTTCCCTCAACGTTTTGGAAGTGGTTTCCGCGGTTGAGCTCAAACGTCGAGGTTATCCCCGCGTTCTCCAGTTTGCTGGCGAGAAGTTCGGCGTTTTCTCGCACGTGCATTATCTGTGGATTGGGGGTTCGTGCTTCTCGGTCACCCAGAGAAAGATAGGCGTGTGTGAGGCCGACCGCTCCTCCTCTGAGCTGCTGATCTACGTAGTCCAGAAGGCCTGGGAACCAGAATGATCCCGAGACAGCTCCGATGCGCTGGAAGGTTGCAGCGGGGGCGTCGACGTGCGGAGCGGTGGCGTCGGGCTGGCAGCCGCGTGCGACCTGCTGTGACACGCCGGCCCAGAGGCTGAACAGGCCCGCAAGTGAGTATCCCACAAGCACCCTATACGTTGGCGGATCGGTGAGCTCCGACTCCGTCCAGGGGATGACATGGTTGATGAGGGTGTCGAGCGTTTTCTGGGCGCCATCACCAAAGTTGGGTCCCTTAGCAAAAACGCGCGGAGCACACCAGGGCGAGAAGTTCTCTTCCCACAGGTCAACGCCAATGTGCACTAGGCTGACGCCTACCGGTACCTGAACGGGGGAGTTGTCGGCCATGTCTCCCAAGAGGTAGACAACAGGCGCTCCAGCTACAGAGGACATCTGAGCGTGGATGGAAAGTCCGGAGATGATTGTTTTTCTCGCCACGGGGTTGGCGGGGCGTGTAGCCACATCGGTGATGGGATGCGCAGCCGCATCGGTGATGGGATGCGCAGCCGCATCGGCGGTGGGGTGCGTATCTGGTGTAGTGCTCATACTATTCACTCAACGTCATTTGCAGGTAGTAGACGTTTTCGCGCAGGTGAGCGGCAACCTCGCGGTCGATGACGCCCTCAAACTGCAGGCGCGAAATCTGGTCCAGCTCAATACGCAGCGCGTTTTCTGCCACGTCGTCGGCGTACTTTCGAGCATCCGCAAGTTGCTGCCTAAAGTGCGGCGATATCTTGTGTGAACTCAGATTGTAAGGTAGCTGGTAGGAGGCTTGAGTATCGCTGGAACCATGCTCCTTGTTGATATTGATGCGACTCCAAATAGACTCAATTACTGATTCATGGTCAATCATCAGGTTTGACGCGACAATAGCCATCTGCTCGTCGTCGCCGTTAGCAATACGCTCCAGGTCGTCGAGCTCAGCGTATTCCATCTCAAGCGCATACAAACAAGCCTGGTAGTAGGACTGATCTGCGTCTTCTAGGTGTCTGATACCGCCATCGATGATGCGCTGAGCAGCTAGTTTAAGCTCGTGGAGGGCAACGGCAATCCGTGAGCGGTGGTTTGTCTTTGAGGCAATGTTTGCGAAGGGTCCGTAATAGCCTACTGACCTGCGGATTGAAGTAATATCATCGACAATTTGATCCCACGGAATGGGGTTGTGCGTTTTAATATGGCGCTCGCGTAGCTCCTCGAGGCATTTCTGCTGGACTTCTGTCTCGTGAAGGACCAGCTTTTTGACCAGTTCGCCCGAGCCAGGGACCGTGATACGAGAGGCAAACAAGCGGTTGGTATAGCGCGTGATAGTCAAACGAAGCGCAGGTAGATACTTTGCTTTGGAGTTTTCCGACTGCAGCAATCTCCTGAGCTCTGCAAGCGTTGCTTCCAAGACGGCAATCTCTCCTTTGTGGAGGCGTTCGGGCAGGTCAGAGTCTGCTTCCGGAGACTTTGACAGCACCGGTAGCAGATTGTCTGCCAAGAGTAACGTGGCGAGAATAACGCCGGCGGCTATGGTAATCAGCAGATCCCTTTGCGGAAATGCTGCTCCGGACTGGGTCATGAGTGGCAAGGTGAGGATAATCGACAACGTTACCGCACCTTTTGCGCCCGCAATAGTGGTAACCAGCACGTTCTTGATGAGCTCGGCAGACGTGATGGAGATGGGCTTTGGGATGCACGTGGGTTTGGGCTGCTCGTCGGGCTTCTCGCCGGCAGTGTCTTCGGAGTCGCTTTCGTCATCTTTACCGGTGCAGAGATGTCCACCCTTGTGGAGCTTGTGAGTTTCCAGCGCGTAGAGCCACGCAAAACGGACTGCGTGCATGAACAGGGTAATTGCAATCACGATGCCCAAAATTTGCAGGATATTGAGGCCTCCGTTAGTGCCAGGAAGCACGGCAAGGGGGAGTTGCATTCCTAGGAAGACAAAGATGGTACCGTTGATGAGGAAGCTGATGACTTTCCACGTGGAATCCGAGACTAATTTTTGCTTTGCAAACAGCGTTTTATTGCTCTGCCCTCGAGGGAGCGCAATCACCAAGCCGGCCGCTACAACAGCAAGTATGCCAGAAACGTGGAAGGTTTCGGCAAGAAGATAGACAAGAAACGGCGTCAATACTTCGTAGAGGACGTTTGCGACAGTGTCCACGTAACCCAACCTACCAAGCATTGTGTTGATAGAAGAGAAGACAAAGCCGATGACAATGCCCATTGCCACGCCGCCTACAAAGAGCACCGTAAAAGATCCCGCCGCATCTATCAGGGAAAACGTTCCCGTAACAGCTGCTGCAACAGAGAACTGAAACGCGACAACGCCAGATGCGTCGTTAATCAGAGACTCTCCGGAGAGAAGCATCTCCTGGCGATGAGTCAGGTGGATGTTGGACTTGAGTGCGGTAACCGTGGCTGCATCAGTTGGTCCTAACGCTGAGGCTAGCGCAAACGCCGCAGCTAGAGGGATTGAGGGGACCATCAGATGGAGGGCGTAGCCGACCGAAAGAACGCTGACAACCACCAGTGCAATTGCCAGTGACAAAATGCTGTTCAGGTTAAGGAGAAGTGCACGAATGTTGGTTTCTCTCGTCTCGTTGAAGAGGAGTGGGGCAATGAAGAGCAGCATAAAGAGCTCGGACTCTAGGTGAACCTCTTGGACGCTGGGCAAAATGAGCGCAACTAACAGGCCGATAATCACCTGGATGACCGGGATGGAGACGTTAACAAATTTGTCGATGACCGAGGAAGCTACGACGCAGGTCAAAACGATGAGCACAAATTCGAAGGTCTCCACAGGCTTCCTTCCTGGTCGTAGGTGGCCACGACGGCGAGCGTCGAGCAGCGGGCGTCGGTGGGTCCGCGACGAGGGTTCCGAGCACACGGGGCTTCTCGCCAGATAACGCTTCATTCGAGTATATACGGTTTTGCGGATCTAGCTTGACTTGGCGCAGATAACACATGGTTTCTGCGATGATGCGTGAGCTCTATCAGTGAGGCTTGGAATTGCGAGACTAAAAAGTGCATGAAGTCTGAGTAAATTTACTCAGACATGGCGAGAAAAACCGGCAAATAGCTCAGACATGGTGCGCTTTTCCGGCAAATCATTCAGACATGGCGAGAAAATCAGGCTCCATGGAAGGGCGAACTCGGACGCGCTTTAAACTCTGCCTGAAAAGTGAGCCTGAAAAGCGAGCCTGAAAAGCGAGCCTGAAAAGTGCAAAGATTCTGTATTTT
>CALCXO010000027.1:0-54333 GCA_937905925.1 uncultured Atopobium sp.
TTGCGTACAAAATGGTGCAGCTTTGGTAGGTTTTGCTGAAGAATCGACTGGCTTTTAATCAAGATAACCGGATAACTGGGCTCAATGTCTGACATTTAGAGAGCCTCAATACTTGATATACATTTTTATGCATAAACTTTATTTAAAATGCTTAAAAATGAATAGCGTCGTATAAAAGATTTAACTATAGGTAAATTCCGCACCTAAGGAACACACCTATGTCAGATATTCTGCTCAATTGCGGACATATTACACACCTAATGAAGATAATCTGCATGCTTTAGCTATTTTCAGCGTCATGTATACGTCTTTTTAACAGATTATCTGACATAGGTGTGTTCGGCCATCAGCAAATGGATCCGATCGGCCGTATTCCGAAAAATGATGCAAGTAGCCTCGGTCATTCGAAGATATTTTATTGCTGGAGACAGTCGTGATAATCGCAGCAATAAAACGGTCGCAGTGCCGAAGTGCTTGCTTCGCCGGTTCCGGCGACGCCACGTGCCGCTGTCGAACTATTTCCGTGGTAGCAAAAAGCCCTGCAACCAAACACGGTTGCAGGGCTTGAACGTACTGGTTGAGCACATTGTACGCCGCAGCGATTACGCTGATGGGCGAGGTCCGCTAGAGACGCGGATGGTGATAGTAGCGCCAGCTGCAGCGCTTGATGGTGTCTGGCCAACTACGTTTCCGGTTGCAACGTTGTCATCGTAGACCCAAACCGTGTTGACCTGGAAGCCCGCGTTTTCCAGCGTGGACTGAGCGGTTTCAAAGTCCTTGCCAACAACGTTTGGAACAGATCCGCTCTGAGCACCAGAAGAAACAACGATGGTTACCGTAGAACCCTTATCTGCCTTGCCGTTAGCTGGAGACTGGGAGATGACACGACCTTCAGGAACGCTAGAAGATGGCTGTTTCTGAGTATCTACCTTGAAGCCTGCATCTTTCAAAACATCGGACGCACGCTCGGCAGTCATCTCGGTGACGTCTGGAACATCTGCCTTACCCTTGCCAGTAGACAGGTGATAGGTGATGGTGTCGCCAGCTTTAGCATCGCTACCTGCGGCTGGTTCCTGTGTTGCAACATAACCAACGGTTACGTCATCCGACTCAACCGAGTCACCATTTCTTGCTTTGAGGCCAACAGCAGCAAGAGCAGACTCAGCCTCTGATGGACTCTTGTTGGTAAGATCAGGCACCTTAACTGCAGCAGCAGGTTTAGCGCCCTTAGAAATGACAAGGTTAACCGCGGTTCCTTCAGGAGCCTGTTTGTTAGCGCTTGGTGTCTGATCAATGACCTGGCCTTCAGGAGCAGAATCACTGTAGCTTTCTGTAACAGTTCCCAGCTTAAAGTGGCTATCAGAAGCATTTAGTGCCTGAGTAGCCTGGTCTTTTGTCTGACCAACAAACTGTGGAACCAGATACTGCTGGGCGGAGTTGCCGAGCATCTGTGCAATAGCAAAGCCGGCAAGAGCCAGGACAACCAAAGCGCCTAAAACGCCGAGAATAACGTTGCGCTTGTGACGCTTATTCTCGCGCCTGTCAAGCTCATCAGCCTCTTCGCGAGAATGGACGCGGTTCAAGCGACCAGTGTCGCCGCCGCGCGTAATGTAGGTGTTGGAGCCGTCGATGCCGCGACGATCCAGCCTGGAAGTTGGCTGAGGTGGTGTCACAATGCGGGGGCTCACGGTGGTGTTGCTTGGAATAGTGGCGCGGCCAGCAATGAAATCGCGCAGCGCACGAGCAAGCTCATCAGCACTCTGATAACGGTCAGCCGGGTTTTTCTCCATGCAACGAAGAATGATTGCCTCGAGTGCGGGGTCAACGTTGGGGTTGATCAGCGATGGTGGCTGAGGAGCCTCGTTGACCTGCTTCATAGCAACGCTGATAGCGTCGTCACCAACAAAGGGAACGCGGCCAGTTGCAGCCTCGTACATGACAATGCCTAGGGAATAGATATCGGTGGTTGGTCCCAAAGGCTTGCCGGTACTTTGCTCTGGAGAAACGTAATGGGCGGTGCCAAGAACAGAGTTATCGGTGGTTAGACTGCTGTTCTTTGCACGAGCAATGCCAAAGTCCATGACCTTGATGTTGCCATCTGGCTGGACCATGATGTTCTGTGGCTTGATGTCACGGTGAATGATGTCGTGACGATGTGCTACAGAGAGCGCCTGAGCAATCTGAGAGCCAATCTGAGCGACCTTACGGGAATCAAGGGCTCCATGTTTGCGGATGCCACTCTTAAGGTCTGTACCGCGCAGATACTCCATGACAATGTAGTAGGACTCGCCGTCCTTACCCCAGTCGTATATCGAGACAATATAAGGACTGGAGAGCGCCGCTGCGGCTTGTGCCTCCTGCTTGAAGCGGGCAGCAAAGGAAGGATCGTTTGCGTACTGCGGCAGCATCATCTTGATGGCAACAGTACGACCAAGAACCTGGTCCTGTCCGCGGTAAACGGTGGCCATTCCACCGGTACCAATTTTGTCTTGAACCTGGTAACGCCCACTGAGCATTCTACCTGGCATAACTCAACTCCTATCAAGCGTGCGATTTTCTCGCCACGTCACTTACTATCTTAGAACACACCCAACTACTTGGGGAGAAGACCGTGCGGTGTTTTAGGCGCTACGAAGCAGCTCCCAAAGCCTGGATGTTCAGGCACTGCGCAAGAACACGTCCGCCAACTTGAGCGCCGTAACCTAAAACGTTCTCGCCGTTGCCTTCGATGACAACAGAAACAACAAGGGTTGGGTGGTCGTAAGGCGCAAAACCGATGAAGAACGAGTTAAAGTTACCGTTCTCGACGTCTGCCGTACCTGTTTTACCTGCAATCTTGACACCCGGAACGCGAGCTCCCATACCAGTGCCGGATTCAACAACGCCCAACATTGCCTCTCGGACCTGCGCAGCGGTATCCGCAGACACTGCCTGTCCAAGCGATTTTGGTGACGTTGTAGAAACAACAGCTCCCTCTGGCGAGAGAACGCGATCAACAATGTAAGGGTTCATGACCACGCCGCCGTTAGCAATTGCAGCCGCAACAACGGCGTTTTGCATGACGGTCGTCTGAGGACCTGCAGGACTTGCGTGCTCTCCAACAGGAAGGCCGCAAGACGCCCAGCCAAGCTCCCAGGTGGTCATCTCGGCAGGATTTGGCATCAACGATGGTGTAGTGGAGAAGTCCTGGCCAAGCGCTGTGCCATAACCAAAGGCACGTGCATAGCTGACCAGGTTGTCTGCGCCAAGTGCTACGCCAAGCTGCGCCAACGCCGTGTTAGAAGAGCGAGCAAATGCCTCACGTAGAGGAATAGTGCCCATGTCCTCGTTGGCGTAGTTGTGGATGGTTCCACCGCCAAGCTCCATAGTTCCTGGAGCTGAATAGGTGGTGTCCAGCGTGGTGGTATGTGTGTCAATTCCAGCAGAAAGCGTAATGGTCTTAAACGACGAACCAGGGGAGTAGAGTGCCTGGGTAGTTCTGTCGACCAGTTGACTGCCAGTACCGGACTCGATAACAGTGCCCAGATCAGCGTGGGTGTATGAAGGGCTTGAAGCCTTTGCAAGCACGGCTCCGGTGGCTGGATCCATAACAACAATGGAGCCGGAATATCCCTGGAGTGCAGCTTCTGCTACAGCCTGCATCTGGGAATTGATGGTTAAAACAACGCTTGAACCAGCGGTATTAACGCCTGCCATCGAGTACAGAGCGCTTCTCCAGTCGGAATGATCTGCGTGTCCGGTGAGCGTTTCGTTCATGGAGGACTCGATACCTGCAGTTCCGTACTGGGTAGAGATGTAGCCAACGGTGTGAGAAGCCATACCGTCGTGTGGATAGTTGCGCACGTAGGTGCCGTCGTCTTGCTTGACGCTCTCTGCCAGAGTGACGCCGTCAGAAGTCATGATGGCACCGCGCTGAACATATGCGCTCTTAGCAATAGTGTGATTGTTGGTAGGGAGTGCCTGAAGTCTAGGTGCGTCAATGACCATCAAGAAGGTCAAGTTGCCGAGAAGAACGGTGAAGAAGAGGGTAAATACGGTAACCAAATTGGTCAGACGTTTTCCGAGAGCAACACGTCCCAGAACACCGGACTCCTCAGACTGCAGGCCAAAGCCTCCACGGATGTGGCTACCATGCAAAACAGAAGAAGCATGAGCTCCACCAGAAGAAATTTCGAGCCTCTGGGAGTCAAGCATTTTCTTGCTTGGCTCAAGCTCTGTTTCGCGACCAGTTCCCTCGTCACCTGCCCTGAGCAGCAGGGCAACAATGATAAAGCTGGAAAGAAGAGAGCTGCCGCCTTGGCTCATGAAAGGCAAGGTGACACCAGTTAGAGGCATGAGTTTAGTAACGCCTGCAACAATGAGGAAGGTCTGGAACGCCAAAACACTGGTAAGACCAGCAGCCGCAAAAGCAGATGAATCGGACTTTGCGCGAGCAGCTGTTGCGAGGCCGCGCACGGTAAGGAGCAGGAACAAGGTAATGATTGCCGCTCCGCCAAAGAGTCCCAGCTCCTCAGCAATGGCCGAGAAAATAAAGTCAGACTCAACAATAGGGATAAGTGTAGGCATTCCCTTATCAATTCCGGTGCCAGCAAGGCCTCCATCTGCGATGGAATAGAGGGACTGGACAATTTGGTAGCCGTCTCCAGCGGGATCTTTGAAGGGGTCAAGCCAAATGTTGACACGAGTCTGAACGTGACCAAAGAAGTGATAAAGCACCACGCCGCCAATGGCCAAGAGCGCAATACTGACAAAAACGTAGCTTGCGCGACCTGTTGCTACATAGAGCATGATGACAAAGAATACGAAGAAGAGCAGAGCGCTACCAAGGTCGCGCTCAAAAATAACAACAATCAGGCTGATGCCCCACATGACAAACAGAGGAAGCAGCATTTTAAAGCGAGGAATGCGGAAAGGTCCAAAAGAACGCATGGAGACCGATAGGGCTTCTCGATTCAGTGCAAGATAAAATGCCAGGAAGAGCGTAATGGCAATCTTTGCAAGCTCGCCAGGCTGGAAGGTGAATGCGCCAAAAGAAATCCAGAGTTTTGCGCCGTAGCGATCCTGGCCAATAACAATTGGCAGAAGAAGTAGTATGACGCCGAGAATACCAATGGAGTATTTGTAGCGTGCTAACGCGTCAAGATTTTTAATGACCGCCAGTACCACAATCATCACAACAACAGAGATAAAGAGCCAAATGGTCTGGTTGACTGCAAGATTTGGTGCAAGTCTGGTGACCATGGTGATGCCAATTCCCGAGAGCACAAACACAATGGGGAGAATGGCGGGGTCTGCTGCGGGAGCAAGGAACCTAATAGCAATGTGAGCTACGGTAAATGCCGCAAAGAGACCAATAGGAACGGCCATTGTCTCAAGGCTGAGCGTTGAGCGAGCAGTAATCATGTACATGGCGTACAGCAGAAATACAGGGATTGCTCCTACAAATAGTAAGAAGAGCTCTGTATTACGCCTTAGTCCACCTGCTTTTTCCATTCCTACTCACCTCCCGAACTTGTTGTTGACGTCGTTGTTTCTGTTGTGGGCGTTCCGCCAGACTGAACGTCTTCTTTCTTTTTGACCGCTTTAGTGTTGGCGTCGTCAATTTGTTTGCGGTAATTCTCGACGGTGCTATGTGCTTCATCCTCGTTTTTAACGCGAATTCCGTCTGCAAGAGAGTCTTGAACTGCGTCAGGCAAATCTTTTATTTCAATCGACGTAGTTTCAACAAGCGAAGACATGTTTATGCCGGCAATTGTTGTAGGAATACCTCGATAAACGCCAACGGTAGTTCCGTTAATTCCTAAGTACCACTCGCTGCTTACAAACAGGAAGAACACTGCAACAGTGGCTGCAAAGAGCGCAAGGAACGAGACAAACGTGGCAATGACGCCACGAGTAAGGTGTTTTCTGGTTTGATCGGCTATGCCGTCGTCCAAGACATCGATGACAATAACGGTAATGTTGTCTGAGCCGCCATAGGTAAGAGCTGCGGAAACAAGGTTATCGGCAGCCTTTTGTGGCGTGACGTTAGAGACAGCAATGGACTCAATCTCATCGTCGGGCACCATGCCAGAGAGACCATCGGAGCACAAGATGATGCGGTCACCATCAGATACTTCAAGCGAGAAATGATCTGCATACATGTCTGGATCAGAGCCAAGAGCTCGCGTAACTACTGAGCGAGAAGGGTGCGTGCGAGCCTCATCAGCGGTAATCTGACCAGAATCAATGAGCTCCTCAACATAGCTGTGGTCATGAGTAATGCGGACCAGCGTGCCATGATGGAGCAGGTAAATGCGAGAGTCACCAACATGAGCAACGGCCATCTGATTGCCCTCAATGAGGACAGCAGAGGCAGTGGAGCCCATGCCAGGTTTGCCAATACCCTTTGCAGGAGCATCAATAACTTCCTGGTTAGCAGCCTCAATTGCAGCGCCAAGACGGACATCGTCTGCGGTACTTGGTGCCTGTTCGGCAATAACCTTAACAGCAATGGAGCTTGCTACCTCACCGGCGGCGTGACCTCCCATACCATCACAGATGGCAAAAAGGGGAGTGCGCAAAAGGAACGAGTCCTCGTTATGCTCGCGAACTAATCCCACGTCAGAGCGGGCGCCCCAAGAAATAAAGGTGTTAGAGCCAGAAACCGCTTCTGCGTCACAGCGACCATCAAGTGGCAGCTCACAACGACCAGGAGCACTCACGGGCTCTTGTGTAGGTGTATCAGAAATATGTGTTGTATCAGAAGAAACCATGAGCCTCTTATCGACGTCCAACACGCATAATCACATCGCCGACCTGGACTTCGTCTGTGTCGCGAAGGGTAACAGGTTGCTCGATGATGTGACCATTAACCATGGTTCCGTTTGTGGATCCAAGGTCTTCAAGTACCAGAGCAGGGCCCTGGATAGTAAAGCGGGCGTGTGAAGCAGAAACGTAAGGTTCGTCAATCACGATGTCAGACGAAGGAGAACGTCCAATAACAACAGGACCCAAGATGTCTACGTGAAGACCACGTAAGGACTTGACGCCCTTCTCGACATCAACGGACCAAATAGCTCCGTCTTTGCGCTGGCCGCGGACAAGACCAATGCCCGTGCGCATGACCGAGAACAGGAAGATGTACAACAGGACAACAAGCAGAACACGTCCTGCAAAGAGAATCAAATCAATCATTAGTTCTCCCGGAACTGAAGGTCCATAAGACCAATGGTAATGAGGTCTCCGTCGCGCAGAATTACCTCATCTACGTCGATATCGTTGACAAGCGTTCCGTTAGTGGAGTGCAAATCAGCAATGTGCCAATCGTGACCGTCATAGGTCATCTCGGCGTGACGTCTTGAAACGTTAGGATCGCGCAAAACAACGTCTGCCTGAGAGCGCTCGCGACCAATAATGGCTCGAGGAGCCTCAACGCGATACGAACGACCGCTCTGACGATCAATCAAAATGCAGGTAGCATCCATGTTTGCGCGTGGCGTGCCTTGCAGATTGCGAGAAGAACGACTGCCCGCGCCGTTTAATTGGGCATCAAGGGAAGGCGTGATACGACGCTGAGTCATAGGAACAGGAGCTGCTGTTGGGATAGCTCCGTTTACGGGCAGGTCTGGAAGTCCATTTGAGCTAGGAAGAACAGGCATAGGAGTGGACTCAGCTGCGGAAACAACAGGAATTGCACCTTGAGCCTCAACAAAGTCTGGTGGCATTACCGCAAGACCAGCGTCTGTACCAGCAAGATCTCCCAAAACCTCTGGCGTTGCATTATCTGCAGAAACGGGGCGAACTACAGACAGAGGATCTGGCTCTGGCTGTGGTTCTGGCTGAACAGCAGCGCGGGAATTGTGCTGCTGAGGCATTTGAGCTGCAGCTCCTCCAACACTGGAGTTTCCACCCAAGAAAGCACGCTCTTCATTGCGTAGCTGGTCAAGCGTATTGCCGTCAACGTTTTCTGCAAAGACAGCAAATTTTCCAGGCTTCAGAGATGGGTCAACCATAAAACGAACAAGCGGCTGACCAACAAATACATAATCTTTTTGCTGAGCCTGAGCAGCCACGAAGTCAGAAACCTCTGCAGTTAGATCAGCATAAAGAGGACGCATCAGTGAATCGTCTTGAGGAGCAACTAAAACGGTATACAGGGCAGGCGCAGTGTCTACACCATCAATCTCATACGTCTCACGTTCCATCTCTTTAGCTGCGCGTTTGGCAAGCTTCTTAAAAGAGAAAGGCTCTGCGTATCCCTGAGGTGCGGCACCAAAGACCGAACCAATACGGTTTTCAAAGTCACTAAGAAAGCTCATCTAATTCCTCGCCTTCCTGATCCGCGTCAAGTGGACCTATCAGGACAATTGCAATACATACAAGTACACATAAGAATACCGTAATTAGTACAGAAACTATACTTTCAACTACCCAAAAATTGGGATTCTCCATCCAAGCTGCCCATATAAAGCCACTTGAAAGCAATATGGCGCAGACAATTTGTCCAAAAACCATCCATCTGCGACGTCTTTTCTGGCTAATAAGCGAGCCTAAAAGAGCAGATAGGGAGCATGCCCCAAAGCGAATCCAGAAAGGAAGTCCTGAGGCCAGTGAGGTGTAGTCATAGGCAAGGGGAGTTGCCGCAAAGCCCAAAGATATGCCTCTAGCAAATAAAGTTCCAAAAAGATAGCTAAAGGCTCCTGTTAAAACTGCAGGTAGTGGACGCATAGTAGCGGAGACAAGTGCTGGTGCTGAAACAGGAGTAGGTAATAAAGCTCCTAATAAGCAGTTGATACTGCTGAATTTTGAGGCCCTTCCCGCAAACGCCCACCAGATAACGCTCACCAAGGTTACAAGCGTTGCAAACGGGAACGAAGTGCTGGTAGGGCTAATACTTGCCAGGGCATATACCGCGCATGCAATGACAAGCGCAGAACCCAACGGAGTCCAAAGAGCGGCTGCTGCAGCTCCTACAAGAGAGCCCACCACAATAAACGTGAGTGATTCTGGGGCAATAAGCTGGAACAACTGAGCGAGAAGAACGCCGGTGACCAGGGCTGATACGCCACGCACGGCAGCCGAGGGCAGCCAGGGGAAGCGGATTGAGAGCGGAAGATGCTTGACGTCCCAGGTCTCGGTTTCCTCTTCTTCCGACTGTTCCACCAGGGATTTGAGGCTTTTCTCGCCTTGTTTTTCACTGCCAAGAGGAGTCACAATTTCTTGTGCAAATTCAGACACACTGCCTTGTCGCATGGATGGCTCGGGAGAAAGCGCCTGCGTCAAGGCGGCATCTACAGCAAAGGGAACCTCGGGATCTTCTTTGAGCAGAGGAATTTTTGGGCCCTTGTAAATGTGATCAAGGGATTCTTTAGCCGTTCTGCCCGCAAATACATTGACGCCCGTTAGCGCCTGCCTCAGAACAACAGCAAGCGAGAAAATATCAGCGCGCTCGTCAACAAGCATGCCTTCAACCTGCTCGGGAGGCATGTAGCCTACCGTACCTCCGCGAGCACCGCCATAACCAGCAGCCGAGGCAAGCGTTGCCATACCAAAGTCGGCAAGTTTTACCGTGCCTTGGCGGTCAATCATGATGTTTGTTGGCTTAATGTCCAGATGGAGTACGCCGTTTTCATGGGCATAGTGAAGCGCCTTTGCAAGTGAAGACACCATGTGAGCTGCTTCGGCATAGGTGAGGTAGCCGCCCTCAACGCGAGCCAAGAGCTCCGATAAATTAAGACCATCAACAAACTCCATGACCAAATAGGCGTAATCGCCTTCAATCTCAAAGTCATGAACAGTCACAATGTTGGGATGAGCCAATAAGCAGGCAGTTCTTGCCTCAGAAAGAGCCTCGTCAACAGTTGAAGCAAACACTCCGGTAGTTTCGGAAGCTCCCAACAGTGGCATACGCTTAATGGCTACGCGTCTCTGCAAACGAGTATCCCAGCAGGTACAAACGGTGCCAAAGCCTCCGTTACCCCTGCGAGCAAGAACGCGATATCGGTCCAGCAAAATTTCTGGCTCAGCCGCAGGTGATGCATGCTGAGCAGAAGGTGAATGTAGATATGCAGTCTGCGTGGTCTGTGACCGCGAGTCACTCACGGCAACCTCCTGTGTTTAAAGTGTGTTTGTCGGCCGTGACTGTCTATATTCTACCGCTGAAAAGAATTTTCTTATATATCTATTGTTTTTCCATTAGAAGAAAACAAAATGTTGTAGTATTATTCCCTAGCACGCGGGTGTGGCGGAATTGGCAGACGCGTACGGTTCAGGTCCGTATGAACGCAAGTTCATGGGGGTTCAAGTCCCTTCGCCCGCACCATTTACATTTAAAAAAGCCCCTTCACGGGGCTTTTTTGTTACCTATTTGTTATCTGATTCAAAGTCAGACCAACCCTCTTGGTCGTCGCCAAAGAGATCCCAGTCGTCTTCAGTCTTTTTATGGTTGAAATACATCTTTTTAGTTTTGCGCTCCAGCACAAAGGAAATGACCAAAAAGAGCAGAATTCCACCAAGTACGAGGAACAACACACCGGTCTTATCGCCAAAAAGCCAGCCGACAAATGAGTTAATTGCGTCCATAATCTAGCTCCAGAACATGTGAAGGGTTAAGAATCTGAATACAAGTATATACTTGGTAAGCTATAAGAAAAAATGCACTGCTAAAAAGTGTTGATTCAAGGAGAAGCTGCATGCTTGATATCAAATTTGTGCGCGAGAATCCTGACCTCGTAGATAAGTCTTGCGAGTCCAGGCAAAACGCCCATTGGGATCGCGAGAAATTCTTTGAGCTTGACGAGGAGCGCAGAAGCGTAATTGCCGAGGTTGAGTCTCTTCAGGCAGAGCGTAATGCTGTTTCTAAGCAGATTGGCCTTCTTATGCGTGAGGGCAAGAAGGAAGAGGCTGAGGCAGCTAAAGAGCAGGTAGCAGCTAACAAAGACCGCATCGCAGAGCTTGATCAGCGCCGCGGAGAGGTTGAGGAAGAGCTCACCGCCCTTGTTGCAGCTATTCCAAACATTCCTGACGCATCCGTTCCTTATGGCAAGGATGACTCCGATAACCCTGAGGTTCGCAAGTGGGGAGAGCCAACTCAGTTTGATTTTGAGCCAAAAGCACACTGGGATCTTGGCCCTGAGCTTGGCATGATTGATTTTGATCGTGGCGTAAAACTTGCAGGAACTCGCTTCTATCTTCTTGGCGGCATGGGCGCTCGCATGGAGCGTGCGCTTATCAACTTCATGATTGATACACATAACCAGGCAGGCTTCAAAGAGTGGTGGCCACCAGTTATCACAAATCAGGACTCTCTGTTTGGCACTGGTCAGCTCCCTAAGTTTGAAGAAGATCTCTATCACGTACAGCCTGACCTCTACCTCATTCCAACTGCTGAGGTCCAACTCACAAACATCCATCGTGACGAGATTCTGGACGCATCTCAGCTCCCTCTGCTCTATACCGCATTCACTCCATGCTTCCGCGAGGAGGCAGGTTCAGCTGGTCGAGACACCCGTGGCATCATCCGCGTTCACCAGTTTGACAAGGTAGAGATGGTCAAGTTTGCAAAGCCTGAGGATTCCATGAATCAGCTTGAGTCCATGGTTCAGGAAGCCGAGAAGATCCTTCAGCTTCTGGGTCTTCCTTATCACGTGGTTACTCTCTGCACTGGTGACATTGGCTTCTCTGCATGCAAGTGCTATGACATTGAAGTTTGGCTCCCAAGCTATAACGCATACAAGGAGATTTCTTCTTGCTCTAACTGCTGGGATTTTCAGGCTCGTCGTGCAAATATCCGCTATAAGGATCCAGCAGAGTTCAAGGGCACCCGTCTAGTTCACACGCTTAATGGCTCCGGTCTGGCAGTTGGCCGTACCATGGCTGCAATTATGGAGAATTATCAGAACGCAGATGGCTCCGTTACCGTGCCCGAGGCGCTCCGTCCTTACATGGGTGGCATCGAGGTTATTCGACCAGAATAGTTTCTCTTTTTAATCAAAATTGATTCAATCTCTGAAATGGTCTTCTCGTGAATTGTGAAGACCATTTCTTTTACTGATTTATAGAACATATGTTCTATAAATTTGCTATACTGAGATCAGTAAAGGAAGAAAGAGGTGGCTATGAAAGGTCTGGTAGAGGTACAGAAAGAAATTGTATTAAGGCAGTTTGTGCAAGGCAGTGCGGCAAAAATTGGATTTGGACACAAGGAGTTCTATTCAGAGATCCATATTGCACCAGAGCAACTTGCAACTTTAAGAAAGTGGATTTCAGACCAAGGCAGAGTTGGTTTAAAAGATCTAAGCCCACAAGAGTATCTGGAGGTCATCATGGCGGAAACATGCATGGCTGAGGTAATGGATGAGCTTGATGAAGCCGGTATTTCTTATCAGTATTTGTATGCAAACTCTTCCGGTGAAGTAGCTTTAAGACCAGGTAGATAATAAAAAAGAGCTCCCGAAGGAGCTCCTAAGTTCAAGTGGTGCGGCGTATAGGATTCGAACCTATGACGCCCTGATTCGTAGTCAGGTCCTCTATCCAGCTGAGGTAACGCCGCGTGCAAGTAGATAGAATGCCATTTTCCAGTTGAAAATGCAAGACTAATCTTAGAAAAAGTTCTTCTTGGTAAGAAAAAAGCTCGTTGCAGAGATGCAACGAGCAGAAAATTCTGGCGGAGAGCTGGGGATTCGAACCCCAGATGGGCTTGGGGCCCATACTCGCTTAGCAGGCGAGCACCTTCGGCCTCTCGGTCAGCTCTCCAAAATGGGTGCTTGAGAATGATACCCCGAACCGGCGTCACTCACAATAAGACATTTTACAAAACATGTGAAAAATGCTCAACAACCACGTTTTTTCGGTGAGCGCGAAGTACATCCCATGAAAAGCGATTGGCAACTTGTACTGCAGAAAGAGGCTCTTCTTTTTCTGCAAGACCTATGTAATAAGCCAGAAAGCCAAGAATCTCTTCTGGTGTTTTTCCTTGGTCTCTCAGAACACCAAGGTCTAGATCGTGATTGCGTTTAGAAAGTCTCCTGCCATCAGGTGCAACCAGTAAGGGGAGGTGAGCATAGATGGGATGAGAAAAACCAAGCACGTCTTGTAAATAAAGCTGTCTGGGAGTAGATGAAAGAAGATCTGATCCTCTAACTACTTCAGTTACGCCCATGTCAGCATCGTCAACTACTACAGCAAGTTGATAGGCAAAGACGCCATCTGCACGTTGAACAATAAAGTCTCCGCATGATTCAGCAAGGTTTTGTGATGTTTGACCATAGACCTTGTCTTCAAACGCGTAGGTCTTATTAGGAACTCGTATGCGAGTTGCTGGAATTTTATGTTTGGAAAGCTCTTCACGCTCGGATTTGCTCAGGTCGCGGCAGGTTCCCGCATAGACATATGCTCCATCGCTGGCATGAGGGGCTTGTGCAGCGTGTAAGTCTGCTCGGGAACAAAAGCAAGGATACAAAAGTTTCTGTTGTTTCAATTTCAATAGAGCATCCTGATAGAGCTCCGCACGCTTGCTTTGGTAATACGGACCTTTGTCCCAAGTTAGTCCCAACCACTGTAAATCATCCAGGAGGAGGGAGGTGTATTGAGGATTATGAGCACGAATATCCAGGTCTTCGATGCGAAGAATAAAGCTGCCATTTTGGGAACGAACGCTGGCCCAAGCCATAAGCGCTGAGAAAACGTTGCCTAGGTGCATCCTTCCAGAAGGTGTGGGCGCAAATCTTCCAACGCAAGAACTCATTCTTAGAAATCTCCTGCATAGATATAGGCAAATCCAAAGTCTTGTCCGTTCGCTTTAACCGGAGCTTCATCTTTACAGACAAGACCCTTGTGTTGATAGAAGCTAATGTCGCAGTCATCATCTGTTGCAAGGAAGCAATGCTTAGCTCCTTGTTCTTTCAAAAAATTGAGCATATAGGAAAAGAGCATACCGCCGACACCTTTTCCTTGAGCGGCAGGGCTTACGCAGAATAGCGTAATTTCCCACTTGGGAGTTTTGACTCCTTCATTCCAGTATTTGCGGATCAGATTTGATTCGACGGCACCAACGGCTTCATAGCCTTCAAAGTCTTTCGGGTTTAAGAGCTTTTTAGCTGTAATGGTTGAGGCATTTTCAAGCTCAATCCATTTCTGCTTATCTTCTGGATCTTCTCCGTTGGAGCAGAAAATAAAGCCGAGAACTGTATTTCCGTGTTTTGCAACAAAACGATGAGTTGAAACACCAATGTAGTAAGAAATATCAACGGTAGCCAGAGACCTACTGGTTTCTTTAGATTCATCGCCATCCAAGTACCAGACGCGTTCAACGATTGAGATAAGTTCTGGTAAGTCAGTATCTTCGAAGGGGACTATGATTGGAGTATCGGCAGACATATGAAACAGTTCCTTTCAGGTGTTTTACAGCGGAAGATTATAGAATAGTTTCAAGTTTGTTTACATCTAGTACGTAGTGTTTCGCAGCTGATAGGCTGTAAGTGTTTCTGATAGCAAGTGTCAAACACAAAGGAGCGGCAATGGCTGAGGCCCCTATCAAACGTGCGCTAATTTCGGTAACAGACAAAACAGGTATTGTTGAATTTGCACAAACGCTTACTAAAGAGTTTGGCGTTGAGGTAATTTCAACAGGCGGAACCGCAAAAATCCTCGAAGAGGCTGGTGTGCCTGTAGTTCCTATTGAGTCTTATACCGGATTTCCAGAGATGATGGACGGCCGCGTTAAGACGCTGCATCCTCGTGTTCATGGTGGTCTTTTATGCCGTAGAGATAATCCCGGTCATGTCGCAGATGCAGAGAATAATGGCATCGGCATGATTGACCTGGTCTGCGTTAATCTCTATGAGTTTGAGAAGACTGTAGCTGATCCATCAGTAACTCTTGAAAACGCAATTGAGCATATCGATATCGGTGGACCTTCAATGCTCCGCTCTGCTGCAAAGAATAATGATTTTGTTACGGTTGTTGTTGATCCGGCAGATTATGGTCGTGTCCTTGATGAGATGCGTGTCCATGACGGTGCAACTACAAGGGCTTCTCGCCAGCAGCTGGCTTTGAAGGTATTTAAAACAACGGCTGCATACGATGGTGCTATTGCCGCATACCTTTCTGGTGTTGTTGAAGCAGAGCAAAGTAAATTCCCAGAGACTTTGCTGGTAAAGGCAACAAAAGAACAAGATCTTCGTTACGGAGAAAATCCTCAGCAGTCCGCAGCGTTTTATAAGATGCCTGGAGCTCCCGCACACTCCCTGGCAAACGCTCAGCAACTTCAGGGTAAGCCCTTGTCTTACAACAATTTACTTGATACTGATGCAGCCTGGGCTGCTGTTCGTGAGTTTGATGACCCATCAGTCATTATTTTGAAGCATCAGAATCCTTGTGGATCTGCTACGGCGGAAAATGTTGTTAAGGCATACGATCGAGCATTTGCTTGCGATCCAATCTCTGCGTTTGGTGGAATTATCGCAGTTAATAGAGAGGTTCCCCTGGAGTTTGTTGAGCACTTTGCAGATATCAATAAGCAGTTTGTTGAGGTTCTTATTGCACCAAGCTTCACAGAAGAGGCTCTTGAGCGTCTATCAAAGAGAACGAATCTCCGCGTCTTAGCTACAGGCGGAATCGATAGAAGTCGTGAGCTCGAAATGAGAACTGTTGACGGTGGATTGTTGGTGCAAGACCTTGATCATGCAGATGAAACCGCAGAGAGCTTTGAGGTTGTTACTAAGCGCCAACCAACTCCAGAAGAGCTGAATGATTTGGTATTTGCTTGGAAAGTTTGTAAGACCGTTAAGTCAAATGCAATTTTGGTTGCAAAAGATCAGGCTGGAATTGGTATGGGGCCAGGTCAGCCTAATCGTGTTGACGCTGCTCTTCTCGCGTGTGAGCGTGCAGAGGCAGCTTGTGAGCGCATGGGAATTGATTCAAAGAATCTTGTGGCAGCATCTGATGCCTTCTTCCCATTCCGAGATAACGTTGACACACTAGCAGCTCATGGAGTAACGGCTATCATTCAGCCTGGTGGATCGGTCAGAGATGATGAATCTATTACTGCATGTGATGAATACGGCATTGCAATGGTGTTTACAGGCAAGCGTCACTTTAGGCACTAATCTGCTAATTCGGGGCTAGCAGTTCATTTTAAAAAAGTTGGGGGAGGACACTGTGGACCAGGAAGAGTTAGAAGCAGCTCAGAAGTTTGAGCTTGATAATCCAGAACTTGTTTGTCGTTGGAGATTATCTGGAGGTGTCCTCCCTCTTGATAACAGGCACTTACGTGCGCTGAGCAAGCGAGTTGTTGCGCAAAAAGAGGTTTCTCCGCACTTGATTGCTTGGGCTAAGCAGCACATTGAGGGAACACTTAAAGAAGGGTCACAAGAGTTTCCAGATGGCGTTCTTATGATTTTGCTTGAGAGCAATGGACAGGCTGCTATGACTGTTGGACCTTACCAGTCTTTGGAAGAGCGTTCTGTTCTGTCTCTTGCGGGACGCGCAAGGATTTCACAGCGAGAAGAGCAGCAAACTCATTGTGCACCAGAGGTGCTTTGGCTGGTAAAAGACGGAAAGCTTATTGCGGGCGTCTCGGAAGGAAGCGTTCGATCGGGAGTCACAAGTTTAGTGTTAGACCTGGCACAGACTTTTCATGAGCCAACAGAGTTTAATCCAGACGTTATTGTCCAGGTATTTGATGGAACCGCCAAATTTGATGAAGCTTTCCTTACTTCAGATGAACATGGAATCGTATGTGCTTCAGATGCTCAAGGCGAGATAGGAGAGCGTTTCTTATTTGGTTACAAGAAACTTTGTGAAATCAAAGCCGCTAAGTAATCATATAAGTACGATATTTAAGGCTCGTCCAGCAAAGGGTACGCAACGCACGATAAAGTTGTCCACGTTGAGCGCCTACGTAAAAATCTGTCTGTTTTTCAGACAGATGACTGCTTGTGTACTTGAATATTTTGTCGATTTACAAAAAACTTGCACTTTAGTGTTATGTTTATTTTGTAATTCCGCAGGTAGAAATTCCTACTTAAAAATAGGTATTTGTTAGCTTGTATTTCTGATTTGTTTCATTGTTTTTTTGCGCAATAATAAAAGCATTATGCGACCGCTGCCGGCCGAACTATGAAACATGTTTCCGTAGTCACCCAGGGTCTACAGCTTTATTTTGGATCGCACAGACGCATACTGTGAGAAATCGCAGATTAGGCAAGGAGAGGAAATGGCAAGAAAGTTTAAGTCCATGGATGGTAACAACGCCGCGGCTTACGTGTCGTATGCGTTTACCGAGGTAGCGGGCATTTACCCAATTACCCCATCAAGTCCAATGGCAGACTATGTTGACCAGTGGTCCGCCCAGGGTGTAAAGAACATCTTTGGTACAACCGTCAAGGTTGTCGAGATGCAGTCCGAAGCTGGCGCAGCTGGTGCTGTTCACGGTTCTCTTGGTTCAGGTGCTCTGACCACTACTTACACCGCTTCTCAGGGCCTCTTGCTCATGCTTCCAAACATGTACAAGATTGCCGGCGAGCAGCTCCCTGGTGTTTTCCACGTCAGCGCACGTACCGTTGCAACCCATGCACTGAACATCTTTGGCGATCACTCTGACGTTATGTCCGCTCGCCAGACTGGCTTTGCACTTCTCGCAGAAGGCAACGTCCAGGAGGTTATGGATCTGGCTCCTGTTGCTCACCTCGCAGCAATCAAGGGCAAGGTTCCATTTGTTAACTTCTTCGACGGCTTCCGTACTTCTCACGAGATTCAGAAGGTTGCTGTTTGGGATTATGCTGATCTGGCTGAGATGTGTGATATGGACGCTGTCCAGGCATTCCGCGATCACGCACTGAACCCAGAGCATCCATCAAGCCGTGGTTCCCACGAGAACGGCGATATCTTCTTCCAGCACCGCGAGGCATGCAACGAGGTTTACAACCAGCTGCCTGCAGTTGTTGAAGACTACATGAACCAGATTAACGCTAAGCTTGGTACCGACTACGGTCTGTTCAATTACTACGGCGCAGAAGACGCTGACCGCGTTGTTATCTGTATGGGTTCCTTCTGCGATACCCTCGAAGAGGTTATCGATTACCTGAACGCTCATGGCGAGAAGGTCGGTCTGGTTAAGGTCCGCCTCTATCGTCCATTCTCTGTAAAGCACTTTGTTGACGTTCTTCCTGAGTCCGTCAAGAAGATTGCTGTTCTCGACCGTACCAAGGAGCCAGGTTCCGTTGGTGAGCCTCTCTATGAAGACGTTGTTTCTTCCCTCTATGAGGCTGGTCGTACAGGCATTAAGGTTGTTGGCGGTCGTTACGGCCTTGGTTCCAAGGACACCCCACCATCATCTGCATTCGCAATCTTCGAGGAGCTCAAGAAGGATGCTCCTCAGCGTGAGTTCACCGTTGGTATTGTCGATGACGTTACTAACCTGTCTCTCCCAGAGGATCCTGAGGCTCCTAACACTGCAGCTGAGGGCACCATTGAGTGCAAGTTCTGGGGTATCGGCGGCGACGGTACCGTTGGTGCTAACAAGAACTCCATTAAGATTATTGGTGACCACACCGATAAATATGTTCAGGCATACTTCCAGTATGACTCCAAGAAGACCGGCGGTATCACCATCAGCCACCTGCGCTTCGGTGATCACAAGATCCGTTCTCCTTACTATGTCACCAAGGCAGACTTTGTTG
This sequence comes from uncultured Atopobium sp., assembly GCA_937905925.1. Classification (GTDB taxonomy): domain Bacteria; phylum Actinomycetota; class Coriobacteriia; order Coriobacteriales; family Atopobiaceae; genus Lancefieldella. Next base: position 18,663 of record CALCXO010000027.1, read on the forward strand.
CATGCCACGTTCCTGCATACATCATCAAGGGCTACAAGATGGTCCGCGACGTCAAGCCTGGCGGTACCTTCCTGGTCAACTGCCAGTGGGATGCAGAGGAGTTTGCACACCACCTGCCAGCAGAGGCAAAGCGCTACATTGCTAAGAACAACATCAACGTTTATCTGATCAATGCAATTGACCTTGCCAAGGAAATTGGTATGGGCAAGCGCACCAACACCATTCTTCAGTCTGCATTCTTTGCTCTTGCAAAGGTTCTCCCAGAGGCAGACGCACTTCAGTACATGAAGGACGCTGCAACTCATTCTTACCTGAAGAAGGGCCAGAACATCGTCGATATGAACCACAAGGCAATCGACGCTGGTGCTACTGCATTTACTAAGATTGAGATTCCTGCTGATTGGGCTACTGCAGAGGATGCTCCAAGCACAATCACCCTTGAGGGCCGCGAGGCTCTGCTCAAGCAGGTTCGCGACATCATGACTCCAGTCTCTCGTATGGAGGGTGACGCACTTCCTGTTTCCGCATTTAAGAACCACGTTGATGGACAGTTCGAGCTTGGTGCTGCTGCTTACGAGAAGCGCGGCATCGCTGTTGTTGTTCCTGAGTGGAACGTCGAGAAGTGCATCCAGTGTAACCAGTGCGCTTATGTCTGCCCACACGCAGTCATTCGTCCATTCGTCCTTACCGACGAAGAGGTTGCTGCTGCACCAGCACAGTCTCAGTTCAAGGATGCCGTTGGTCCTAAGGCTAAGGGCTACAAGTTTGAGATTGCTATTTCTCAGCTCGACTGCACCGGTTGCTCCAACTGCGTCTACATCTGCCCTGCAGATGCTCTGACCATGAAGCCAATCGAGGAGCAGGAGTCCAAGCAGGAGATCTTTGACTACGCAGTCAACCACGTCTCCGAGAAGACCGAGCTTGTCGCTAACAACGTCAAGGCATCTCAGTTCAAGAAGCCTCTTCTTGAGTTCTCCGGTTCCTGCGCAGGCTGCGCTGAGACCAGCTACGGCCGCCTGGTCACTCAGCTCTTTGGCGATCGTATGTTCATCTCCAACGCAACTGGTTGCTCCTCAATTTGGGGTAACCCAGCTTCCTGCTCACCATTTACTACCGATGCAAACGGCCACGGCCCAGCATGGAACAACTCCCTCTTTGAGGACAACGCAGAGCACGGTATGGGTCTGATGCTTGGTCACCAGGCACAGCAGAAGCGTCTCCTGGAGCTTGCTCAGCAGCTTGTCGATGAGGACGGCGCATCTCAGGACCTCAAGGATGCTGCTAAGGCATGGATTGAGTCCGTCAACGACGCAGCTCTCTCCAAGGAAGCTTCTAAGACCTTCGTAGTTGAGCTTGAGAAGTCTGATCTTCCAGCAGCTAAGGAAATCCTTGCTAACAAGAGCTTCCTCACCAAGAAGTCCTTCTGGATCTTCGGCGGCGACGGTTGGGCATACGACATCGGCTTCGGTGGCCTTGACCACGTTCTTGCTTCCGGCGAGGATATCAACGTCTTTGTCTTCGACACTGAGGTTTACTCCAACACCGGTGGTCAGTCCTCTAAGGCTTCCCGTCTTGGCCAGGTTGCACAGTTTGCTGCAGCCGGTAAGGACATCAAGCAGAAGAACCTTGCTGAGATTGCTATGACCTACGGTTACGTCTATGTTGCTCAGGTCTCCATGGGCGCAAACCTCCAGCAGACCCTCAAGGCAATTGCTGAGGCAGAGGCTTATCCAGGACCATCCCTCATCATCGGTTACTCCCCATGCGAGATGCACTCCATCAAGGGTGGCATGGCTCACGCACAGGAGGAGATGAAGAAGGCAGTCGAGACCGGCTACTGGAACCTCTATCGCTTCAACCCAGCTGCACCTGCAGGTAAGAAGTTCACGCTTGACTCCAAGGCACCTAAGGGTGGCTACCAGGAGTTCCTGATGAACGAGGCTCGCTACAGCCGACTCACCCGCGAGTTCCCAGAGCATGCAGAGAAGCTCTTCAAGGAGAACGAGGAAGCCGCAATGGCTCGCTACGATCACCTTGTACGCCTCTCCGAGCTCTACGCAGCAGAGAAGAAGGAGCAGCCTGAGGAGTAAGGCAACTTACTTTCACGTAGCTTCAGCCGAGCCAGGATACCCTGGCTCGGCTTTTTTATGCAGCATTTTTGGCGAGAGACCCTCTGTTCTTCAAGCTCTTCTCGCGAGGTGATAAACTAGAGAGACTTTGCTCACGATGGGAGTTACTGTGGCACAAAAAAAGAGCAGACTATTTCCTGTAGCTTTTCTCGCTGCTAAAGCAACGCTTGCAGCACTTAAATTGACTAACCATGAGGGCGGAACGCTGCCAGGCTTTATTGCCGAGGGCATTGATCCTGCATTTTTGGGAGACATTGCTAAGCCAGAGCAGATTGTCTTTATCACCGGCACAAACGGTAAGACAACTACCAATAACCTGCTCAATGATCTTCTCGCTGATAATGGCTATCAGACCGTTACCAACCGCGTTGGCGGCAATATTTCCAGCGGTTTTGCAAGCTCGTTTGCAAAGAACGCCACGTGGAGAGGCACTTCAAAGACTAAGCTTGCAGTTATGGAGTTTGACGAGCTCTCTGGACCTCGTATTTTCCCGTACCTGCAGCCTGATATTTTGTCTGTTACCAATTTGTTCCGCGATACGTTCTCTCGTAGCGCAACGCCAGACTACGTGTTTGACGTTATGGATAAGGGCATTCCTGCTTCAACTCATCTGATTTTGAACGCAGATGACATGATTAGCTGCAGACTTGCTCCTCAGTGCACTCATCGTACGTATTACTCCATCGCAAGGCTGGCAGAAGACACTGCAGAGCCAGTAGGCATTGTTTCGGACCTTACTGCATGCCCCAAATGCGGCGCCAAGCTCAAGTGGGATTATGCACACCTTAGGCATCTTGGCCATGCAACCTGCGAAGAGTGCGGCTATACCAACCCAACTCCTGATTACGAGGTTATCTCGGTAGAGCCAGAGACTGGCACGTTTGTGGTCAAGGAGCACTGCCACGAAGGTGCACCAACATACGAGTACAAGCTCAACAGCTACTCTATCGTCAACCTCTACAACTTGTTTGTGGCCATCGTAACCGCGCGTGAGATGGGTCTTGCGCCTGCAACTATCGCTGCATCTTTGCAACGCGTTAACATTGCTTCCTCTAGGTATAACGAGATTGACTACAACGGTCGTCGTCTTATTAGCATGGCTTCTAAGGGCGAGAATGATACGGCAACCTCAGTCACCATCGATATCCTTCGCAAACAGCCAGGCGATAAGGCAATTATCATCATGATTGCTGATGCGTACATGGCAAAAGCAAAAGACCAGACAGAGTATATTGGCTGGTACTACCAGACTGACTTCGAGTTCTTGCAAGATCCAAGCGTCAAGCAGGTCATTATTTATGGAGACACATCGCTTGACCTGCAGCTTAGACTCAGACTTGCGGGCATTGATCCAGCTAAAACCTTTGTGGCAAGCTCTCCTGAAGAAACCGCTGACCTGGTTGACCTTAACGCTTGCCAGCACATTTTCTATGCACACGGCCTCTATAACGGTGGCATTGCTGATATCAGCAGAAACCGTATCATTGAGCGCTTGAAACAGATGGAGGCCTCCCATGAGTAATCCAGCAACTAAGATTGAGATTCTTTACCCAGAGTACGGAAACCAGGGTGGAGACAACGGAAATGCCCTTTACCTGGAGGCTTGCCTTCCAAAAGAGAACTTCGTATACACTTCTCACGCAGCAACGCCTTACTTTGTTGACAACACGCCATCGGCAATTATCATGGGCGGCATGACAGAAGCCCAGCAAGAGCTTATTATTTCTCGCCTTATGCCTTACAAGGACAGGCTTGCAGAGCTGGCTGATCAGGGCGTTCCTATGCTGTTTGCGGGCAACGCTTCAGAGCTTTTTGGCGAGAAAATTGTTAATCCTGACGGCTCTGAAATTGAGGCTCTGGGCCTCTTCAAGTTTACGACCACTCGCTATATGCCCCAGCGCTTCCACGATGTCCAGGTGGGAGAGTTTGATCCTGGCAATGGCAAAGAGCCTTTTGTTGTCGTTGGCTTTAAGATGCAGTTCACACTCACCGAGGGAGATAACTCTAACTGCTACTTCCTTAAAAATAAGGTAGGTTTTGGCATCAATAAAGAAAGCAAGCTGGAAGGTTTCCGTCGCAAGAACGCTATTGCCACCTGGCTTATTGGTCCTCTGCTTCCCTTGAATCCTTATCTCACACGCTGGATTTTGGATATGGCGGGCGAGGAAGACACTCCTCTTGCCTTTGAGGAAGAGGCTGTTGCCGCATATCAAAAGCACGCTCGTGAGATGGTCTATCCAGGAATGCACCTGCATTACTAAATGTATGTCTGCGCTGCTCATTTGCTCATATATACATTTCGTCGTATCATGAACTAAATTTTTAGAGTTAACAAGGGGATTGTTTTGCCACAGGTTTCTTCAGCTTATGCAACAAAACAGCGCGCTCAGCGCCTTGCACGTATTGGTATTATTGCTGCCCTTTATGCAGCACTTACGCTTGCAGCTCTTCTTTTCTTGGGCGGTCTTGCTTGGGGTCCTGTGCAGTTCCGCATTTCTGAGGCGGTTGTGGTTATTGCGCTCTTTACCGCTGACGCAATCCCAGGACTGACGCTTGGCTGCGTTATTGCCAACCTTGCAAATATGGTCATTTCTGGCACAGGAGCTTTGGGATTGTTAGACGTAGTCTTTGGTTCTCTGGCAACTGCTCTTGGTGCATGGTTTACCTGGAAGAACAGGAAGAACGTACCACTTGCGCTTCTGGGGCCAGTGCTTGCAAATGCCGTTATTGTGTCTGCATATCTCCCCATTTTGCTTCAAGGATTGGGATTCTACACAATTCCATTTACCACCATTGAACTTGATGGATCATATCCTCTTATGTTCTTGTTTGGTTTTATCACCACGGGACTCGGAGAGGCTGTTGTTCTCTATGTGCTAGGAGCTCCTTTGGCTCGCGCGCTTAAGCATTCGCCTTTGCCTCAGCAGCTTGCTTCTGAGGATTCTGCTACAGAATCAGTCGAGAACTAGACAGCCATGCAAAGACTTGCTCAGTACATACATAGATCAACCAGGATAGTCCTGATTATTCTTGCCTGTGTATTGCTAGGCTTGCTTTCCTGGAGCGTCATGGCAGACAACTTGTTTGCCGCTCTTGTTGCAGGCGGAGGACTTGCTACGGTTATTGTTCTTGGTGGTACTACTCAGCCTGGTAATGAGCACGCCAGGTCTCAAGCAACAGAGCGAACACTTGAGGTTGCCTCTAAGACGCTTAAGACCTTACGCGGAGGCTTGTCGCAAGAAACAGCGCCAACTATCTGCACACTATTGCTTCCAGAAACTTCTGCAGCCGCTATTTCCATCACGGATACAGAATATGTATTGGGATTTGAGGGAGATATTGCAACCTCGCATATGCCTGGCTCAAAAGTGGTTGGCCCTGCAACTGAGGTTCTGGAAAGCGGCCGCATGGAGACGTTTGTCTCGGTAGATAGTCGTCAGCAGGTACTACAAAGGCGCGGAGGCTTTGGCAATGGTGGCAGTTCCTTTGGCATCATTGTTCCGTTGATTGTTCAGGACCGCACGGTTGGCACTATCAAGCTCTACTATCGTCGTGGCATTGAAATTGATCGTACGCAGTTGGCAATTGCTGAGGGTTTGGGTGAGCTTCTCTCCACACAGCTTTCCTCGTATGAGCTTGATCGCCAGGCAGAGTTAACCGCTCGAGCAGAGGTCAAAGCCTTGCAGGCACAGATTAATCCGCATTTCTTGTTCAACACGCTCAATACCATTGCATCTCTTACGCGTACAAACCCCAATAAGGCGCGAGACCTGCTTCGCGAGTTCTCTGTGTTTTATCGCCGTACGCTTGAGAGCTCTCAAGGTGCGCTCATTCCGCTTTCTCAGGAATTGACACAAACGCGCAGGTATTTGACAATTGAGAAGGCGCGTTTTGGAGAAGAACGTATTCAAGAGTCTGAGCATGTCGATGAGGGATGCGAAGATATTCAGGTACCGTCTTTTTTGATTCAGCCTATTGTCGAGAATGCCGTGAGGCACGCTATGAAAGATGAAGGCGCCCTCCATATTGACATCCACGTCACACGCGATGATGATGATATTCTTATATCTGTTGCTGATGATGGTCTTGGAATGGATGAAGAGACTGTTTCTCGCTTACTTAATGGTCAAGGTCCTACCCCGCAGGATTCTTCGGGGAGAAATAGGGGCACGGGTATTGCCATTAAGAACGTAGCTGAGCGAGTTGAGCGCTTCTACGCCGTTGGCTCTGGCATGGAAATCATGTCTAAACCAGGGCAGGGTACGTGCGTGACACTCAAGCTTGCAGGTGCGGCACTGCAGGCAACAGCATAGTAGTATCGGTTTTTGCTTAACGCTGCGTTAGGCCGTTGGGAGATGAATGACATGCGTGCCATGATTGTTGATGACGAGGCTCCAGCCCGTTCTGAACTCAAGTTCTTGCTTGAGGAGACCGGACGTCTCGAGGAAATCATTGAGGCCACAAGTGCAAGGGATGCTGTCGAGAAACTCATGGAGTCTCGCGTTGAGGTCTTGTTCCTCGACATCTCCATGCCTAAGACAAATGGAATGCAGCTTGCAGAGGCTCTTCACAAGCTGAAGAATCCTCCCCAGATTGTGTTTGTCACTGCATATAGCGAGTACGCGCTGGATGCATTTGGCGTTAATGCGGTAGATTACCTGATGAAGCCCGTTGAGACCGAGCGCCTTGAGCAGGCTCTTGATAAGGTTGAGGAGCGCCTGCGCCCTCAGTCTCCTATGGCAACCATTGAGCGAATTCCTGTCATTAAGAGCGGGAGCAAGGTTCTTGTTCCTATTGATCAGATTCGCTTCATTGAGGCAAAAGACGATTACTCCTGCATCTACACAGAAGACGATCGCTTCTTGTCTACTATTTCTCTGCAAAAACTTGAAGAGCGCCTTGCTCCGCACGGATTCTTCCGCATTCATCGTAGCTTTATCGTGAATCTTGAGTATGTTGACGATGTTGAGGTTATCTCTGCTGGTATCCTACAGTTGACTATTCAGGGATTTGAGGAGCGTCACATTTCGGTTTCTCGCCGTCGTGTGGTTGCACTCAAGCGAGCACTGGGACTGTAGAAGCTCAAAGGGTTTCTCGCCAGAGGCTTAAAAGCGCGTAGGAGTTTGGTATGGCACTGGTAAGGTTTGACGTAATTTCAGATACGCATGGGTATTTGTCATCTGAGTTGCTTGAAGCTCTGCAGGGCGCCAACTACATTGTGCATGCGGGAGATATCACTTCAAACGCTGATTATCAGACACTCCAGAAGATTGCTCCGGTAAAGCTCTGCCTGGGTAATAATGACTTTTGCTACAACTATGGCCCCATGGTAAAGAAAAAGATTATTTTCTTTGCGGCCGGTTTAAAGTGGCAGGTATGCCATTATCGCGAGAGGCTTGACCTGGTTAAATGCAACATTGCTATCTGTGGTCACACGCATAAGCCTTTTGTACAGCGCGACGAGTGGACTAATACACTTGTAATGAATCCAGGAAGCCCTACCTACCCGCGTGGTCGCGAGGGCGCAACTATGGGACGCATTATTGTCGATGATGAAACAGCCCAGGTAGTCAGCGCAGAGATTATTAGTCTGTCTTCGCTTGAGGTGCTTTCTTCTTGTAAATAAGCGATGGAATCATCAGCTTGGTAAAAAGCACTAGCCATACAAGGGCAAGCGAGAAACCACCAATGACGTCGGTAGCATAGTGGACGCCCAGATAAATTCTACTGACGCCAATCATAATGATGACACCTGAGAACAGGCCACACCAAATCCAACGCTGTAGCTTGTCTTTCTCGTAATGCCAGACAAGCCAAATGAGTAGGCCATAAAAAGCCATCGAGAACATCGAGTGGCCCGACGGGAAGCTGTAGCCAGTTTCAACAACCAGTCTAAAGCCATCCGGGCGTGGACGTTGGACAATCGCCTTAAAGATAAGGTCTACAACAACAACGCCACCCAGATTAATAAAGGCAAGCCTGCCGACACTTGGCCCTGGTGCAAAAGCAGCAACCACAATAAGCATGACAATAACGGTGACGGGGCTTGCAAGTCCAGAGAACCCTTCCATAATCTCTGTGAGAAGAGGAGTCCTGAGGTGGACAACAAAAAGCCTGTAGGCAAAGTGATCAATGCCAATGACGTCGCCTTCAGAAACGTCAATCAACAGAAAAATAAAAATTGCTGATGAGACAAGCAGAATGATGGTAGAAAGGCTAGCACGCAGACGCTGTAAAAAAAGGCGCTTGCGAACTCCTGTTAAAAGTCCTGTCTTTTGAGCATCAAGGCTTTTATCGGCCATTAGTTCTCCTTGTAACAAAAAGGCGGCACGCCGATAGACGTACCGCCGCTTAGTTCAATGATAAGCCAGCGCAAGCGCGTGACACACAAGAACTTACAGGTTAGCGTTAAGCTCAGAAACGAGGTCAGCCTTAGGAAGATTGCCAACCATGGTGTGAACTGGCTCACCGTTCTTGAAGAGGATGAGGGTTGGAATAGAAACGATGCGGAAACGAGTTGCAAGATCAGCCTCGTCGTCAACATTTACCTTGTAGACGTCAAGCTTGTCTGCCATCTCATGGCCAACTTCCTCAACGACTGGGCCAAGAGCGCGGCAAGGACCACACCAGGATGCCCAGAAATCAACGAGGACAGGCTTGTCTGCGTTAGCAAGAACAGAATCGAACTCTGCAGTAGTGAGCTGCTGTGCCATAACGAACCTCCAGTTACATACGGCCTTTAGGCCATTTAATTTCAAGCACTAGCAAACTTATCCCCAAATTAGAAAAGTATATACACATAACTTTATAGACTTGCTCAAATTGTGAATTACGTGCATAGTTGGCATATAAGAAAGAGGTGCGCATGCCAAGCGAAAGATCTATGCGAAAAGAAGCCTACATGGCAAAAACAACGCATGAGTTTGGAGATTTTGCTGCTCAGGGGGTGTGTATGACAGGCAATGCTTTTGCATCGGTTTTGTTAGTAAAAGGGCAAGAAGACTTTGAGGAACCAGAACTTTCTGCACTTAAAGCTTCTTTAGAGCATTTAGGCTATGCACCTGAGGCATGGGCCACCTTGCTTACCACAACAAAAACAGGCGAGCCCATAAATCCAGAGCTCGTTAGGCAGGCGATAAGTGCTTTTAGTCCTGACACGGTGCTCTTGGTAAATGATGCAGCAGTTGCGTCGGTGCGCGAAGCGTATGCAGACGAGCTTGACCAGCTTAAAACTGATGCCGAGAAGACCTTCTCGCCCCGTGTTCTTGTCCATGTATGTGGAATGCGCGTGGTTAATCTTGATAACTTTGCCGGTGCGCTTGATGACCCTCATCAGAAGCAGATGCGCTGGGCTGCAATTAAACAGGTTCCACCTTTGGGAGAACCCTATTAGTAATGATTTGTCGTATTTTTTACGAAAAACGACATTGTGACGTTTCATGAGCGCTGCTCAGATTATCCTTGAGGTAGTCAAAAGAAGGAGACTGGTATGGCATTACCTACAGCACCAAGCATTTTGCCTACTGACGCAACACAGACTAAAGCTTGGCAAGCACTTACAGAGCATTACGCCAACTTAAAAGATACTAAGGCTACGCTGAAGAAATGGTTTGCAGAGGACCCACAGCGCGCCAAGAATCTTACGTTCGAGCTAGACCAGTTCCATATTGATCTTTCTAAAAACCTTGCCACGCAAGAGACGCTTGATCTTCTGTGTGACCTTGCTAAAGAGGTCAAGCTTGAAGAGCGTAGAGACGCTATGTATGCCGGCATGCATATCAACACTACTGAAGACCGAGCAGTTCTTCATACAGCGCTTCGTCGTCCTGCCTCTGAAGCAGGCACGCTTATTGTTGACGGACAAGATGTTGTCGCCGATGTTCACCAGACTTTGAACAAGATGTATGCCTTCTGTGACCGAGTTCGCTCGGGAGAGTGGAAGGGTGTTTCTGGCAAGCCTATCAAGACTGTTGTAAGTATTGGTATTGGTGGTTCTGACCTTGGTCCTGTTATGGTTTACGAGGCCCTAAAGCCTTTTGCAGACGCCGGTATTACTGCTCGCTTTGTCTCCAACATTGACCCTGTTGACCTTGGCGAGAAAACCGAGGATCTTGATCCAGAAACAACACTCTTCGTTATTGTTTCCAAGACCTTTACTACGCTTGAGACTCTTACCAATGCCCGTTGTGCTCGCACATGGCTTTTGGAAAAGCTTGCTGAGCAGGGCGTTATTGATGGCTCTGATTCTCAGAATGCAGAGGCTATTCGCAAGCATTTTGTTGCTGTCTCCACTGCACTTGATCTGGTAGAAGACTTTGGCATTGACCCAAAGAATGCCTTTGGTTTCTGGAACTGGGTTGGCGGCCGTTATTCGGTTGATTCTGCAGTTGGTCTTGTGCTGGCTATCGTTTTTGGTCCACAGCGCTTTGCAGAATTCCTCAGTGGCTTTAATACAGTTGATGAATACTTCAAGAACACTCCATTGAGGCAAAATGTTGTTGCTCTCATGGGTCTCTTAAACGTTTGGTACGTTAATTTCTTTGGCGCAGCATCTCACGCCGTTCTTCCATATAGTCAGTACCTGCATAGATTCCCTGCATATCTCCAGCAGCTCACCATGGAATCCAACGGTAAGTCTACTCGTTGGGATGGTACGGCGGTTACTTCAAAGACAGGCGAAATCTTCTGGGGAGAGGCTGGAACTAATGGTCAACATGCGTTCTACCAGCTTATCCATCAGGGAACCCAGATTATTCCTGCTGACTTTATTGCGTTTGTAAATACTGCCTTTGCCACCAAAGATGCAGACCTAGACGTCCATGAACTCTTCCTCTCCAATTTCTTTGCGCAGACTAAAGCGCTTGCTTTTGGTAAGACTGCTGATGAGGTCCGTGCTGAGGGAACACCAGAGTGGATGGTTTCTGCACGCGTCTTTGAAGGAAATAGGCCAACTACTTCTATCTTTGGTAAAGAGCTTAATCCTCGTGCTATTGGTACGCTTATTGCACTCTACGAGCACATTACCTTTGTTGAAGGTGTTGTGTGGGGCATTGATTCCTTTGATCAGTGGGGCGTAGAGCTTGGTAAACAGCTTGCAAAGCAGATTTTCCCTGCAATTCATAACGACGAAGAACTAGCAAAACAAGACGCTTCCACTCAGTCTCTTGTTGATTTCTATCGCAGAAACAGAACATAACACGTTACATAACATAAAATTATTTTTTTATTTCATGTTAAGAAGGTCATCTTGTATGGCCTTCTTTCTTACTTTTAGAAATGTATTTCGAGGAGTGCTGAGCGGACATTTCTTTATCTAATATATGCAATATTGCTACTTTTATGTTCATATATGCAAAAAATTTCTGCATATTTATTTATGCTGTTAGAACGCCTGTTCATCTAAAAGAAACTGAATCAATTGAATTTTTTAAATAAAATTTAAAAAAATAATACATCAAGAATATTAAAAATTTGCGAATGCCAATAGCGCATGTATACCTTTGTGTTATAACGGCTAGGCAAGTGACACTTGGCTTGGAATGTAAGTTTTGATGCATAGCAATTTACATAACAGGCTGGAAATTTTGTATTGGCGTAGTACGGCTGTTAATACAGGCGAAGTACAGCCACAGTGGTGATGTCTGGAATGGAGCAGTAATGAAGTACCTTTTGCTCGTAAGTCATGGAACGTTTGCACCAGGTCTGCATAGCGTAATGGACATGCTGATGGGACCCAGAGAAAACATCTTGAGCTACAGCATGGAAGATGGCGTGGGAGCAGCTGAATATAGAGAGAATTTGTCAAAAATTCTTGAGCCACTTACTGCTGACGACGAGGTTGTTGTTCTTGGTGACATTATCGGTGGCTCTCCACTTACTAATGCACTTGATCTTCTCGCCAAAAAAGGCCTGCTTTCCCATACCGTGGCTTTTAGTGGTGCCAATCTTCCCATGGTAATTGGTGCTTTGATGGCTATCGATGATGGCCTAAGTGGTGAGGCTCTTGTGTCATCAATCCTGAACGAAGGAAAAAATGGCGTTAATCAGATCGTCTTAGCTCTTGAAGACGATGACGAGGAAGACCTTTAGTAATTACTGCAAGTACGCGTAGCTGCTTGCGTAAGAAATATGTTAGGAGAAAACATGATTTCATTTGTTCGTGTTGATGACCGCATGATTCATGGTCAGACAGTCACTCGTTGGGCCCTTGAGGTTCCTTGTGACGGAATCATTGCAGTTAATGATGCGGCTGCATCAAATCCTGTCCTTAAGTCTGCTTACAAGTCAGCAGCACCTGACAAGAAAGTATTTGTTTGGACATTTGATCACTTCAAAGAGAGCGCTCAGAAGGTTCTAGACAGCGATTCTCGTTATTTTCTTATTACTAAAAACCCAGTTGACATGAAGAAAATTCTTGTTGACTTTGGTTTTAAGCCAGGAATTAACACGGTCATTATCGGTCCTGGTAATGACCGTCCTGGTGCGGTAAAGCTGGGCAACAACCAGTCCTTTACTCAAGAAGAGGGACAGGCATTTGAGGATATAACCAAAGCTGGTTATACCGTTCAATTTGCTCTTCTTAAAGAAAAGGCAATTGGTGAGTGGCCTAAATTCCGCGAGAAGTTTGACGTAAAGTAGTATTCGGAAGGCGATTTTTATGGCAATTAATGCGTTTCAAGCTGCCCTTTTGGGTTTGTTTGCATGCCTTGCGTCACTACCTGGCATGGCTGGTACTACCGTAGGTAACTATACCCTCGGTCGTCCACTTGTTGCAGGTCTTGTCGTTGGTGTCATTCTTGGCGACGTCCAGACTGGCATTATTGTTGGTGCAGCAATCCAGTTGGTCTACATTGCACTCGTAACACCTGGCGGAACTGTTTCCGCTGACGTTCGTGCAGTTTCCTACATTGGTATTCCTCTAGCAATTCTTGCAATCAAGGCTTATGGTCTTGATCCAAGCTCTGTTGAGGCTGCATCTCAGGCAGCTGCTATTGGCGCAGCTGTTGGTACTCTTGGTACCGTCTTGTTCTACGGCACCGCTACCATGAACCTTGTATGGCAGGGTATTGGCTGGCGTGCAATGGAGAGCAAAGAGTGGGGTCGTATTAAGAAGACCATTCCAATGGTTGACTTTGTATTCCCTTGGGTTTCTCACATTCTTTTCTCGTTCATTCCAACATTCTTCATTTGCATGGCTGGCGAGAGCATGGTTGGCATCATGAAGGAATACCTTCCTATGAACGGTATCCCAATGATGACCCTCTTCACCGTTGGTACCCTTCTTCCTACCGTTGGTGTTGCAATTTTGTGCAAGCAGGTTATTACTAAGCCTCTTGATTGGGTAACTTTTGCCTTTGGCTTTATCCTTGCTGGCGCACTTGGCCTGAACCTCATTGTCTCTGCAGTCGTAGCAGTCTTCTTTGCTGTTCTTAACTATCAGCTTCAGCAGGCAAAGAATGTTCGTTTGGCTGCTGCAGCATCAGGCAATGTAAGCGCAGACGATGAAGAAGAGGAGGATATTTAATCATGGCTGAAAAGAAAACCATTTCTCAGAAAGCACGTAATAAGTCTTTCTTGAGCTGGATTTACGGCAATCTTACCTGCTTCTCTCAGGAGCACATGCAGACATTTGGTTACCTTGCATCCATGCTTCCAATCGTTGACGAGCTTTACGATACTGATGACCAAAAGGTTGAGGCACTTTCTACCTATACAACCTTCTTTAATACCGAGCCACAGATTGGTTCTATGGTTGTTGGCTTGACCGCTTCTCTTGAAGAGGCTCGCGCAAACGGCGAGGCAATCGACGACGAGACCATCAACGGTCTTCGTGCTGGTCTTATGGGCCCTCTTGCTGGTCTTGGTGACTCCATTATCGTTGGTACCTTTATTCCAATTCTTCTTGGAATTGCACTTGGCCTTTCTAAGGGCGGCTCCGTTCTTGGCCCACTGTTCTATGTTGTGGTCTGGAACCTCATTATGTACTTCGGCATGAAGTTTGCTTACGACCAGGGCTATAGCCTGGGTTCTTCTGCTGTTGAGGCACTTGTTGGTCCTGAGTCCGAGGCTCTCCGTAGCTCCATTGTTATGATTGGTACTATGGTCATTGGCTCTGTTGCTGCTACATGGATTAACGTCACAACTTCTCTGAATATTGCTGGTGTTGACATTCAGACAACACTTAATGGCATCTTCCCTAAGGTATTGAACCTTCTGTTTGTATACCTTTGCTGGTGGTTGATGACTAAGAAGAAGCTCAGCCCAACAGTTGTTATGCTTATTCTTGTTGTTGTAGCACTTGTTGGCGTTGTTATTGGCGTCTTCAACCCAGGTCTGTCTTACTAATTTTTTGCGCAAAATCCTGTCTGGCGCAGAAAAGACAAACGTAATAAAGTGGCATCGTCGTACGGCGATGCCACTTTTGATTGAGAGTTTTTATGAGCAAGAAAAACTATGTAGGAGCAGCTTCTCATTCACACGAGGATAACCCTTTGGTTGTCGAGGCTCGTATGCAGACAAAAGCTCTTGGAACACTAAGCGTTTATAGAAGAGCCGCTTATTCTGGTATCGCAATTGGAGCATGGCTTATATATCTCAGCGTGTACGGAAGTCTCTCTACAAGTTCTATGGCAACGGCTGTGCTCGTGGGCGGCATAGTTCTTCTCGTCATATCTGTTCCTATAGCTGGAATTTTGCATGTAGGTATCTCAAGAGGAAAAAAGAACGTCGAGAAGATCATCAAAGCAATTGAAAAAAATTCGTCAAAAAATGCATAGAAGCGATACGATCTGTGCAAAGATTTCTCTAATAGGGTAGAGTATCTACAGCGCATTGAGCGGGTGCGGATGACGTGACACCTCGAACCTGGTCAGGGTCGGGAGACAGCAGCCATAAGGGGTCACTCGCGGGCATCCGTTCCCACTCAATGCGCTTTTCTTAGGCATATCGTGTGTTTGCCGCGACATTTGTCACGATGATTGGACTTCGATGGGTTTTGTAAACTACATCATTGAGCTGCTTAGAGATCCTCGTGCATTTATTGCTTCAATGATTGCCACTGGCCCTCTTGCTGCGTACGGTTTTGTTTTTCTGATTGTTTTTATTGAGACCGGCGTAGTCTTTTTCCCATTTTTACCAGGTGATTCTCTGCTTTTTGCAGCAGGATTTTTTGCCCATAACGGTGGCTTTAATATTGTTTTGCTGCTTGTTATTACGTGGGCTGCCGCAATTCTTGGCGACCAGATGAACTTTATGATTGGCCACTTTTTTGGTCAAAAAATTATTGCTTCTGGAAAAGTCAAAGCACTTACTCCAGAGCATCTTGAGAAGACCCAGAAGTTTCTGGACAAGCATGGTCATCTGGCAATTTTCTTAGGCCGCTTCTTCCCCTTTATCCGTACGTTCGTGCCTTTTATTGCTGGTATGGGCGGTATGCACTGGCGTAACTTTGGTATTTTTAACATCCTGGGTGGTCTAACCTGGTCCACGATGTTTGTACTTCTCGGCTATTTCTTTGGCGGCATTCCTGTAGTTCAGGAGCATTTTGAGCTGCTGATTGTGGGAATTGTTGCGGTCTCGATCATCCCTACAATTGTGGGAATTGTTCGTGGGCGTATGCATAAGGGCGAGAAGAACGACGAAGAAGCCACAGATAAGGAAGAAGACAAGGTGCAGTAACAAGCCTTTGTACTTCTCGTAATTTGATGATAGAAATCCCGTCAGGAAAGACTCGGCCTGACGGGATTATTTTTACTCTTTGGAGAGCTGGTAGGTATCAGTAAAGGTGACGGTCTGACCGTTTTCCGTGTGGGTGGAAATAAGCTGAGCTACCACGCTGTTATCAGCAATATCAAACGTGACCTTCAACTGTGGCTTCTGCGGTGTAGCGAGAGCCGCATTAGAAGCAGAATGAGCATCCAGACTTGCATTGGTTACATCTACCACTCCAGAAACCTGAATTTGATCTCCGATGGTTCCAGAAGTAGTCAGAGAGACAGAAGCATTATTGAACTCAGTATCACCGGGATACCAACGATACGAGGTGTTGAGTGCTCCATGGTTGTGCACAACACCTCCTACGGTTGCCGTAAGCACGAGCTGATCGCGAGAAAAACCTGCAGCCGATACGGTCAACGTTAAAGGATTGGTTCGACCGGCATAGCAAGGGCTTCCGCTGCTTGCTTCGCAGCTGACAAAGGTACCCTTCCACGTTCCTACGAGCCCGCTGTAGTCGTACTTAAGTCCTGCCGAGGGGTTGGCTGTGTCCAATGCCCAGGTGCCCGTAGAAGCATCAAAGGTAAATGAGGCGGTAATTTCGCAGGTGAGCGAACCAAAGAAGGTTGGTGAAACACCCGACATTCTTACCCAGCAGGTTTGCTGTTCACGGTCAAAGCCCGCATCAAGAACAGTAAAGGTTGCGCCAGAGAATTGCGAGCTATATGAAATGGCTTCGTTAGGATTTTTCTCATCAAGTTTTGCTAGCACATCGCCAATGGCGTCAAGGACTTTTGTGGTGGAAACGCCCGAAGTTGCCTGGTAGGCAACAGATTGTGATTCTTCGTCACCAATGGCGTTCCATCCCTGGGTATTTGCGTATCCAAGTTTGGTTATCTTTGTAGCAGCAATTGCATTACCTGTATAGGTAAGGCGTACTACAGAGTTGGCGTAGCCCGTCGCACCAAACTGCGCGGCATCACTTGAGATTGCCGTGGTACTTCTTGTGCGAGAAACAACTTCAATGCCCGTAAGGAGTAAGGACTCATCAGCATCATATTTACCAGGAGTCCAGGCTGGTGCCTCAACGCGTGTGCGCGCATCAGCAATAACAGTATCAGTTGAAGGAACGTTGCTCACGCGAATAAAGAACACGATAACTGCAGATAAAAGAGCAAGACTTAAAAGCGCAAGAATGCCAGAAAGCAGGCTGTAGCGGCGTACAAACCTAAATAGAGCACGACGCCTGCTGCGAAGATAGCTTGAGAACGTATCAGCAACATCTTTTATAGACGTTGCGTCATCGTCAGAGGTTGCATTACTCGCGTCAGCAGCATTTTTGACAGAAGCGTCAGTAGCTTCAGCCTCTGCATGTTCGTGAGTGTTCTCTTCAAGCTCTTTGAGGCGAGCTTCTACAGCAGAAAGGTCCTGCGTCAGAGCTGCATCGTTTACGATTTTCTCCAGGTCAGTTGTGCTATCTGCGTCGTTTTCAGGAGAGCTCTCATCCGAAGCCAGAGCAGCCTCATCTTCGTCTAGACCAGGAAAGATGGGGCTGACAACTTCCATGATGTAGTCTTCATCAGCAGCGGCCATATCGGCAGCAATAGGGTCGGTGACCTCTTCAAGCTCGTCGGTCTTCTCGCCAGCGGTGTCAACTGCCTCAACGGCCTGAGCGTCAAGGGTCTTCTGATCAGAGGAGATGTCCTCTGCAGCAGGCGTGTTATCTGGTTGTGAAGTTTTATTCTTAGAAGTCATGGCGCCTCATTACCGTATGAACCTGCTGTAATTTTCTCACAATTATGTAACTTGTGTACCCTCATCCTGTGCAGATAGGGAGGTATCGGTTTAAAAACCGCCTAGTGGTGGTACACTTCTTTAGTTGAATTCTCACCTCGCAAGCAGCTTTGCAACAGTTTGGCCGCATGTCAATGAGCCAAGCGCGCACGAGGCACTTATCTTAGGAGCAAGAATGCGTGACAAGCTAGAAAAAATCGTCGAGGCCTATGCTGAGCTTGAGCAAAAGCTTGCAGACCCAGCTGTTGTCTCTGATCCAAAAGAGTATGCTCGCGTAGCAAAAGAGCATTCTAATCAGGCGGACTTGGTTGCTCACGCCAATAAGTACATCACTGCTCTCGATGACATTGAGGCTGCCAAAGAGCTTCTCAACGCCACTTCTGATCCAGAAGAAAAAGAGATGCTGCAGGAAGATATTGCTGCTAATGAAGAGATGCTTCCTCAGCTTGAGGATGAGATCAAGGTCATGCTGATCCCAGGCGATCCAAATGACGAGAAGGACACTATCGTTGAGATTCGCGCTGGTGTTGGTGGCGATGAGGCAGCAATCTTTGCAGGCGACCTCTTCAAGATGTATGAGCGCTTTGCCGAGGCTCGTGGTTGGAAGACAGAGATTTTGTCCAGCTCACCTTCTGAGGCAGGCGGCTTCAAGACTATTGAGTTTAAGGTCACGGGCGATAAGGTCTATTCAGTTATGAAGTATGAATCCGGTGTTCACCGTGTTCAGCGCGTTCCTAAGACTGAGTCTCAGGGTCGTATTCAGACCTCAACCGCAACCGTTGCAGTTCTCCCAGAGGCTGACGAGATTGATATTCAGATAAACCAGGAAGACCTGCGTATTGATACGTACTGCGCATCTGGCCCTGGCGGTCAGTGCGTTAACACCACGTATTCCGCAGTTCGTATTACTCACCTGCCAACAAATACCGTTGTTCAGTCTCAGGACCAGCGTTCTCAGATTCAGAACCGTGAGGTCTGCATGCAGATGCTTCGTGCTCGTCTTTACGAGATGGAGCTTGAGCGTCAGCAGGCCGAGCAGGGCGCAGAGCGTCTTTCTCAGATTGGTCATGGCGCACGTTCCGAGAAGATCCGCACGTACAACCAGCCACAGGACCGCGTAACCGACCACCGCGTTGGCTTCAACGGCACCTACAACGGCGTTCTTCTTGGCGATACGCTGCCATCCGTTATTGAGGCTCTTGCTGCAGCAGAGCGTGCCGAGAAACTCGCTCAGGCTGTCTAAGGCGCAAACTTCATGACAGATGAAGTTTGGACAATCCAGAAAATCTTGACGTGGACTACTCAGCACCTGGAAAAGAAGGGTGATGAGCATCCACGTCTTTCTGCAGAATGGCTTTTGTCCGCGGTGACAGGCCTTTCTCGCGTTCAGCTCTACACCAACTTTGACAAGCCGCTTTCTGCGGATGAGCGCACTCGCATGCGCGAGGCAATTAAGCGCCGTGCAGAAGGTGAGCCGCTCCAATACGTGACGGGCGAGATGCCCTTTAGGCACCTGGTTCTTACCTGCGAGCCAGGCGTGCTTATCCCACGACCAGAGACAGAGGTGCTGGTAGACGTTGCGCTAGCAGGCGTTGACACGGCAACTCAAAACGCTGAGGGGGAAGTGCGCGTGCTTGAGGTTGGCGTAGGAACGGGCTGCATATCGCTCTCTATTGCTACTGAGCGTCCACAGACGCGCGTCTACGCTACAGATCTTTCTCCTAAGGCGATTGCGCTGGCAACTCGCAACAGAGATGCCCTGGACCTCCAGGAGCGCGTGGAACTCATTGAGTGCGACCTGGTAGAAGGCGTACCCACAGAGCTTGCACAGTCCTTCTCGGTGTTGGTGTCTAATCCGCCCTACATCCCCACACGCGTGCTTGAGCAGGAAGTTCCTGCCGAGGTCAAGGGCTTTGAGCCTAAGCTAGCGCTTGACGGGGGAGAGGACGGTCTGGACGTCTATAGGCGACTGCTCGAGGCTGCTCCGCATATGCTTCTACCTGGCGGAATGCTCTGCGTTGAGCTCTACGAGGGACACCTGGATAAAGCAGCGCACCTTGCCGAGGAGCAGGGTGTGTGGGAGTCCGTTGAGGTCAAAGAGGATCTGACGCACAGGCCGCGCATTCTTGTGGCACGTTTAGCAAAGTAGCACTTCAGCCGTCTGGCGAGAAAAACTGTGCAACACGTAACACTGTGTAACACGTAACAATGAGTCGAGGGTTTTATGGGAGAGTACATCAAAGTTGATCAGATGAATCCGGATTCATCTGTAGTTTCTTTAGCAGTTGAGGTGGCGCGCCGTGGTGGCGTGCTTATTATGCCCACCGATTCCGTCTATGGCATTGGCGCTGCTGCAACTCCTCAAAACCCAGGTCATAAGCGCATCTTTGAAATTAAGCAGCGTCCTTCAACGCAGACGCTTCCCTGGCTTGTGGGCAGCAAATCTGACCTGCAGAAGTATGCGCACATTACGCATAACTGGGCAAATAAGCTGGTAGAAGCATATTGGCCAGGAGCTCTTACGCTGGTGGTTACCGCATCAGAGAACGTTCCTGATGAATATGTCTTACCAGATAACAGGACTATTGCGCTTCGCATGCCCAACTCGCCGCTTGTGTGTCAGATTGCTGAGCAGCTTGGATCTCCTCTGGCAACTACCAGCGCAAATACGCACGGAGCTCCTTCTGCAGTTGATGGATGTGGCCTTGAAGCAGGCCTTATTGAGCAGGCAGACTTGACGCTTGATGGAGGTCCGGCGCCCCTTGCTATTGCGTCGACTATTGTCGACTGCACGGGTGATGAACCGCGTATTTTGCGCGAAGGCGCCATCACAACCGAGGATATTCTCGCCACTGCGGGATTTGCAAAATAGATAAAAAATCCTATCCCTTTTATGTGTTTTGGCTGCAGCTTTTGCCTGCATGCGGTACTCTCTATAGGAGTGAATTTTCTGAGGAGGATACGTATGCGTATTGCAGTTGGTTCCGATCACGCTGGCTTTATCCAGAAAGATCCTATCATTGAGCACATCAAGTCGCTTGGTCATGAGGTTTTGGACTTTGGTCCCGCAAACGATGACCGTGTTGATTACCCTGATTTTGCAGATAAGGTTGCTCGCGCAGTTGCAGCAGGCAAAGCAGATCGCGGCGTTCTGATTTGCGGAACTGGTATTGGCATTGCTATGACTGCTGATAAAGTCCCTGGTATTCGCGCTACTCCTGTTCAGACCGTTCAGTTTGCAGAGCTTGCTCGCGAGCACAATAACGCAAACGTCATTGGCCTTTCTGGTCGATTCACTGATCTTGCTGTTAACGAGGCTATTGTGGATACCTTCCTAAGCACCGAGTTTGCAGGCGGCCGTCATACGGGACGTGTCGAGAAGATCATGCGTGAAGATGATCCTAACTTCAAGGGTGTTGACGCTGAGTAAGTAAGCGGTACATAAACAGTGCCGCATAAGTAATACATACGCAAACCTGCAGGGAATGTAGAGGCTAGTAAAGTTGTTCGCATTCAAATAAGGCGCAGGTCAAGCTCTTGGAGGGAGCATTATGGCAGATTATGATGAGTCCAGACTTACGGTTGTTGACCACCCACTAGTTCAGCACAAGCTTCACATTCTCCGTGACAAGACAACCACCACCAAGCAGTTCCGCGAGCTTGTCAACGAGCTTGCAATTCTTGAGAGCTACGAGGCAATGCGTGACTTCCCACTTGAGGACGTCGAGGTAGAGACTCCTCTTGAGACTATGACCGCTAAGCGCATTGCTGGTAAGAAGGTTGCTATTATTCCAATTCTTCGCGCTGGCCTTGGTATGGTTGACGGCATTCTTGAGCTGGTTCCTTCTGCTCGCGTCGGTCATGTTGGTATGTATCGCGATCCAGAGACCCATCTTCCTCACCAGTATTACTGCAAGTTCCCTGCAGACATCGAGAACCGCACCTGCCTGGTTGTTGATCCAATGCTGGCAACCGGCGGCTCTCTCACTGCTGCTATTCAGTTCCTGCGTGAAGCAGGTGTCAAGGACATTCGTTGCCTGACCATTGTTTCTTGCCCTGAGGGCGTCAAGGCAACTCTGGACTTTGACCCAGAGGTACGCCTCTACACCTGCACCGTTGATCGTCAGCTGAGCCCAAATGCTTACATTCTTCCAGGCCTTGGCGACGCAGGTGACCGTATTTACGGTACCAAGTAAGGAACTCATCGCCCTTCTCGCAATTTAATATAGTTGCGAATACGTACGTTAGTACTTGATCCAGCGCTCACATAACGTGTGTACTGGATCATTTTTCAAATCATCACTTTACGAGAAGAAATAACGGTTGGCATATATCAAAAACTTTGCGAATACCAGGGGATATTGATACGACTATTTTTACCTGGACATAACTGTGTTTCTCAAGAAAATAGCAACGTAACAGCAGCTTATTAGTGTTATAGTTGAATGAAACAATAACGGCAGCTAACACGAAATGTGTCAGTAATGTGAGAGTTTGAGCATAAGTCAATTATTTGATTTTGTAATCGTGACTATGCATTCATTTAGTGCTAGTATCGCCGTTCGTCGCAAATATGCACGCCGAGTGGTAGATAATATACTCCAAGTGGCATATTCTTGGCATCTTACATTGCGTTTCAAGTATGCTGAGCAGTGACGGGCAATCTGAAATGGTTGCAGATTGTATGGGGAGGTTGAGACAGAGTGGATGTTCTTGCGCAGTTGCCAGCAGAGATGGCCGAGCTGCTCGAAAGTTTTTTGCCACATGCATTGGTTGGTAACACCACCTTTGGTTTCACGAACTACATTTTCTATTTCTTAATCGCTGCTGTGATTTTTCTGATTGTCTGCTTCAGGTTTAAGAAGAAGCAGGCAGAGAGCATTGTCCCTAAGGGACGCTTTGTTAACGGCGTTGAGTATCTGATTGAGTACATTAGAGATGACGTCTGCAAGGCTTCTCTTGGAGAAACGTGGCGCACACACTTCCCCTTCTTGATCACCATGTTTATGTTCATCTTGATTAATAACATCATTGGTCTTATTCCTGGCGCACACCCAGGTACCGGTACTATTGGTGTAACTGCTGCTCTTGGTCTTTGCTCCCTTGGATACTTTATGTATGTAGGCGCAAAGAAGATGGGTGTTATCGGCTATATCTTGAGCCTTGCACCAAAGGGCGTTAATCCAGTTATTGCAGCAGTTATCTGGGTTATTGAGGTCTTCTCAACATTCCTTCGTCTGGTTACTCTGGCTGTCCGTCTGTTCTGCAACATGTATGCAGGTCACATCGTCATGGGTACGTTTGCAATTCTTGCATCTATGTACTTTATGCCAGCAATTGAGAACTTCTCTGCATCAACAGCTGCTCAGGCAGGATTTTCGATTTTCTGGGTTTTGCTGTTGATTATCATTTATTTAGTAGAAACTATTGTTGCCTTCATTCAGGCATACGTTTTTACCCTACTCTCTACTGTCTACATCCAGCTGGTAGAGTCTGAACACTAAGCAAAACGCTTAGTTGGTGGCATTGCCACACTGTGGTGCCAAACGGCACAAAAGATGAAGTCATCTGAGCCCACGCTCAGTTGATGATAGGTATGTATATTGGTCGCCTTGAGAGGGGCGAGCGAAAAAGGAGGAATCGTGGGTATTTTCGGATATGCTCTTTGCGTTATGGGAGCAGCAATTTGTATTAGCGTCGTAGCAACGAGTGCCGCTAACAACATGGCTCGTCAGCCAGAGGTTCAGGGTCGTCTCTTCACAGTCTTTATTCTTGGCTGCGCATTCATCGAGGCACTTACCCTGATTGGCTTCGTTGTTACCTTGATGGTTAAGTAAATTACTGTTTGTAACAGCGAAAACGCTACGTTGGAGGAATGCATGAATACGATTTGTAAGGGAGTTAAAAAAGCCAGCACAGTAGGCGCAACTGCTGCTCTACTTGTGGCAATGGCTCCCTCAGTCGCACTTGCTGAAGAGGGTGCAAGTGGTGCCGATATTCTTCTTCCAAAGCCCGCTGAGTTTGTTCCTGCTCTGATTGCGTTTCTGATCATCTTTGCTGTTGTAGCAAAGTTTGTATGGCCTTCCGTTCTACGTATGCTTGACAAGCGTCAAGAGAAGATCCAAGGCGATCTGGACGCTGCAGCAAAGGCTCGCGAGGAAGCCAACAAGGATCGTGAAATCGCAGCAGCTGGTATCGACGCAGCTAAGCAGCAAGCAGACGAGATTGTTTCTGCTGCTAAGCGTGAGGGCGAAGAAGAGCGTGCTCGTATTATCGAGCAGGCAAAGGCAGAAGCTGTCGAGATTATTACTAAGGGTAAGGGCGTTGTAGAGTCTGAGCGTCGTCACGCCATGGCTGAGCTTTCTGATTCCGTTGTTGATCTTGCCGTCGATATTGCCGGAAAGATTATTGGCAACGAGCTTTCAGTAGAGCAGCAGCGTGCTCTTGCCGAAAAGTACCTTGCGGAAGTAGGTACTCCAGATGAGCACTAATAAAGACGATCAAGACAGAAAAGTAGAGGGCTATACCAGGGCACTCCTGGAGGCTGGCCGCGCAGAGGGTCGTGCAACTGCAGACCTTGTACAGGTGCAGCACGCAAAGAAGTTCTCTCCAGAAGTTCTTGAGACTCTTGGTGCTATGCAGGCGAGTGAGGATGTCAACCTTATCAATGATGTTGCCGCTACGTTCCAGGAGCTTCTTGAAGAAGAAGACAAGACACTTACAGTAACGGTAACTACTACAATGCCTCTTGATGATGAGTTACGTGCAAAGGTCACCGAGAAGCTCGAGAAGAACTTCAATACTCAGGTGTATCTTATTGAGCGTGTTAATCCCAAGATTTTGGGCGGCATTGTAGTTGAGGCACGTGATCATCGTTATGATGCATCGGTAAAGACACAGCTCACTCACATTAAGAGTAGGCTCTCTTCAGATCACGTTGAAAGTGAATTGTAATGACTGATAAGACCACTATACAGGAAGGAACGCTGAGCTCAGATGCCGTCATGGCACAGCTTAGAGAGCGCCTTTCTAAGGTCAATTCAACTGTATCCCAGCAAGAGGTATCTGCTGTTATTGAGGTAGCAGACGGTATTGCTCGTGTTGCTGGTCTACGCAGCGCTATGGCAGGCGAGTTGCTGGAGTTCACTAGCTCCGTTACGGGCCACAGCGTATTCGGTCTTGCTCAGAACCTTGATGAAACTTCAGTCGGCGCTGTTTTGTTCGGCGAAGTTTCTGAGATTAAGGAAGGCGACGAGTGCCGTACAACCGGCCGCGTCATGGATATTCCAGCTGGTTTTGACATGCTTGGTCGTGTTGTTAACCCACTGGGCCAGCCTATTGATGGACTTGGCGCTATCCACGCTACACATCGTCGCCCTATTGAGTTCAAGGCTCCTGGCATCATGCAGCGTCAGCCTGTTTGCGAGCCAGTTCAGACTGGACTTCTGGCAATTGACGCTATGGTTCCTGTCGGCCGTGGTCAGCGTGAGTTGATCATTGGTGACCGTAAGACCGGTAAGACCGCTATCGCAATTGACGCAATCGTAAACCAGAAGAACACCGATATGGTTTGTATCTATGTCGCCATCGGTCAGAAGGCGTCTACAGTTGCAAACATCCGCGAGTCTCTTTCCCGCCATGGTGTTCTTGACAAGACCGTCATTGTTGCAGCTACCGCAGCCGATTCTGCTCCAATGCAGTACATTGCCCCTATGGCAGGCGCTGCTATTGGTGAGTTCTTTATGTATAACGATAAGGACGGCAAGCCTGCTGACAAAGACCATCCAGGCGGACACGTTCTTGTTGTTTACGATGACCTCTCTAAGCAGGCAGTTGCATACCGTCAGATGTCACTGACGCTTCATCGTCCACCAGGACGTGAGGCATATCCTGGTGATATTTTCTACCTGCACTCACGCTTGCTGGAGCGTGCATGTAAGCTCTCCGATGAAAACGGAGCAGGTTCTCTTACAGCACTTCCAATTATTGAGACGCAGGAAGGCGACGTTTCTGCATACATTCCTACAAACGTCATTTCCATTACAGACGGCCAGATTTATCTGCAGTCTAATCTCTTCTTCCAGGGCCAGCGCCCAGCAGTCGACGTAGGTATTTCTGTATCCCGCGTTGGTGGCGACGCTCAGGTCAAGGCAATGAAGCAGGTTGCAGGTACACTTCGTCTGGACCTTGCAAGTTATCGTGAGAAGCAGGCATTCTCGCAGTTCGGATCCGACTTGGATGCAACTACGCAGTACCAGCTCAACCACGGTGCTCATATGATGGAGCTTCTCAAGCAGCCACGTTATTCAGCTCTGGACGTAGTAGACCAGATTTGCGCAATTTACGCTGCAAAAGAGAACTTCATTGATGACGTTGATCTTGAGAACGTTGCTCTCTTCCGTGATGGCCTTGCTCAGTACATGAGTGAGTATCACCCACAGCTCCGCAACTCTCTGCGCAACGGAAAGATTTCTGATGAGCAGGCAGAGCGCTTGAGTGATCACATTAAGCACTTCAAGGCTAAGTTCTTGGAAGAGCATCCAAACAAGGTTGTGGATGAGGCAGAAGCTAATTCAGACACACCAGGCTCTTTTGACGCAGTAACCCAGGGTTCATTGCAGGAGTAATTATCAATGGCGAACCTTCACGAAATATCGAGGCGTATGAGCTCCATCAGGAGCACCATGCAGATTACGCGCACGATGTCGATGATTTCGACAGCGCGTGTCCGCAAGGCACTTGATAGGGCCGAGGCTGCTTCGCCATATAAGGAAGCTATTACCCTTATGCTTGCAAATGTAGCAGGCGCTGGCTTTAATCCTAAGAAACAGCCTCTTCTTGCTACACATAAAGTCGAGAAGAACGTGCTGTTCTTAGTCATCGCATCTGACCGCGGACTTGCAGGCGGATTTAACATCCTGCCTCAACGCGAGGTTGAGCATGAGATGGCACGTCTTAAGGCTAAGGGTGTGTCGTCCGAGATAATTACTTGCGGACGCAAGCCAACTGAGTACTTTACGTATAGAAATATCAAGCCCACCATGTCTTATGTAGGCATTTCCTCTGAGCCTACAGCAGACCAGGCTGATCGTATTGCCTCCTATATCATGGATGGCTATATCAAGGGTAAGATTGATCGTGTCGTAATCAAGTACTGGCATGCAAAGAACCGTGTTGACCAAGAGCAGGTTACAGAGCAACTTCTTCCTATTTCGCGCGATAAACTCACGATTCCTAATAAACCACGTACCGAAGAAGCCCTCTCACAGGTGAAGACGTATAACAAGAGTGAATATCAATTCTCGCCATCTGCTTCTCAGGTACTTGATTCGTTGATGCCCGCTTATATCAAGACGGTCATCTTCCACGCACTTCTTGATTCTGCTGCAGCCGAGCATGGTGCACGCCGTCGTGCAATGCAGTCTGCAACTGATAATGCTGAGAACGTCTTAGGCGCTCTTAGCCGTACGTACAATCGCGAACGCCAGGGCGCAATTACCACTGAGCTCAATGAGATTATCGGTGGTGCTGCAGCATTGGAGGATATGTAATGTCAGATATGCAAGTAGAGACTTCTTCCTTTGAGGAAGCTATTCTCAACAAGCGCAATCAGCACGTTGACGATGGCGTAATCGTTCGCGTAGTTGGACCAGTTGTCGACGTTAAGTTCGACGGACCTGTTCCAAGCATCTATACCGCACTGACGGTAGAGGATGACACGCCTGTTGGTCACGTCAGCACCGTTCTTGAGGTTGAGTCTCAGCTTCCCGGTGGTGTTGTTCGTACCGTCGCTATGTCGTCAACCGATGGTCTTCAGCGTAACCTTCGCGTTAAGGACACCGGCAAGCCAATGATGATGCCAGTAGGCAAATCTACGCTGGGCCGCGTCTGGAACGTTATGGGTCAGCCAGTTGATGGTGGAGAAATTCCTGAAGACGTTGAGTATTATCCAATTCACCACCCAGCACCTCTCTTCGAAGAGCTCACTACTGAGACAGAGATTTTTGAGACAGGCATCAAGGCAATCGATCTTCTCGAGCCTTATGTTCGAGGCGGAAAGACTGGCCTCTTTGGTGGCGCTGGCGTTGGTAAGACCGTTCTGATTCAGGAGCTTATTAACAACCTGGCTCAGCAGCACGGTGGTACATCCGTATTCACCGGCGTTGGAGAGCGTACTCGTGAGGGTACCGACCTCTTCCTCGAGATGACTGAGTCTGGCGTTATTAACAAGACCTGCCTCGTCTATGGTCAGATGAACGAGCCACCAGGAGCTCGTATGCGTGTTGCTCTTGCAGGTCTTACTACTGCAGAGTACTTCCGTGATCAGGGCCAGGATGTTCTGTTGTTCATCGACAACATCTTCCGCTTCTCTCAGGCAGGTTCTGAGGTTTCCGCACTTCTCGGCCGTATGCCTTCCGCAGTTGGTTACCAGCCAACCCTGGCTACAGAGATGGGCGAGCTTCAGGAGCGTATTACTTCCACCAAGGAAGGCTCTATTACTTCCGTACAGGCAGTTTACGTCCCTGCAGACGACCTTACTGACCCTGCTCCTGCTACAACCTTTACGCACTTGGATGCAACTACCGTTCTTTCTCGTGCTATTACCGAGCTTGGTATTTACCCAGCAGTTGATCCTCTGGCCAGCTCCAGTTCTGCTCTTGATCCATCCATTGTTGGTTCAGAGCACTACCGTGTTGCTATGGCAGTTCAGGAGACCCTGCAGGAGTACTCCGACCTTCAGGACATCATTGCAATTCTGGGTATGGACGAGCTTTCTGAGGAGCAGCAGCGTACCGTTGCTCGCGCCCGTAAGATTCAGCAGTTCCTCTCTCAGTCATTCCACGTTGCCGAGAAGTTCACTGGTAACCCTGGTGTGTACTGCACCGTTGAGGAGACTGTCCGCTCGTTTGCAGAGATTATTGACGGTAAGTGCGATGACCTTCCTGAGCAGGCATTCCGTTTTGCAGGCACCATCGAAGATGTTCGCGAGCGCGCTGCAAAGATGTCCGCTTCGGATAGCTCACAGAACTAGGATTTCTCATGGCTGAGTTGACTTGTCAGTTTGTCAGACCAGATAAGCTCCTTTACGAAGGAACCGTTGAAAGTCTGATTCTTGCTTCAGCAGATGGAGAGTATGGTGTGTGGCCAGGCCACGCACCAGAAATCATTGCGCTTGGCGATGGTGTTGTAAGACTGCACATGCCTCATCCAGAGAATGAAGAATCTATGACCAAGATAGTGATTTCTGGTGGATACGCAGAAATCGATCCAACAGGAGTCATTATCTTGGCAGATCATGCTCGTCGCGTTGATGACATTGATGCAGATGTTGTGCGCGAGACAAGAGATGACGTCATTGGCCAGATGCTTTCTCTTCCAGAAGACGATAATCGTCGTGCCTACTACGAAAAAAAGATAGACTGGTGTAATCTACTTCTGAAGCAAGTGGTTGAGGAGTAAAATTCTCTCACTGTCGTTTTCGGAGGTTTATGGACGTCATAAAAGTAGTAGGTGGCCGTTCTGTCACAGGAGAGGTCACTGTAGAGGGTGCAAAAAACTCCGCCCTTAAATTGATGGCTGCAACCATCATGGCTCCTGGTGTTACTACGCTCACTAACGTTCCTAATATTGCAGACGTTCACGTCATGGGCAAGGTGCTCAAGACGTTAGGCGCTCGCATTGAAGTCGTTGGTCTTCACGAGCTCAAAATTGATACCACAGATATTACAAGCTGGGAGACTCCTTACAGTCTTGTTGCACAGATGCGTGCATCAACTGCTGTTTTGGGTCCCCTTATTTCTCGTTTTGGTAAGGCTGTTGTGGCGATGCCAGGCGGTTGTAATATCGGTGCTCGCAAAATTGACATGCACATCCTGGGCCTCGAGGCTTTGGGTGTTGAATTTAAGGTTGAGCACGGCAATATTCACGCAAGCGCTCCTCACGGCATAATTGGCGAGACTGTTTCTCTGGCCTTTGCTTCCGTTGGTGCAACAGAGAACCTGATGATGGCATCAGTTTTTGCCAAGGGTGTAACGGTCATTGATAACGCAGCTCGTGAGCCAGAAATTGTTGACCTCGCTACTATGCTTAACAAAATGGGCGCCAACATTCAGGGTGCTGGATCTCCTGTTATTGAGATTCACGGCGTCACAGAGCTGCATCCTGTTGAGCATGAAGTTGTTGGTGACCGCATTGAGGCTGGTACCTTCCTGGCTATTGGCGCGCTTATTGGTGAGCCTATTACTGTTCACGGCTTCGAGCCAAATCACCTTGGTCTGGTACTTAAAAAGTACGAGCAGATGGGCATTACCATCGAGACTGGA
The DNA here is from genome assembly GCA_937905925.1 of uncultured Atopobium sp. Classification (GTDB taxonomy): domain Bacteria; phylum Actinomycetota; class Coriobacteriia; order Coriobacteriales; family Atopobiaceae; genus Lancefieldella. The sequence continues at coordinate 48,622 of CALCXO010000027.1, forward strand.
GATAGGTGGGCAAGGGCTTCTCGTCAGCAAGATCTTAAAGCTATCGATATCCAGACGCTGCCATTCCCGGGTTTCCCAACAGACATGCAGGCACAGACTATGACGCTGCTTGCTCTGGCTAAGGGTACCTGCATCATCACGGAAAACGTCTTTGAGAATCGCTTTATGTTGGCGTCTGAGCTTTCTCGCATGGGAGCAGACATCACCATCGAGGGCCATCACGCTATTGTTCGCGGCGTCTCCGGCTTTGAGGGGGCGCAGGTCAAGTCACCAGATCTTCGTGGTGGCGCCGCGCTTGTTATGGCTGGTCTTGTGGCTGAAGGAGAAACAATCGTTTCTGCCATCCATCATATTGACCGCGGTTACGAGGGATTTGTCGAGAAACTCGTCACGCTGGGAGCAGATGCTCAGCGCACTACCATTCCAGACGACGACTTTATCGAAGGATAGTTTGTGTCAACTAAACCAAAGCATGCAAAACTGCTCGACAACGGGGCCTCACAGGACGCTTCGGTTGACGCTGCACAAAATACCGCGACGGGAAGCACTCAAGGCACTGCGCCAAGCGCTGCAACCAATACGTCGCAGAACGCTGCAGTTAGCAACTCTCCTTTTAGCCGCACGCAGGCAGAGGGCTACCACAAGCGTCGTAAGCGTGTCTTCAGAAAGCAGATGGTAGTCAGGTCGCTTCTGGGCGTTCTTGCAACTGTGTTTGTTGCTGCCTTGGTAGGCGCAGCAATTTGGTATGCAAACGTTCAGGCGCAGCTAAATAACTCGCAGGTCATCACCGCTGAGCTTCGCCAGACGCTCCAGGAGCCTTCCGCACCAAGCGATCCCTATTATGTGCTGCTTCTAGGTACTGATGGCCGACCCGGCGAGACCGAGTATCGTGCGGATTCCATCATTTTGGCGCGCGTTGACCCTATTCATAAGCGTGTGACCATGCTTTCTATTCCACGAGATACCCGTGTCTTGTGGAAGGGTTCTTACATGAAGATTAACGCTGTCCACTTCTATGATGGCGCAAATGGCATGGTACAAGCCGTAAACGAACTGTGTGGCGTGCATATTGCCCACTACGCTGAGGTCAATTTTGATGGTCTTGCAGGCATTACAGATGCTCTCGGTGGCGTGACCGTTAACGTTGAGCAGTACATGCGCGATACAGAGAACTTCAGCGACGTTGTTGAGCTCTATCCTGGTGTTCAGAAACTCAACGGTGCTCAGGCACTCTTCTTTACTCGTGTTCGCTACGCTTTTGCAGACAGCGATTACACCCGCATGCGTCACCAAAGAACGTTCATTAAGGCTATGATTGCCCAGATTTTGAATACTGGAGACCCTGTAGCCATTGCCAATATCGTCAATTCAACGGCACGCATGGTCATTACTGATCTCTCTGTCTCAGACATTATTTCTCTGGGCACTCAGATGATTGGCATGAACACTGACAAGGATATCTATACGGCATACGTACCATCCGAGGGAACAGAAATTGACGGTCAGTCGTATGTCATTGCAGATGAAGATGCACTTGCAAAGATGATGAAAGTAATTGATGCAGGAGACGATCCGTCTAGCTTAAACGGACAAACAGATGCCGAGGCAAATGCTGAGGCTGCCGAGAAAAGTTCAGAAGAGTCCTCAGAATCTTCAAACAGCTCTTCTCGCCAGTAAAACTAAGCGCCGTTTTTGGGTATCATTCAAGTGTTAGAAATATTTTCGTTGCGTAGCGCAACTGATTTTGCATGAAAAAGACTGTCAAGCAGTCGTCGGAGGAGATTTATGGCCAACGATAACGTACAAAACGACCACACACTGACAAAAGCCGGCGAGGACTATCTCGAGGCAATTTATCGAATTGCACTTGAGCAGCCAGATGACGATAAGAGCGTCCGCTCCGTTGATATTGCCGAGAGTCTTGATGTTTCCAAGGCAAGCGTCAACAAGGCACTGTCCCAGCTTAAAGAGCAGGACATGGTTGAGCAGAGCCGTTATGGTCGTGTCACGCTGACCAAAGAAGGCGAGGCAAATGCCCGTACCACATGGCGTGCTCACCGTGCGCTTCGCACCTTCCTTGAGGAGGACTTGGGTGTAGACACAGAGACTGCAGACGCAGAGGCTTGCCTTATGGAGCACTCACTTTCTGTAGACACGCTGGCTAAGCTCATTGAATTCCTTGAGAAGCGTGGAATTGAGATTCCAAGCAAGTAACGTAACCTGGCGCTTATGCAAGCTAGGTACGTATAAAAGCGCCTGTCATTTGAGTTTATCGGCGGCAAAACCGTCATTCTTACAAGCGCACGTTAGGTGTGCAGAGCCAACAGGGCTCATAGGTGAAAGGTAAACACATGAAGGCAATTATCCCAGCAGCAGGTCTAGGTACGCGCTTTCTACCTGCAACAAAGGTAACCCCTAAAGAGCTGTTGCCTGTTTTGGATAAGCCCGTCATTCAGTACGTAGTAGAAGAGGCTCTTGAGCCAGAAGAGGTTGATGAGGTAATCATCATCAATTCTCGCGAGAAGCCACAGATTGAAACCTACTTTGCTGAAGACCAGAAGTTTGAAGCAGACCTTTCTTCTCGTGGAAAGCAAGACCTTGCCGAGAAGATCCATGCAGCTTCTGCGCTTCCTGTTTCCTTTACCTATCAGGACAATCCTCGTGGCCTTGGCCATGCCGTGCTTTGCGCTGCAGACGGTATAGGTGACCAGCCATTCTTTGTACTTCTCGGCGATTACTTTGTTCCAGACCGTCAGATGTGCATCCGCATGGCAGAGATTTCCAAGCAGCACAATGGCGCATCCGTCATTGCAGTTGCTCCAGTTCCTGCAGATCAGGTGAATCGCTACGGTATTATCGCAGGTGAGTGCATCTCTTCTCCTTCAGATAACTCTGAGGGCGAGGGTGCTATTTGGAAGGTAACAGGCCTTGTCGAGAAGCCCCGTCCAGAGGACGCACCTTCTCACCTGTTTATTGTTGGTCGTTACCTGCTTTCTCCAAAGATTATGGAGCTCTTGGCAACTCAGGGTCCTGGCGCCGGCAACGAGATTCAGCTGACAGATGCAATGGAGCGCCTGCTTGCTGAGGAAGAGATGTATGCGCTGGTAATCGACGCTGAAGAGGGCTGCGATACCGGTACTCCTGCAGCTTGGGCAGCAACTAATGCTCGTATGGCACTCTCTGACCAGAGCTCTGCAGCAGCATTTAAAGAGGCGCTCGGCAGCTATGCCAACCGCATTGGATAAAAGACCCGACATACTCCGTTTTGGCAGCGATGGCTGGCAAGCCCGCTATGATAAAGGCTTTACCAGGGATAATGTAGTTAGACTTGCAGAGGCCCTTGGTACCGTCTGGTCAGAGGAGCTGCCTGGCGGTATTGTGTTTGTCGGCTTTGACACACGCTTTGAAGCAGATTCGTCTGCTCTTGAAGCCGCTGCAACATTGGCTTCCTTTGGTTTAGACGTGCGTGTGTCCGAGACTTTTTGCCCAACTCCATCTGTTTGCTGGGCCTGCGCACATCATAAAGATGTAGCTGGTGGCCTCATTATTTCTGCAACTGAGCTTTCCTGCGAATATTGCGGCATGATTATTCGCGCTGCTAATGGAGGCCCTGTTTCTCGCGATTTTCTCCAGCGCGTGGAATCCGCAACGCCGCTTGAGCCAACAGATCAGCGTGGAACTTTTACCACAACAGATATTGTGACGCCTTATAAAAGTGCGCTGCTTAATCAGATTAATGTGTCTGTTATTAAAGAGCTATGCCCGAGCGTGGTAGTTGATCCTATGTATGGTGCAGCAACAGACCTGCTTGCTGACGTACTTTCCGCAGCTGGATGTGTTGTACACCAGATGCACCAAGGTCCTGTCAGGGATTTTGGTGGCATTCACCCACAACCAGCGGACCCTTGGGCTGATGAGTGCTCTTCGATGGTGGTAAGCCGCCATGCACAGCTGGGCCTTTTGCTTGATTGTGACGGAGACCGCGCTGCTGCCGTAGATGAAACCGGCCGACTCCTTAGCCCACACGAGCTTATTCCGCTTATCACACGCCATCTTGTACAAAATAGAAAGCAAACTGGCCGCGTTGTTTCTACGCTAACCTGTTCGGCAACGGTATCCAGGCAAGCAGCTCATCTTGGTCTAGAATCCGCAAGCGTGCCCGTTGGATTTGCTCGACTTTATTCAGAGATCGAGCAAGGAGACGTTCTTCTCGCCGCAGAGGAGTACGGTGGTATTTGTATTCCAAGCCACCTTTTGGAGCGAGATGGCCTGCTTGTGGCCCTGCTTGTTGTCGAAATGCTTGCGTACACCCATAAATCGCTTGCACAGCTTGTCTCTGAGGACGAGGCTGAACTAGGTCGCATGTGTTATAGCAGGCGAGGAGTGCGACTTGATGCTGCAGCCACTCAGGCGTTCAGAAACATCCTTCCAGGCCTCAATCCAGAAAATGTTGCAGGTAAAGTACCTGTTTCGGTAAGCCATGCAGATGGCCTTAAGCTTCAGTTTAAAGACGATTCTTGGGTGCTCATTCGTCCTTCTCGTATGGATGCGCTGGTACGCGTGTATTCTGAGGCCGCTAATGAGACACTGCGCGATCAACTTCTTGATGCAGCTTGCCAGATTGTAAAAGACGAAATTTAGCCCAAACAAAGCGTGTCGAGAAGACCGTTTAAATGGCAGCGTAAAAGACACCGCAAAGGGCAGTGTAAAAACGTGCAAGAAGACAACGTCAAAATCGCGTAAAACTCGTACAAAGATAATGTCAAAAAAGCGTAAAAAGTTAACGCAAAATGACAACACTATATATAGATGAAAAATGAAGTGTTACTACGAGACGATAAAGGGAATTCAGTGCCCAATATACGCACCAGTTCACTAAAGAATACGAATTGTGTAGAAATTGTGGAGGAATTAAGAAGATACAAAATCATCTTCACAAACGAGTCGTAAGTGCGTATAGTTATTCCCCGCGCCGCGCACCACGCAATGTGAAATCGCAGCGCAGCGAACCTTGAAAACCGGATACTGCGATCGAAAGATCAGCAAAGACAGACAAGCGAAATTCGAATTTGAACATTTTGTTCAATAGTCAATTCATAATTTTAGCGAATCCGAGATCAGCGGGATTTTAGAGACGTGGATTCAACTCAACTTTAAATTGTACTGACTTTTAGTCAGTTTAATTTTGAATGGAGAGTTCGATCCTGGCTCAGGATGAACGCTGGCGGCGCGCCTAACACATGCAAGTCGAACGATTAAAGCACCTTCGGGTGTGTATAAAGTGGCGAACGGCTGAGTAACACGTGGGCAACCTGCCCCTCTCATTGGGATAGCCACGGGAAACCGTGGATAATACCGAATACTTCGGGACTTCCGCATGGAAGACTCGAGAAAGCTCCGGCGGAGAGGGATGGGCCCGCGGCCTGTTAGCTTGTTGGTGGGGTAACGGCCTACCAAGGCAATGATGGGTAGCTGGGTTGAGAGACCGACCAGCCAGATTGGGACTGAGACACGGCCCAGACTCCTACGGGAGGCAGCAGTGGGGAATCTTGCACAATGGGCGAAAGCCTGATGCAGCGACGCCGCGTGCGGGATGAAGGCCTTCGGGTTGTAAACCGCTTTCAGCAGGGACGAGGCGAAAGTGACGGTACCTGCAGAAGAAGCCCCGGCTAACTACGTGCCAGCAGCCGCGGTAATACGTAGGGGGCAAGC
>CALCXO010000028.1:0-2677 GCA_937905925.1 uncultured Atopobium sp.
CACACAAGAAACCCGGCATCCACACGAAATGGATACCGGGTTGAAATCGCTTACAACCTGCGAGCGCACCTTACTTGAAGTACTCGACGCCGCCCTCAATCAGAGGCTGGAACTGGTCGCCAGCAGTGAGCTCAGGGATGTTCTTGTAGAGGCCCGCACCGGAGCGCTCCGTGTGGCCCATTTTGCCCAGGACGCGACCATCGGGGCTGGTAATGCCTTCGATAGCCAGGACGGAACCGTTAGGATTAACGGAGAAGTCCATGCTTGGAACACCTGTTGCGTCAACGTACTGTGTTGCGATCTGGCCGTTGGCCTTGAGCGTCTCAAGCAACTCATCGGAAGCAACAAAGCGACCTTCTCCGTGGCTGATTGCAATGGTGTGGATGTCGCCAAGTGCGCACTTGGAGAGCCATGGCGACATCGTGGATGCAACGCTGGTACGGACAAGCTGGCTCTGGTGGCGGCCGATGGTGTTGAACGTCAGCGTTGGGCAGGTGTCATCCATGGGTCGGATATCGCCGTAAGGAACAAGGCCCAGCTTGATGAGTGCCTGGAAGCCGTTGCAGATGCCCAGCATAAGGCCATCACGCTGCTGCAGAAGCTCGCGAACAGCCTCGGTAACCTGAGGTGCGCGGAAGAGGGCGCAGATAAACTTAGCTGATCCGTCTGGCTCGTCTCCGCCAGAGAAACCGCCTGGAATCATGACAATCTGGCTTTTCTTGATGGACTCTGCCAGCGCATTTGCGGACTCAACAATGTCCTGAGGTGTCAGATTGTTAATGACCAGCGTGGTCGGATCGGCGCCCGCACGCTCAAAAGCACGCGCAACGTCGTACTCGCAGTTGTTACCTGGGAATACGGGGATGATGACGCGTGGGCGAGCAGGTGCGATAAGGGCTGGACCAGCATAGGAGTGTCGTGTGGATGCACCGTCGAAGCTGATTTTCTCCACAGCCTCGTCGGAGCCTCCGCGGTAGGGGAAGACCTCCTCAAGTGGGCGCTCCCATGCTTCCTGAAGCTCGGAGAGGTCGATCTTCTCGCCACACGCGCTGAAAGCGTACTCGGACGTGGTGACGCCCAGAGGAGCCACGCATACGCCGTCGACGTCGTCAACGGATACGCCATCTGCCAGCTCAACGATGAAGGCACCGTAGGTTGGCGAGAAGAGCGCGTCGGCAGAAATCTCTGGGACCAGCTCAACGCCCAGCTTGTTGCCCAGGCAACTCTTGAAGAGAGCCTCGGCCACGCCGCCGTAACCTGGTGTGGTGATGGCAAGCGCGCTCTTGGACTGGACCAAGGTGCTGACCAGCTTGTATGCGGTGAGCAGGGACTCGTTGTCGGGGAGAAGGCCGCTCTCGTCGTAGGACGGGACGATGGAAATGAGCCTGTGACCTGCACCCTTGAAGTCGTTGGAGACAATCTTGTCCACCTTGGTAAGGCCGGTAGCAAACGAAACCAGCGTTGGTGGAACATCCAGATCCTCAAAGGTACCGGACATGGAGTCCTTGCCTCCGACAGCTGCAAGACCAAGGTTGACCTGTGCCATTAGTGCGCCGAGAAGAGCCGCGGCTGGCTTGCCCCAACGGTTAGGATTCTGACCGAGCTTCTCAAAGTACTCCTGGAAGGTGAGGTAGAGGTCCTGGTACTTAAAGCCGGTAGCAACCAGCTTGGAAACGGACTCAACAACAGAAAGGTAGGCGCCACGGAACTGGTCAGCTTCCATGAGGTAGGGGTTAAAGCCCCAAGCCATGCCCGAGACCGTATTGGTCTGGCCCATAACAGGAAGCTTAGCCACCATAGAAAGGGCAGGGGTCAGCTGGCGAGCGCCACCGAATGGCATGAGGACGGTACCTGCGCCAATAGTGGAGTCAAAGCGCTCGGAGAGACCCTTGTTGGATGCAACATTTAGATCGCGTACCAGCGAGTGGAGTTTCTCGCCAAGAGTTGTGCCTGCCCAGGTGCGCTGGTAGGCAAGAGGCTTGGCCAGGCGCACGGTAATTGATTTAGGTGCGCCGTTTGAGGCGAGAAATGCGCGGCTGATGTTGACAATCTTCTGACCGCGCCAGCGCATGACCAGGCGAGGGTCCTCGGTGACTGTTGCCACAATGGTTGCCTCAAGGTTTTCCTCGCGAGCGTATGCGCAGAACTGATCGACGTCTTTTGCCTCAAGCGCAACGGCCATGCGCTCCTGAGACTCGGAGATTGCCAGCTCAGTGCCATCAAGACCGTCATACTTCTTAGGAACAGCATCCAGGTTGACGTCAAGGCCGTCGGCAAGCTCGCCAATAGCAACAGAAACGCCGCCGGCACCAAAGTCGTTGCAGCGCTTAATGAGCTTGCAGGCGTCTTCACGGCGGAAGAGGCGCTGAAGCTTGCGCTCAACAGGGGCGTTGCCCTTCTGGACCTCGGCACCGTCGCGCTCAATGGAGCCAGCATCGTGTGCCTTTGAAGAACCAGTTGCGCCGCCAATACCGTCACGTCCCGTGCGGCCGCCGAGAAGAACGATGATGTCGCCATCTTCTGGACGCTCGCGGCGAACGTGGCTTTGAGGAGTTGCGCCTACAACAGCACCAATCTCCATGCGTTTTGCAACGTACCCTGGGTGGTAGAGCTCAGAAACCTGGCCTGTAGCAAGGCCAATCTGGTTGCCGTAGCTGGAATAACCTGCCGCTGCCGT
>CALCXO010000029.1:0-189588 GCA_937905925.1 uncultured Atopobium sp.
TTCTTTCCACACGCCTGCAGAAGGCATGCCCAAACGGAAGTTCTGATGGGTTGCAACGTCAAAATTGATGAGAATAACCAGGTCCTCGGAAGGCTTTCTTCCGTGACGAACAAACGAGATGATTGATTGCTCATTATTGTCTGCGTCAATCCAATCAAATCCACGGTTGTCGTAGGCATACTGCCAAAGTCCTGGATGATTCTTATAGAAATGATTAAGAGCCTTAATAAATGCCTGCTGATGAGCGTGAGTTGGATACTCCTCAGTCAGGTAATACTCAATGCCCTCGTAGTAGCGCCACTCAATAAACTGCGCAATCTCGTTGCCCATAAAGTTGAGCTTAGCGCCCGGATGAGTCATCTGATGAAGCGCCAAAGCCCTCATGCCAGCAAACTGTCTCCACCAATCCCCCGGCATGCGCTGAATAAGACTGCACTTACCATGCACAACCTCGTCATGGCTGAGTGGCAGCACAAAATTCTCATTGAACTGATACATGCTGGAGAAGGTCAGAAGACGGTGGTTACCTGGTCTATAAGGGAAATCAGTCTGACAATAGTGCAGCGTATCATTCATCCAGCCCATGTCCCACTTAAGGTTAAAGCCAAGTCCCCCAACCTCGGGAGGATAGGTAACCAGCGGCCATGCTGTGGACTCTTCTGCAATCATCAAAATATCGGGATGTTCTTTTTGAGCAGTCTCGTTGCAGAGACGCAAGAAAGCGCTTGCATCCAAATCTTCCTCTGTGCCCTTATGGTTAAAGCGCTTCTGAGAAGGATCGTCGATACCAAAATTCAAATACAGCATGCTACTGACACCGTCAACACGAATGCCATCAGCGTGATAGTCCTTCAGCCACATGAGCAGGTTAGAAACAAGGAAGCTTCTAACCTCACCACGAGTAAGATCAAACTTAAGAGTTCCCCAGTTAGGATGCTCTTTTTCTTCAAAGAGCTTGGTACCATCAAACTCTGCAAGACCATGAGCATCTTTGCAGAAGCCTCCTGGGACCCAGTCTAAAATGACGCCAATACCAGCCTGATGGCAGCAGTCAATAAAGTGTTTGAACTGGGCAGGATTGCCATACCTTGAGGTGGGAGCAAAATAACCCGTTACCTGATAACCCCAAGATCCATCAAAAGGATGCTCCATAACAGGGAGAAGCTCAATGTGGGTGTAGCCCATATCTTTAACATAGGCTACCAACTCTTCTGAGAGGTCATCATAGGTGTAGAAGGCATCTACGTTGGTGTCAAAATAGTCCTTGGGTTCTTCAGCCTGCTCTACATTCTCTGTATCAGCAGAATCTTCCTCTTGGGCAGTCAGGTCAGTATGCTGCTTCCAGCTCCCAAGATGAACTTCAAAGATGTTAAGAGGACTATGCAGGAACTTAAGTGTTGCACGTCTTTTCATCCATGCTTCGTCTTCCCAAACGTACACGTCTGGGTCAAACGTAATAGATGCCGTATGTGGTCTGATCTCCGCATAGGTACCATAGGGATCAGCCTTAAAAATCTTCTGTCCAGAAGCGGATACAATCAGGAATTTATACAATACTTCCGAGGTGATTCCTGGAATAAAACCTTCCCAGATTCCGCCATGTTTTGAGCGAGAAAGAACGTTGACGGTATCATCCCAATTATTAAAGTCTCCAACAACAGAGACAGAGGCTGCATTGGGGGCCCAAACCGCAAAATGATAACCTTCAACTCCATCTTCTTGAACCGCAGGGTGTGCACCTAATTTCTTGTGACTCTGGAACCATTTTCCTTGTGCAAACAAGTATGCATCCTGGTCACTCACTGCTAACGATGCATTTAACTCTGCCATACTCACCCCCGCGCTTACCAATGAAATCTACGCATCTTATAGATTTGTTATCCATAAATACTCGTAGTTGATAGTTACTAAGATAAACCATTACAAGGTAAAACACGGTGACAAACAGTCAATATAACTTTCACCGATAAAAAACGACCGTACGCGTTATTTTTTGTTTTTACCGATTTTTGTTAATAATAGTGAATAAAAATTGCAACTAAAAGAAATGGCAGCTTATCCAAATAAACTGCCATTTGATACAAAAACTTTTTATATAACCGTGAAGCGACTTAAGAAAGCTGGCTCCTACAAGTCCTCTTCCTAAAGTGATTCTTCAGGTTACTTGCAACTACATCTTGCGTGGTACAGCCGTCTCAGCTGAAGGAGCATGTGCAGCAATTACGTCAAGAGCCACTGCCTCTTGGTCCTTCTCGCCAGAAGCAACTGCCCTACCGTATGCATCGGTATCAAGAATTGCCTGGCGGAAGCGATCAGTTGTAAATCCATAAGGAGCACGACCCCACTCGTTGGTCTTCTGAGCTCGCTCAACAATGATGTCCAGGTCAGCGTCAACTGATTCTGGAGTAATGTCCAGATCGGCCAAGGTGGTTGGGAGACCAAGCTTTCTATTAAGCGCCACCTGCTCCTCAAGTGCCTTAAGGTTGCCGTCAAAGGCATACAAAACGCAGGTACCAAAGGAAACAACCTCACCATGAAGGTGTTTCTCGCCACGCTCGCCCAGAGCAGTAAAGGCATTGTAGAAGGCATGAGCGGTTGAGGAATTGAAGTAATACGCACCGCGCTCAGCACCAATGTTGGTGGTCATGTTAGACACAACACCAGCAGTAATGATGATGTTAAGAACAACGTTTTCAAATGCCTCAGAGACAACGCCGGCGCGCTTATCTGCCAGTGCCTGCTCTGCATTATCAAACAGAGGCTCAATGCAGGCACCTGCGGCAAGGGCTCGTCCCATAAGAGGGCTGTGGAGCAGCTCAACTTCTCTGGAAGAAAGCTCAACCTCAGGACCCTTGGAGAAGGCATCGCCAATTCCTGCCCAGAAGTACTCATCAGGGCTCTCTGCAATAATCTGCGTATCAATAAAGGTATGAACGGGCAGCTCAGCAGGAATGAAGTACGTATCTGCAGAACCGTCTTCTTTATAGAAAACAGCAATTCTTGTTACAGGAGCGCAGTTAGAAGCAAGTGTTGGAAAGGTAAAGTATGGTTTGTCCAGAATAGTTGCAATCTCTTTACCCTCATCAATTGCACGACCACCACCAACAAGAAAGAGCATATCAGCAGCAATAACCTCAGGCATTGCTGCAATTCTCTTGGCATTTGCGTGCGTAGAGTTAGCGCCGTAAGAAATCCAAGAAGAAATAGAAACCTCAGAACCCGCAAGTGCAGCCTCAAGCTTTGGACGTGCCTTCTCCATTGCTGTTGGTCCACCAATGACTACAGCATTTTTACCAAAGCGCTTAACAATGTGCAGTACCGACTTATAAGCATCAACACCAATGGTGTATGAAGGCAGATACTCCGTAAAAGTTCCGCGAGATTCCATCTTTTCCATAGCGTCCTCCAAAACCTATCTCAGAAAAGCGAGAATATAACTTTAACTGAACTAGTTATGTTTTTGCAGCATAAATCCTTGAACGAGCGTTTCCTCTGCCTCTTTATAGGCTGACGAGAAAAACTCTGTATCAAGCATTTGATACTGCGGGGAGCTCACACTATTCTGGCGATTCTCCTCTGCAATGCGCTGTATAACCTGAAGTGTTTGCTCAACATCTGAATGCGTAAACCCATACTGTGGATGAGCCGCGGCAACTGCAAAGAGCTCATCAGATGCTTCTGGCAGACGATTCATATCAAGCGAGCGCCCGTAAACATCAAAATCTGCTTGCTTACGAATACGTGCATCTTCTCCTGTCGGAATATGATGAGCACGCAAAAATGCCCGTGTATGAGTGTTATACACATGGTCGCAAACAAGGTGGCACCAAATGCCCACGATAAGCTCTCTGAGCTGGCGCTGATCTACTAAGCTGCGCTGCTCAGCTGAGCAATAACTCACATTTGGCTGGATGAAGTCAGTCTGTAGTAGATACTCTGCTGGGCTAAGACCACCCATAAAATTACGCTGATACCGCTTATAACTTGGAATAGGCAAACTTCCTGGATAGGACTGATGGCTTCGACCGTATCTCACCTTGTGAGAATAGTCTGGAACCATGAAGCCAATATGCACATCAGGAGCAACGTTTCCAAGCAGAAATGCATCAGGGTAGTGAATATCTACACCCAAGCAACCGGCTCCTTTCTCAAGGAGCCGGTCAGCATGAGCAATATGTACGTTCCAACTTGGCACTACAATTACCTGCTTATCCGCGAATTTCTCCGCCGGTAGAACGAAGAACCTTCTCCACAAGCTTTGTGTGGGTCTTCTCGACCTCTTCTGAAGTAAGCGTTCTGTCGTCTGCACGATACGTGAGTGAGAAGGCCATGGACTTCTTGCCTTCACCAACACGCAGGGCGTCGCGATACACGTCAAAGAGCCTGATGTCGCAGAGGAGCTTGCCACCAGCAGACTTCAAACGCTGAACCAACTGCTCAGCAGTAACGCTCTCGTCAACAACAATTGCCAGGTCAATGGAGATGCCTGGGTAGGTTGGAGGCTCAACAATAGGAAGGTCTTTCTGAGAAAGACGCAAAAGTGACGCAACAGAAATCTCAAAGGCAATGACTGGAACCTCAATGTCAAAGTTCTGGAGCGACAAAGGATGAATGTTTCCAACCCAACCGATTGTCTCGCTACCTGCAAGAATCTCAGCAGCGCGACCAGGCTGCAGCCAACCGTATTGCTCTGGCTCAGCTACACGGAAACGAACCTTAGGGATGCGAAGTGTCTCAAGCAGACCCTCAACAATACCCTTGGCGTCAAAGAAATCGTAGGCTGGATACTTAGCATTCCAAGCGTCATCTGCTGGACGACCAACCAATACGCCACAGACATAGCTTGGCTCATCTGGCTGACTCTTGTCCTTGTGGCCAAAGAGCACGCGGCCCAGCTCATACATGGCAATATTAGAGACACCATGAGCAAGGTTGTATGCAATAGAGCGCAGAAGACCTGGAACAATGGAGCGACGCATCTCAGACTGGTCAGCAACAAGTGGGCTAATAACCTTTACCGGGACGCCTCTTCCCTCTTCGCTCATACCAAGCTTAGAGAGGTCATCTGGACTTGCAAACAAATATGATTTTGTCTCGTTGAGGCCAAGGGAGCGCAGCGTACGGCCAATCTTTCTGATCTGACGCTGATCTGAGGTCAAACCGCCTGCATGGTTTCTAGCAGCAGGAAGTGTTGCCTCAATATCGCCTTCACCCCACAAGCGAACAATCTCCTCAATAAGGTCAACCTCACGCGTAAGATCTGGGCGGTTTGTAGGAGCAATAACGCTCAGCTCTCCGTTGTCTGCTGGAGCAACCTTGCAGCCAAGGCGCGTAAGGCGAGAAACTATAAACTCTTCTGGAATTTGAGCACCTGCAAGAGAGCAAACGCGCTCTGGGCGAAGCGTAATAGTTACTGCCTCTTTTACCTTTGGATATACATCAACAATACCAGGGCAAACCTCAGCACCACAGCACTCCTCAAAGAGTGCTGCTGCAATATCTGCAACAGATGCGCAACCGTTTGGATCCACAAGACGCTCGTAGCGAATAGAAGCCTCGCTCATCAGATCAAGGTTTCTGCTGGTACGGCTAATGTGGCCGTTATCAAAGACAGCGGATTCCAAAAGGACATCAACGGTATTCTCGGTAATCTCAGAATCCAGGCCACCCATAACACCAGCAAGTGCAATAGGAGTTTTACCGTTATCTGTGATGACCGTCATATCGGACGTGAGCTCGCGGTCTTCTCCGTCAAGCGTCACAATGTGCTCACCGTCTTCTGCAGCACGAACCACAATGTGGTACTTGCCATCTTCCTTGGTAAGTTTTCCGAGGTCAAAAGCATGCAGAGGCTGGCCGGTCAGGTACATCACGTAGTTAGTAACATCAACAACGTTGTTGATTGAGCGGCCACCACAAGCCGTAACGCGACGAGCAAGCCACTCAGGGCTTGGGCCAATCTTGACGTTTCGAACCACGCGAGCAGTGTACCTTGAGCAGAGCTCAGGATCAGCAATAGTAACATCTACCTGCTCAGATGCATCTGTGCCAGACTCAGACGTAATACGTGGAAGCTCAATGTGGGTGTCAGTGTCATACATTGCAGAAACCTCAACAGCCATACCCGTCATAGAAAGGCAGTCGGGGCGGTTAGGGGTAATCTCGCAATCAAGAACTACATCAGACATACCCAGGTAATCCGTAAGAGGCATGCCAATTGGAGCATCCTCGGGAAGAATCATAATGCCGCTCTGGTCATCGCCAAGACCAAGCTCGCGAGAAGAGCAGTTCATGCCGCAAGACTCAACGCCACGCAGCTTGGACTTTTTAATCTTAAAGTCTCCAGGAAGTACCGCACCGATCATTGCGGTAACAATGTGGTCTCCCTGATTAAAGTTCTGAGCACCACAAACAATCTGTAGAGGAACAGGATTTCCGTCCTTATCTACATTGTTATTGCCCACGTCAACCAGGGTAACGTACATGTGATCAGAATCAGGATGAGGCTCTTTGCTTACAACCTGAGCAGTAACAACATGGTCAAGATTTGCGCCGACACGCTCTATAGCCTCAACCTCAGTACCAGTGCGCACAAACTCACGCTCAAGGTCTTTTGGGTCCTGAGGAAGATCAACGAGCGTCTTCAGCCATTCATAAGATACACGCATGTGATTGCCTTTCTAATAAGACGCCGATGATTAGAACTGACGCAGGACTCTCTGGTCACCAGAGATGAGCATGCGCAGGTCAGGAAGGTCATAACGGAGCGCTGCAACACGCTCAACACCAATGCCAAAGGCAAAGCCTGTGTACTTCTCGGAATCAATACCGCAATATTTGAAGACATTAGGATCAACCATGCCGCAGCCAAGAATCTCAAGCCAGCCCGTGTTCTTGCAGAAACGGCAGCCCTCACCGTGGCAAACGCCACAAGAAACGTCTACCTCGCAGCTTGGCTCGGTGAATGGGAAGAAGTGAGGACGATAGCGGGTAGCGCGGTCCTTACCAAAAATCTCACGAGTAAAGTGATCAAGGGTACCTTTGAGGTCGCCAAAGGTGATTCCCTCATCAACAACAAGGCCTTCCATCTGCGTAAACTGAGGCAGGTGGTTAGCATCTGCTGTGTCAGGACGGAATACCGTGCCAGGACAAATCATGTAAATAGGAGGCTCTTTTGTCTCCATGGTGTGCACCTGAACGCCAGAAGTCTGTGTACGAAGAAGAACGTCAGACTCGCCCAGTACGTGCGATTCCTTTCCTTCTGGTGCATTATCCACTACATAGAACGTATCCTTACCAGAACGGCTTGGATGATCCTCTGGAGCATTCAGAGCTGTGAAGTTGTAGTAGGTGGTCTCAACATAAGGGCCTGTCTCAATGGTGTAGCCCATGCTGATAAAGATGTCTTCCATCTCCTCACGTACCTGCTCAATGAGGTGCTGAGTACCAGGGCTCAGACGACGACCTGGAAGGGTAATATCAGTTGCCTCAGCATTAAGCTGTGCTTCAAGGGCTTCTCGCTTTAAAGCAAGCTGACGCTCGCGAATAGCGGTCTCAACGTTAGCACGAACGGTGTTGGCAAGCTGACCCATTTGAGGGCGCTGATCTGCGGGAACCTGACCCATCATACGCATAATTGCCGTAAGAGAGCCCTTTTTACCCATTGATGCAACGCGTACCTTCTCAAGCGCTTCAAGGTTTGTTGCCTTAGCAATTCCTTCAAGTACTTGCTCGCGAATTGCCGAGAGTTCCTCAGACATTCCCATGTAATTACCCTTTCAATAGAAAACCGTCCCTGAGCATATGCCCAAGGACGGAAAATTTCCGCGGTACCACCTCGGTTGATTGCGCAGTTTTCTCTCTGTGCAATCCACTTAAAAGCCTAGTCTCGTTAGGCGGACGACTTCCCTACTGAGCAGTGACTGCCGTTCAAGTTGTAGCTCGGGAGTGAACTCTGCCAGCGCTGTGCAGGTGTTTCTCAACCACGAACACCCTCTCTGTTCACAACGTGCTCCGGCAAACCTCTCCGTCAACGCACTTTGTTCAGAGTATCACACTGTGCGAGTTTTGAGCAGCAGCACAACCCTTTTTACCAGAAAGATAAACAAAAGCGTAACAACCGCGAGAAGAACGATGGTTCCTCCAGGTTTAAGGCCAAGCTCATAGGAGACAACAAGTCCACCAAGTGAGGTCAGCATACCTACCGTGCTTGCATACAGACAACATTGTTTCCAACTGCGGGAAATCTGCAGAGCGCAGGCAACAGGAACCACCATCATGGATGAAACAATAAGTGAGCCAACCGTTCTTGCTGCTACGGCAACCACCAAAGCTACTGCAATAACAAAGCCAAAGTTAATAAGACTTACGGGCACACCAACACAACGTGCGTGACGCTCGTCAAAAGACATCAAGAAGAGTTCTTTTCTAAGGAAGAAGCAGAATGCGACTGCAAGCACGCTAATGACCACAATCATCTGAACTTCTTGCTCGCTTACGGTCAGGATAGAGCCAAACATAAAGCTGTTGAAGCTTGATGAGTTGGGAACAAAACCTGATAAAACACCTGCTAGACCAATACCAGCTGCCATCACAATGGCAACGGCAAGCTCTGACTGGTCTTTGAAGTGACGGCGCACTCCCTCAACACAAAGCGCACCACCCAAACAAGCGGCTATTGCTCCAGCAACAGGATTAATGCCCGCAATCATACCTCCTGCAACACCTGCAAGAGAGGTATGTGAAAGAGCATCGCCAATCATAGAAAGGCGCTTCAATACAACCGTAACGCCTACCAGCGGGATAATTGCTCCCAGAAGAATTCCCACAAGAATTCCTCGCTGCATAAATACGTATTCAAACATTTATGCCCTCCTCTCATGCGAGTCTTGGGCATCTTGAACAACGTCGGACGCAGGACCAAGGGACTCCGTTAAAGCAAAATCATCTAATTTTCCGCGATTGTGGTCGTGGACATGATGAGAGTCAAGGTCACAGTGAGCTCCATGAACTGCACAGTGATTATGACCGTGACCCCTACCTACAATTTCTGTAGCTTTGTGGTCAGCAACTTCAACAACTCGACAAGCCAGCGCATCAAGAGCTGCAAGATCATGCGTAACAATAAGTACCGCAAGATCTCTAGCTGCATGGGCTTCTCGCACTAGGTTATAGAAATGATTGCGACTCTCTTTATCAAGACCAGTAGTAGGCTCGTCCAAGATAAGCAATGAAGGGTTTCCTACCAGCGCGCAGGCAAGGCGAACTCTCTGGAGCTGTCCTCCAGAGAGTTCCCTAATAATACGAGTGGAAAAGTCAGTCATACCTACAAGGTCAAGTGCCTCAAGCGTACGCTCGCGACGCTCTTTTGCGCTCATCTTTACCTTTTTGGCGCGAGCATACTGACTTGCATCTACTAGCTCGACGACGCTTGCAGGAAAGCGATTAACCGATTCTGAAGGAAGCTGTGGGACATAGCCTACACGCTCCCAGTCTTTAAACCGAGTCGAGGGCGTTCCAAAAAGAAGTGATTTGCCACTTGTTGGCTCAAGCTCACCCACCACAATACGAGAGAGCGTAGATTTACCAGCTCCGTTATCACCAATAAGAGCGCAAATCTCACCTTGATGAACGTCTAAATTTACATCGTTCAAAACACGCGTCTTCTTGTAAGAAAAACTCACGTCTTGAAGCGAAACGGCTATCTGACTTTCCTGCAACACGTCCTCCAAACATCCAGCCTAAGCTGGCAACACACTATGCGAGAGCGCCCTCAAGAGCCTTGAGGTTGTCACGCATAACAGACAGGTAATCCTCGCCTGCCTTAAGCTCCTCGTCAGTAAGACCCTCAAGTGGGTTGAGCTCTTCAACACGAGCGCCTGTTGCCTCAGCAATTGCCTGAGCAACCTTAGGACTTACCAGTTCCTCCGTAAAAATAACCTTTACATTATGCTCTTTTACGAACTCAGTAATCTCTTTCATTTCCTGAGCATTTGGCTCTGCATCTGCCTCAACACCCTCAATAGGCATCTGAGTGAGACCATAAGCCTCGCACAAATAACCAAATGCCTGGTGAGAAACAACAATGGTCTTGTTAGGTAGTGAATCCAGACCCTTATGGAACTCATTATCAAGCGTATCAAAGTCTGCGTTTGCTTTATCAAGATTGGCAGCATACTCTGACTTGTGCTCAGAGTCCTTCTCGGAAAGGGCATCACAAATATTCTTCATCTGAATCTTTGCATTCAGAGGGCTCAGCCAAACGTGAGGATCGGTTCCACCATGGTCATGGTCGTGATCATGGTCGTCTTTCTTTTCCTCATGATCGTGATCATCGTCTTCTTCAAGCTCAAGAAGTTTGACGTCTTTGCTGGTCTCAACTGCTGTAAGTTTTGTGCCAGAACCAAGTCCATCAAGTACGTCCTTGACCCAGTGCTCCATACCAGCACCGTTGTAAATCAAGAAGTCTGCTTCCTGGATAGTCTTCATGTCCTTGCTGGATGGCTCCCAATCATGTGGCTCAGTACCTGCTGGAACGAGGCATGTTACCTCAGCATGATCGCCAGCGATGCGCTTTGCAAAATCGTACATAGGATAAAAACTTGCAACAATGTTGAGCTTCTTCTGGTCTTTATTATCAGAAGCTCCTTCTTGCTTTTGAGCCTCAGGCTTGCAGCCAGCAAGAATAGCACTCACGCCAAAAGCGGAAGCTACAAGTGCGCTACGACGAGAAACGGTTGGATTCAAATTCATGTTACATCTCCCAAAACTATAAAAACCAATACGGTGTAGTGCCAAATTCTTCAAACAAAATCGTGCGATTGTCCTCACTACCAAGCATAAAAACATGGCGAGAAAACCATGTTTCTCCTCATTTCTGTGCCTTTCTACTCACTTCTCATCATCTGAGCATGCATTCATACTTCCCCTTTAGCACGAAAGCGGGCTGTCTTCCGACAGTCCGCTTTCTAAAAGTTAGCCTTAGTATACATATTCCAATTCAAGTCAACGATAAATTTCTTATCTTTTCCACAAACGGAATTGGAATAAACAGGTTAACTGTTTTATCTCTTGCTAACCTACTGATCTTTCTCCGCATACGGAGTAATAATCAGATCTCCACTATTATACTCACCCAAATAAACCTCTGAAGCAGACTTATAACCTTGATGCTCAAGTTCTCTTTCAAGCCAATTCTCTTCCAGGTCCAGCGTCTCAAGAATATTTGTCTGAACTTGTCCGTCAGTAATAAGCGGGAATCTAACGTTCTCTTCTCCATTTTTAACAATAATCAACTGTCCATTTTGTTCAAGAATGGCACGCTTAACGTCTGAGATATAATTCACTCCTACCTGGCGAAGCTTCAACGACACATCGTAGGCAGTGAGACCCATAGACCTACAGTTGTCTACAAGCAGCTTGCCCTTATCAATAACAATAACAGGACGTCCATCAATCAACTGCTTGACCAGCATATTGTTTGTTCTCAACCATTTGAGAACCATAACAATAATGAGCCAAATAAGCAGGACAAGAGTGAACTGTAAAATGGTAATTGAACTGTTGTAGATCATGCCACCAACAATGCCGCCAAGTACAAAGTTTTGAACCTGGTCAATTGCTGCAGTTGGTGCTAGGTTTCCTTTTCCGCTGACGTTAATTGCCAGAACAAGCGAGAAAAGACCGATGCACAATTTAATGGCAACTTCTAAATAAAAGTTCATCGATCTACTCCTCTACATGCTTAATGTCATTACCAATGAGATTGATCTGCTCAATAACATAGTCATTCTCGGTATTTTTCAAAACGTGATAATACTTACCGTCAACCTCAAGATACGAGGGATTTCCTTGGCTATCAAAGGCAACGTATACGTGGTCAAAATCAACCTCAAGACGTCGAGCGAAGCTTTCTTGTGAGGAAACAATTGACTCATAGTGCTTACTTGTCTGATTGACCTCTAGCACACGATCAAGCTGTAGAAGTCCAAGAAAGATTAATGAGAACAGCGCAATAAGCGCCAGCTCACGATACTTAGAATTCTTTCTATCGCGCATGTAATGCACAAGCGAGAAGATCATTAGAAGTGCAACAAGGCCAAATAGAACAAGCTGAGTCCAGTCAAATACTGTTGCATGGTGAATTAAATAGTTATGGGAATAGAACTCCATAGGCTTCCTTTAGTTTGCATTACTCAAGATTTGCTGCTTAAGCCTTGTAAACGCTCTTTCCTCCAAGGAACGTCTCTTCAAGCTGAAGATCTTTTGTAACAACAATAAAGTCAGCATCATATCCAGGACGGATGAAGCCACAAACATCATCAATTCCACAAGAGCGAGCTGGGTTTTCTGAAGCCATACGAACCGCTTCTTCAGCAGAAACAATACCCCAGTCAAAGACGTTCTTCACGCCTTCAAACAGACGAAGGATTGAACCAGCAAGGCTATGAGACTCATCCATCAGACGAGCAGTTCCGCCTTCAACAACAACAGGGAAATCGCCAAGTTTGTACTGTCCATTAGGCATACCACCTGCACGCATGCAGTCTGTAATAAGAACGGTATGGTCATATCCCTTTGCATTTACCAGAGCACGGACTGCAATAGGATTAAGGTGATGGCCGTCGCAAATAGCCTCTGCATAGGTACCGTGGGTAGTCATTGCAGCACCAACCATACCTGGCTCACGGTGGTGAAGACCACTCATGCCGTTATAGGTGTGAACAAAGATGTCTGCCCCAGCGTTTACGCAGGCAAGAGCTTCCTCATATGTTGCATCGGAGTGACCAAGTGCAACATGAACACCGCGGTCTGCCATCTCTGCACAGAACTCTGGAGCGCCATCGCGCTCTGGAGCAATAGCAATCTTGGCAATCCAGCCGTCAGCACGCTCCTGCCACTCATCAAAGACCTCTACATCTGGATCAAGGAAGTACGCAGGATTCTGGGCACCCTTGTGTTTCTCGGTAAAGAAAGGCCCCTCTAGGAAGATACCCTGAATGCGAGCAGCGTCAATGCCGTTTGCCGCAATTCCCTCTGCTGCATCAGCAACGGACTCACAAGCATCGCCAGTTTGCTCAACACTTGCGGTTAGTGTTGTTGGAAGCCAAGAAGTTACACCGTTAGAGAGCAAACCCTGAGCAATCTCAATGACGCCATCAGGATCGCAGTCCATAATATCGTGGTCCAGGAAGCCATGGATATGTGTATCAACAAGGCCAGGTGCCACCCAAGAACCAGTGCGGTCAATAATCTCGCAGTCTGGCTTCTCTTTAGTGAAATGACCAAATACACCGTCTTCTACAAGCAAATATCCTGGACCAGAAGTTGCTCCTGGCAAAAAGAACTTATCTGCTTTAACTGCAAATGTACTCATACGTACCTCAATCATTCTCAAAAGGACGCGCCATAGGCACGTCCTTCTTAGTAATTCCTATAGTGAGTGAATTGTAACACCCTTAACCACTCGATTAACCTGACCAGTTGGAGAAGGTGTGTCCGGTTTGTTATTGACACGAACTGAGTTCAAGAGTGCCACCACTTGAGCAACCATTACAAAAGGCAGAGCCAAATAAGGTGCTGGTAGAGGCTCTGTAAATACTGGAA
Source organism: uncultured Atopobium sp. (assembly GCA_937905925.1). Classification (GTDB taxonomy): domain Bacteria; phylum Actinomycetota; class Coriobacteriia; order Coriobacteriales; family Atopobiaceae; genus Lancefieldella. The sequence goes on from CALCXO010000029.1 coordinate 13,606, forward strand.
GACTAAACGTTCTTCCCGTAAAGTTTGTTGCCCCCTCTTGCTCAATACCAATGGTCAGAGCAGCAATCTGGTCTCCCTTAATCTCGTCAAGAATATCCAGATCATATTGACGCGTATAAGGGTTATTGGAAACAAAATCAAACACCAGGGTGTGCTTGTCGACAAACGACTTTGGTCCGTGACGATATCCCATCGAGGAATCCCACGACGTTGCATTAATACCAGCTGCAAGCTCCAAAATCTTAAGCTGAGCCTCATGAGCAAGACCCACAAAAGGACCAGAACCCAGATAAGTAATGCGGTTGAAATCGCTCTTGAGCCACTCAGCAATCTCTTCCTCGCGCTCAATTACCTGCCTACCCAGCTCAGCAGCATCAGAAATCCAAGCCTTCTTCTGTGAGTCATCAGCACTATCAAATACCAGCGTTGCAAGAAGTGTCATACAGCTATAAGAGCCGGTCATGGCAAATCCCTGGTCATTTGCGCCAGGAATAAGAAGCAGCAATGTATCGTCTTTACCTGCGGATTCAACGGCAAGTTTTCCTTCAGGAGCGCAGGTAATATTGATAAGCAATAGATTTTTAACAATCTTGCGAGCAATATTTACTGCAGCAAGACTCTCTGGACTATTACCAGAGCGTGCAAAAGAAACCAGGACCGTTGGATCATCTGGATCAAGGCTGCCATAAGGATCAGAAACAATATCAGTAGTTGCAACAGACTCAAACTCAAAAGAGCTCTTCTCGCCATGAGAACGAAGATACGGAGTAATGGTATCGCCTACATATGCCGAGGTACCTGCACCCGTAAAGACCACGCGGGTACGACGACCCTCGCCAAGATTGAGAGCACGCTCGACAAACTCTTTAATTGCAGAAAGGTTCTCCTGATAAATGCCAAAGGTAGATTCCCAAAGCTCAGGCTGCTGCTTAATTTCGGCAGTTGTAATATGAGCGCCTAATGCCTTTAGCTCTTCTTGGCTCTTCTTAAACATTGATATCCCTTCTCACAGTTATTTAACTGCGTGTATGTACAATTTTGTATCTAAACTGATCCGCACGAGCCACGCTTAGTGTGAACTCAACAATGATATTTCTGTCATTGTACGTGGTGCGTGTGAGACTCAAAACAGGCGAACCTTCAGAAATTTGCAATAAAGTGGCGTCATCTGAGCGAGCAATTGAAGCCTTGAACTCCTCTTCTGCTACGCCAATCTTTATGTTGTAGTCTTCTTCAAAAATTTGGTAGAGAGATTTTTGCTCAACATCATGAGCAGTGAGCGAGAAAAACTGTGAAACTGGAAGATACGTTACTTCCAGCATCATAGGTACGTCATCGGCACTTCTTAAACGCTTGATGCGGAAGAGTTTCTCGCCAAGAATAACGTGCATATGCTGGGCTAAGAACTTATTAGCCTCAATAGTGTCAAACTCCAGAATAGTTGTCTTAGGAACGCGACCTAACTGACGCTGCTGGTCAGTAAAGCTATAGCCTCCCATAAGGTCTGTTGCACGTTCAGAGACGTCTGCAACAAAGGTACCGCGGCCACGCTGACGATAAATGAGCCCCATGTGTTCAAGCTCTTGCAGGGCAAGTCTTACCGTGGTGCGAGAAAGTCCGTAGGAATCAGAGAGTTCACGCTCAGAAGGAAGTGGATCGTCTGGATCCATCTCGTTCTCAATACGATAGCGCAGCATATTTGCTAGCTGCTCGTAGAGTGGCTGTCTTCCCATAAACGTTGTCATCAAAACTCTCCTATAAAAGACGGGTGCCCACTAAGTGGACACCCGTCACACTTACTTAACCCCAAATATATGGGAGAACGCCAAAGCCAGAACCAAGAAGTGCAATTACCAGAAGCAGGCAGATGCACATGATTGGAGTCCAGTTACGCTTTGCCATGAGGTAATACAGGCAAAGGGTAAGAGCCAGTGGGATAAGCTTTGGACAAACGCCGTCGAGGATCTTCTGGATGTCAATAGAGACAGGAGAAGTAACTTCCTCGCCAACAGTTACCAGGTTAACACCATTGCCGACTGGAGCAATAGCAGTGGTGCCGTCCTTGCCGTCAGCAGTCTTGCCGCCGATGAACATAACGGACTTAGGATCCTTCTTGTAGTCAGCATAGGAACCCTTAGCAAAGAGAGCCTTGTCATACTGACCAGAAGCAAGCTGCTCGTCAGAAAGAGTTACCTGAGAAAGAACAACGCTGTGTGTCTCACCGTTAGGGATATTTGCGCCAGCGCCAAGCTTGGTTCCACCGTAGCAGACAACCAGGCAGCCAACAACAAAGACGCCCAGGATAGAAGCAGCACGAGTGAACTCTTTTGCGTTCTCGGTGAGCAGGGTAATTGCGTCAGTACCCATCTTGTAAGAAAGATTCATCAGCCAATAACGTACAGCAAACTGTGCGATGTTGAAGATGATAAGGAACAAGAATGGTGCAAAGACATTGCCGGAAATTGCCATGTTAGAGGTAATACCAGCAGTAATTGGAACAAGGGTGAACCAGAACAGTGCGTCACCAATGCCGCCCAGAGGACCCATTGCAGAAACGCGGACTGCACGAATGGTTGGGATATCCAGCTTGTTCTGCTCAAGGGAGAGAACAATACCCATAACAAAAGTAACCAAGAATGGGTGGGTATTGTAGAACTCAAGGTTGTGACTCATGGAAGCAGCAAGGTCATCCTTGTTGTCGCCGTGAATCTTCTCAAGACCAGGGAGGATACCGTAGAGCCAACCAGCTGCCTGCATTCTCTCGTAGTTGAAGGAAGCCTGCAGGAACAGGGAGCGCCATACCATCTTGTTGAGCGTCTTCTGATCAAGTGGCTCAGCAGGAGTGGTGTTCTGATAGGTATCAGGAATATTAAATGCCATCTTCGAAGTCACCTCCAGCAACAACAGCAGGAGCAGCATTCTTCATCTTGGTCTGGAGCTGGTAATCCCAGAATGCGATACCAAAGCCGATAAGAGCAAGAAGCAGAAGTGCTGGACCAGAGAGCTCAGGAATGCTGATAAATACGATTGCAGCTGCAAAGCCCATGAGGAAGAAGCCCCAAAGCTCGCGAGAAACCATAACCTTCAGCAGGATTGCAAAGCCGACGAAGCGCATCATGCCACCAGCGACGGACAGTGCATTCATGAGCCACTTTGGAATTGCAGTGGTGATCTGAGTGCCAAATGCAGCACCACCCAGGAAGAACAGGGTAACAATGACACCAAAGAAGAGACCAAGAGCAGCCATTGCACCATAGTTGATACGAGCAATTCCCTTAGGATCGGCCTTCTCGGCGTATGCATCAGCAGTTGCCATTACAGGGGACATAATGGTAAAGATGATGGTTACTGCATACTGACCAAGCAGAGAGAATGGAATTGCTGCAGCTACAGCGGCCATTGGCTCAAGCTTAGTAGTGATTGCAAAGACTGCAGACATAATGCCGCCGATAACAGCGTTAGGTGGCTGAGCACCACCAACAGGCATGTTGCCGATGGTCATAAGCTGATAAGTACCACCAACAATGAGACCAGTCTGAACGTCACCAAGAATCAAACCAACCAAAAAACCAGTTACGATTGGCTGGTAAAGAGACTCGAGGAAACTAAACTGATCGATGCCAGCGATAAACGCAACGATGAAAATTAATAACACCTGAATAGGGCTAACATCCATCTTAACTCCTCCTTTCAAACACACCATAACTACCGATGACGATGATCGGCAGACTATCCGAATACCTTTGCCAACCTGCTAGAAACGTTGCACCATTGCAACTTTTTGTAATCTCTACCAGGAAGTTGCGCGCAAAACTTACTCGAATAGCTTTGAGATATCCTCGACCGGGGTCGTAGGAACACGCCTAATCTCTAGAGTCACCCCCAATTCCTGAAGCTCACGAAAGGCAGCGACGTCCTTATCGTCTACCGCCACACTTGTGGCGACCTGTCGCTTTCCCTCAGCCATGTGCATATTGCCGATGTTCACTTTTTTGATTGGAACACCGCCCTTAACCAGAGTGAGGACATCCTCTGGATTCTCGGCAACAAGGAAAATGTGCTGGCTTGCTGAAGCCTTGTGGATAACATCGATAGTTTTCTGGAGCGTAAAGTACCTGGTTGCAACACCGTTTGGTGCAGCCATATCCATGAGGCCCTGACGCATCTTATTGCCTGCGACCTCGTCATTAGCAACAAGGATGAGATTTGTTCCAAGGGTACCGTTCCACTGAGTAGCAACCTGACCATGAATCAAACGATTATCGATTCGAGCAAGCTTGATATCTGGTTCTCCCATAACAAGTTCTCCTCTCTTTGCGCGCACACTTGTGCGTGCTATCTGCGATTTTCATCGCACTACTCGCAACTTGCGCTGCGTGTTTTACTGCAAATTTATTTATTGTTGGAAACGCTGATTAACGCCCAACGATCCAACGTGATGACCACATTTGGAGCAAATTCAACATCTACTGTTTCTTTTTTGACGTTTTTAACTACGCCATACATTCCGCTATTAGTCTTAACTTTCTGACCTGCATGAAGATTCTTCAGAAACTCTGAAGTTGTTCCCGCCTTTTTAGAAGAGGCTCTCCAAACAAAGAAGGAATAAATAAGGCCCAAAATTACTAAGAACGCGAGAAGAACAATGGATGAAGCAAGAATGTTCTCTGCTAGATTTGCCATGTGCATCTCCTTAACTCAACAACAAAACGCTACTTAAATACCATCGTCTCCGAAGATGTCATCTTCTGACTCAACCTCAAGCTCAAGACGCTTATGAACAACTCCCTGGCTACCAGCTAAAACGGCAGTCTCAACCAGCTCTTCAAGAGAGGTATCTGCCATGCGACTACCAAGTGTTTCAAGAAGCATAGGAAGGTTTGTACCGGTAACAACTTCTACATTTGAGTAATTCTGAGCAATAATCATTGCCTGATTAAAAGGTGTTCCGCCAAGCAGATCGCAGAAAACCAGCACACCGTCAGTAGTGTCAAGAAGATCTGAAATTGTTGCAGAAAGAGTTTCTGGGTATGTTGCAGCACCGGCTTCAATAAAAGGAACGGGAACAAAAGCTTCTTGCTCACCAGCAATCATCTTTAAAGCATCAGCAAGTCCGTTTGCAAAAGTTCCATGACCAGTTAAAACGCAACCTACCATGTCAAACTCCTTTCAAAGAGTTGGAAACTATCTGGGGAGCTACGCGGAAAACTAGGGGTGTTGAAGCTTCTCTCTAAGTGGTAGATACCAGATAACAACCTAACATAAGTATAGTCTAGTGAGCATCTTGAGATGTGTACGTTAACAATCGACGGCTTAACGGTACTATTTTTACCGTAAGCGGTACACACGTTGTTATTTTCGCAGGTAAATATATGGATAAATTGTGACGATGCACTAAAAATTTAGAGCTATCCTTGAAAAAGGAGAAGTTCTTATAACGTGCCTTTATACGTAATAAATGTAGTAAACAACCCTAAAATCCTGCTCAAATACGGCGAGAAAATAAAATTGGTATTAAGAAATTATGTACTGGTATCTTTTTTTATAACATCTAAAGAAAAGTTTCTTGATGGCGCTTTGGTTAAATAGATTTAATCCAATTTCATTTGCAGTGGCGCTGTTCCATAGTGTTTCTCGCCCCTGCTTTCCTCTAAGCACTTTGTGTGCACTGTCTTTTAGACGAGGTGATATGCGTGATTGTTACCGTAACACTCAATGCATCCATTGATAAGGCATACTACCTGGACTCTCCTGTTGTAGATGGAACGGTACACAGAGTCTCGGTAGTAGATAACAGCGCGGGCGGCAAGGGTCTTAACGCCTCACGAGCCATTACCACCCTTAACTACCCCGTTTGTGCCACAGGATTTGTAGGCGGTAATAACGGAAGATACCTTGTTGAGCTGGCTCATAAAGATGGTATTACCAGTGATTTTATTTATACTGAGCAAGAAACCCGCTCATGCATTAATATCCTGGAGCCAGACGGGCAATCAACTGAATTCTTAGAGCCTGGACAGCCTGTACTTCCTGAAGAATTCCTTGCTTTCAAGGCAAAACTTGTGCAACTTACCAACGAAGCCGAAGTTGTTACCTTTAATGGCAGTATTCCCAAGGGTATTTCTGCCGAAAATTACAAAGAACTTATTGAAGAGACCATGGCTGCGGGCGTGCCTTGCATTGTAGACGCATCCGGTGCACTGCTCACCTCGTGTATTGATGCCCTTCCTACCATGATCAAACCAAACACCGATGAAATCGGTCAACTTCTAGGAAGAGAAGTAACTACAGAAGACGAGGCCATAAAGGCAGCTCAGGAGCTGCACAAACGCGGCATTAAAATTGTAGTTGTCTCGCTTGGTGCAAAAGGTGCGCTCATGGTTTCTGATGAAGGAACCTTTAGAGCAAATCCTCCAAAAATTGAAGCTATCAATCCTGTTGGTGCAGGAGATACCCTTGTTGGCTCATTTGCTGTTGCACTTGCTCAGAAAAAGCCAACTTCAGAGTGTCTTACCTTTGCGCTGTCATGTGCTACTGCAAGTTGTCTATCTGCGGGCACCGGTCGCTTTGATCAAGATGTTGCAACTAAGATTCATAAGCAGGTCGCAATCAAGAAGATTGCTAAGTAAGTCACCGCAAGACGAGTTTCTCGCCAAAGGTTACAAAGACAAAACGATTTCTAGAAAACTTACGTAACAGAGTAAGAGAAACGTTACAATTTTTTCAGTCAATCAAAAAGCCCTTTGGGGCGAAAGGAGCAATAGATGTTCGTTACTACTAAGCAGATGCTTCTTGACGCACAGGCTGGCCATTATGCTGTTGGCGCCTTTAACGTTGAGAACCTTGAGTTTGTAATGGCTGTTGTTAGGGCAGCAGAAGAGCGCCGCTCCCCTGTTATTCTTCAGACCACTCCTGGCACCATCAAGTACGCAAGCCTTGATTACTTTGCTGCCATGGTTCGTTGCGCTGCTGAAGAGGCAACAGTTCCTGTTGCTCTTCACCTAGATCACGGTGACGGCTTTGACCGCTGCATCCAAGCAGCTCGTGCCGGTTACACCTCCGTCATGATTGACGGCTCTCACGTTCCATTTGAGGACAACATTGCACTTACCGCATCCGTAACCAAGTTTGCTGGTCCTATCAACCTTCCTGTTGAGGCAGAGCTTGGCAAAGTTGGCGGCAAAGAGGACGACGGCCCAGCTGTTGAGGGTGAGAACCCCTACACTGATCCAGACCAGGCTGAGGAGTTTGTTGCTCGCACTAACTGCACTTCTCTTGCGGTTGGCGTTGGTACCGCTCACGGCGTCTACCACGGCACTCCTCACATTGAGCAGGGCGTCCTCAAGGCAATCCGTCAGCGCCTTGATATTCCTCTGGTTCTTCACGGTACTTCTGGTGTTCCAGATGACCAGGTAGCAGAGGCAATTCAGAACGGTATTTGCAAGGTTAACTACGCAACCGAGCTCCGCCAGGTCTTTACCGCAGCCTTCATGAAGTACATGTCCGAGAACCCTGGCAACTTTGATCCAAAGAAGCCTTCCGTTCCTGGTATGGAAGCAATCACTCAGATTGTTGCAAGCCACATGGATAACCTGGGCTCTTCCCACAAGGCATAAGCGTCAAGGCATAGCCGTCACACGTATCCTGCTTTTGCAGATAAAAATAAGGCGAGAAGATCGATTGGTCTTCTCGCCTTTGTGTTAAAAGCAAAGCGTTGTTGAAAACGCAAGCCTTAGCAAATCTTGCAAATCCAGTCTGCCTCTGGAGCCTCAATCTCGCCAGACTGAATGCTGGTCAGCGTGTTGCGGAGCTTAGACATAACTGGTCCAACAGCCTCCATACCAGCGCCAAAAACAATCTCTTTCTGTCCGTCAACAACTTTGCCAACAGGAGAAATAACAGCAGCAGTACCGCACATGCCGCACTCAACAAACTGGTCAAGCTCGTCAAAGCGAACAGGACGCTCAACAACCTTCATACCAAGCAGGTCTTTAGCAACCGTTGCCAAAGAGCGGCGGGTAATAGAAGGCAAAATGGAATCTGTGTAAGACTGTGGAATAACCAGGGTTCCCTCTTTATCAACAAAGAGGAAGTTTGCGCCACTGGACTCCTCAACATAGGTACGAGAGCCAGAGTCAAGATACATACTGTCTGCAAAGCCCTGCTCATGTGCCCAGGTAGTTGGGTACAGAGACATGGCGTAGTTGAGGCCAGCCTTGATGTTACCGGTTCCGTGAGGAGCGGCGCGGTCATAAGGAGAAACGGTCAGTGCAACAGGAGCAACGCCGTTAGAGTAATAAGCTCCAACTGGAGTGACCATAATGCGGAACTCATAGGTAGGAGATGGCTTAACACCAACGGTATTGCCAGTACCAATCATGAATGGACGAACGTACAGCGTAGCGCCTGTGCCAAATGGTGGAACCCAAGCTGCGTTTGCAGAAACAACCTCTTTAACAGCAGCAACAAATCTGTCCTCAGGAAATGGTGGCATGACAAGACGAGATGCAGAGTCAACCATACGCTGAGCATTGAGATTAGGACGGAAGCAGACAATATCGCCAGAGACTGTGGTGTAAGCTTTTAAACCCTCAAAAACTTCCTGGCAATAATGGAAGATGTTTGCGCATTCAGACAGCGTAATGCTGTGGTCGGTGGTAAGGCCACCCTCATCCCAAGCGCCGTCTTTGTAGTGGGCAACGTAGCTGTAGTCACACTGTGTATATGCGAAGCCAAGCGCTGTCCAATCGATGTCTTTCTTCTCCACTGAGTTTGCCATGGCTTTCCTTTCTCCGTGGGTTTTAAAGAATGAACTTCATCATAAACATGCGGATATGAATACCTAGTCGTATCAAATAGTTTGTAACCGAATAGATATTTTGCGGTATAACGTACATGAGCTGAAGGGAGCAAAAATGAATATCAAACTTAAGAGGACTTACGATGCACCAGAAGCTGACGATGGGTATCGCGTGCTGGTAGATAAACTGTGGCCTCGTGGTATCAAAAAAGAGAACCTACACGCTGATGAATGGGCTAAAACTATTGCTCCTACTACTGAGTGCAGAAAAGCATTCAACCACGATCCTGAGCGCTTTGATAGCTTTGTGTCTACCTATACAGCTGAACTTGACAGCAATCCTGACGCAGATGCCTTTGTCGAACAGCTTAAAAAGCTTGATCAATCTACCGTGACACTGCTTTTCTCGGACAAAGACACTACGTACAACAACGCAGTAGTGCTCAAAAAGTGGCTTGAGACTAAGCTTAAGTAATACGCTTACCCAGCCACGCTTACATATCTTGCGAGAAGAACTCCTGGTAGAACTCCAATTCTTCAGGAGTATCTATGCTTGATGAGAATAAAATATCAGGCTCTACGGCGCTAGTGTTCTTGTCAGCAGCGACATCTGCAGAAGCAAGTAAGTTTGCCTGTCCAAGCAAACGCTTAAGCTGATGAGCGGCGCCTGCCCCACCGTCAAAAAATTCTACGTCTCCTAAAACAGAGCTAATTTGCTTCTTGATAAAGGGGTAATGGGTACACCCAAGAACCACGGCATCTACCTGGTCAGCATAATTTCCCAAAAGCTCGGCCAGTCGTTTATGCATCTGTTCTGAATCAGCCTGACCAGATTCAATAAGCTCCACCAGTCCTTCTCCTGGAATAGAGATAACCTTTGCAGAAGGATGCAGGCGCGACTCAAGGTTGTGGTACTTCTGCAAAGAGAGCGTTGCTTTTGTAGCCAGAACGACCACTGTTCCATGGGGATATGCAGTTACTGCAGGCTTAAGAGCTGGCTCAACACCCACAATAGGTACATGAGGATAGGTTGCCCTCAGCTCGTCTGCAGCAGCAGCTGTAGCAGTATTGCAAGCTATAACCAGCGCTTTAGCACCCTCATCAATAAACTTTTTAGCAATAGCACAAGAGCGCTGGGCAATCTGCGCTTTTGGTTTAGTGCCATAAGGAGCAAATGCAGAATCGCCAAAATAATGAAATTCCTCATGAGGCATTTGGGCAACAAGGTGTTTAAGCACACTCATGCCACCAACGCCCGAGTCAAATACACCAATAAAATTATGAGGAGCTAAGCGAGCTTCCATTACAAACCTTTCAAACTGAATGTAAAGTATTTTATACCTTTATCATTCAAGGTTGATTTGCGTCACTCTTGGGTAGAATGCCAAAGATATGTTTTAACGATTGGAGTTTCATGAGCAACGAAGGTAAAAAGGTAAAGGTCCACTACGTAGGCACTCTTGATGACGGAACCAAGTTTGACTCCTCCCGTGATCGCAGCGAGCCACTGGCATTTACCTGCATGGCTGGTCAGATGATCCCGGGCTTTGATGAGGCTGTCAAAGATATGACCGTTGGCCAGATTGTTGACGTCCACATTCCAGCAGCAGAGGCATATGGTGAGCGCCATGAGGAGGCAGTACAGCCTGTTCCTGTAGCTCAGCTTCCAGGCTCTGAGAATCTTGTTGCAGGTCAGCAGGTTACTCTTGGCACCCCTGAGGGATACCCTGTTATGGCAACCGTTGTCTCTAACGACGGCACCACTATCGTCTTTGACACCAACCATCCAATGGCTGGTAAAGACCTTAACTTCAACATCGAACTTCTTGAGGTTGAAGAGTAATCCACTCCCCCTTTATAGGGCGAGAAGGGCGTAGGTGCTTCTGGCATCTGCGCCCTTCCTTTTTGCGTCAAATAGACATCAAAAAGAGCTTGGTTGCATGCAACCAAGCTCTTTTACATAACAAGTTATGAGGGGCCAATACCTTAGCTTAGGACAACGCCACCAAGCCAGCCCCACCTTGGAGTACTCAAAGCACCAAGCTGAGAAATCCAAGAACTCAAGCTCTGGCTTCTTACAATACCAGAGAGGCAGTGCCTGACCATGCCGCCACCAATGTAAATGCCAACGTGGCCGTAAATCAGAGCTGCAGCAGAACCACCAAGGGTTGGAACAGCAATAATCATGCCAGGCTCAATAGCGCTCTGATCAGTAGAGTAGCACCAGGAATAGTACATATCACAAGCGTTGCCATAGAAGGTGCCAACACCTGCGTTTGAGAAGACATTAGAAACCCAAGCAGCACAGAAGCCAGCACCGGTAGATCCGGTATAGCCTGCAGCATTAACAACTGCAGCAGCAGAACCGGAACCAGCAGAAGAGGTTCCTCCTCCGCCACCGCCACCAGAGTAGCTACTACCACCACCGCTGTCGCTTGATGCAGCAGCACGTTGAGCAGCAACACGCTCTGCCTCCTGCTGAGCGGCAAGAAGTTCAGAATCACGCTGAGCGATAAGTTCTTTGACGTTGTCATCAAGATTTGCAACAACGTTTGCAGCGTCCGCCTGACGAGCAGAAATATCATTAAGCTGAGACTCCTGAGAAGCACGGAGATTCTCAAGTTCAGCCTTCTTATTCTCTAGCTCGGTCTTCTCGGACTGAAGAGCAGCCTTATCAGACTCAAGAGCAGCCTTCAGATTCTTAACTTCCTCAATCATCTTCTGATCGGACTCAGAAATCTTATCGAGGTAGTAAATATTAGAAGTGAGCTCCTCAAAGCTTGCAGAAGAAAGAATCATCTCCAAAGCACCAGCTGGGCCAGCCTTGTAGTTGCTGGACATACGAGCGCCAAGTTCTTTTCTCTTCTCGGCAATCTGAGTTTCCTTTTCAGAAATCTCTTTCTGCTTAGCATCAATCTGATTCTGCTTATCTGCAATCTGATCAGAAATAGCGCCAATCTGAGAGTTAGTGTCATTGAGGCTTGCTTGCATGCTAGAGACCTCATTAGAAATCTCATCAAGCAGCTTCTGAGCAGCATCGTAATCGCTACGAGCAGCATCAATCTGAGCCTGGGTAACACCAAAAGCAGGACGGGTATTAATCAGGGATGCAGTAACGGCAGCGGCAGCAATGCCCATGCCGGCAAAAATCTTAAGAGCATCACGACGGTTGAAAAGAGCAGCGCTCTGCTCCTCAATGGTTGTGCCTTGCTGTTTCTTTAAACTCATAAGGGTCTCCTAGAACGTTTAGTAGTACGGTGTGACCTTTGAGAGACTATTCTACCCGAGATACACGATGATATTCAAAAAGATACGTAATTTACAAACTCCCCAAAACAAATTTCGGGGAGTTTTGGCTCTAAATTGTGAGGTCAGAGATAGGATTTAGCGGTTTTCAATGTGTGCAACATTTTTTATTGATATGGTAATCCTACCGTCAGACTCGTGAGAGAATTCTAGGTAACCTGGACGATCCGTTAGGTTTGAGGGAAATGAAATCTCAATTCCTGTATCGGTGCGAATCTTATGATTCTTTGCAATTCTGTTGGCAACACCACGCTTAACAGGAACTTCTTCGGGGAGCTCTCTACTTGCCACCTGAGCCTCGTACTTTTCCTGAATCTCAGGACGCTCCTCAAAGATACGCTTACCAACCTTGATAGGGTCTACTACCTCTTCTACCTCTGCTGCTTCTGCAACGGCGGCCTTAGCACGAGACACCTCAACAGCAGGCTCAAGTCCATACTCTTCAGCTAGGTCTTGAACAATAACAGTTACCTCACCGATAACCTCATGACTTGACGCCTCTGATGAGCACTCAAGGAAGAGCTCTGGGATAATGAACTTTCCCTCTCCTGCTACAGAGCGATCATGATCATGAAAATCAATAGCCCCTGTATCCAGGTCAATGACCGCATACGAATCAACCTTTTGCGTAGGAGATGGCAGCGTTGCATCTTGGCGCAAAATCTCATTTGCAGAACCGTTTACGTCATGAATAAAGGCCTGCTTGCGCGGAAGAAGCACAATGGCAAAGAGACGTCTTCCCTCGCCCTCAAATGCCTCAGCCTGAGCGTCCTCATCGTCTGCAGCAGCACTAGCAAGCGCCTGACCAGCATCGGTATCAATGTAGTCCGCTACAAGAAGATCGCACTGCTCAACGTCATCTGCGCGACGAAGCTCTTCCCAGAACCACTGAGCAATCTGGTGAGAAAACTCTACAAACTCAACGTCTCCGTGAGCATACTCCTGAAGACCTCCAGCAAAGTTACTGGTAGGAGCAAACTCTCCATGTCTAGACTCTGGATTTGCAGTAATTTTACGCAGTCTACGCTGTACGTATGACTTTGTCTGACGATCCTCTAAATCCAAGGTAGATTGAGAGAAGTATTTAGTTCCCGTCTCAAAATCAAAGACGTGAAGAATTGCCTTAGTAACTCTAAGCATGTAAAACCTCGTTTATTGCAGATGTTTAGCTGGCGAGAAACCCTAGTGCTTGACGCACATCAGAGGATCACCAATCTTAACCAGTGGACGACCACCAATCAGTGTTCCGGACTCACCAATAAGATCAATGCGCTCATACTGATCTGCATTAACAACGGTAACAACTACCACGTTCTCATATCCTGCTTCTTCAATAGCAGCGGCATCAAATGAAATCAGTGGAGTACCGGCCTTGACCTCATCGTTAGCGTGAACGTAACGGGTAAAACCCTTACCGTTCATCTCGATGGTGCCAACACCAATGTGAATCAAAATCTCAATACCAGTATCAGTGGTAAGGCCAATTGAGTGATTGGTTACGTTAGTTGCAGTAACGCGAGCATTGCAAGGAGCATAGACGCAATCAAGACCAACAGGCAAAATACCATAGCCTTGGCCAAAGAGACCGCTTGAGATTACCTCATCGTGAACCTCTTGTACGCTTACCAGGACACCAGAAACTGGTGCATAGATAGTGTCTTCCCTGGTAGCAAATGTAGCCTTTTGAGGCTGCTCTGTTCCATTAGAAGGAACAAACACATTTTTAACCTTTGACCAAAGACCCATGATGCCTCCTTGAGTATGTGCTCTGCACAGATACCATCTGACATAACGTTTCCATTTTACCTAAGCGAGAAGGACGAATGCTCCACAGAGGAACATCCGTCCTTCTTTCACGAATTTACAACACGGCGACGCAACTTACTGCATTCTCTTGGCACCTCTAAAGATGATCGAACGTGCAGCAAAAAAGGTAACCAGGAAGTATCCGCCATACAAAGCAGCTACTACTGCAACCACTCCACCAATGCTGCTAGCTACATCAAAGTTGCCAATCGACTTAATGACAGAAACCATAATGGACATCGCACAAGTAGCGTGCGCAGCTGCCATAAGCAGTGGGAACAGGAAGTACACACCAATCTGAACAAAGAGTGCGCGACTTGCAAGGCCCTTCTCGGCACCAAGTTCTGCAAGAACTTGATACGCACGAGCGTTGTCCGATGCCTCGGAGAGCTGCTGAAGTGCCAGAATAGCGGCGCACGCAATGAAGAGTACCAGGCCAATGTACAGCGCCAGATACGTCACAATACCAGAGAATCCAGCAGTCGATTGAATGTACTCGGAAGCGGTGACCACAAGCATTAAAGAATAAGGATCGGAATCGCTACCAGTTACGGCACCATCACCAAAGTACTGCTTAATTTGACCCTGGAACTGCGTTTCAGAAGCATCGCCTGGGGTTTGATAGTTGCCTAAGATATATGAGTTGGTCAAAACGGTGCTTGAAGGGAAACTTTGATCAGCAACAACCACAATTCCAAATGCGGGCATAAGAGCAGGTCCGCCTTGTGTTTGCGCAATGTCGAGTGTTCCGCCAACAGCATGAAGTTTGTGACCCTCAATGGTGAGTTCAGGATTATTTGCAAGAGAATCCTGCCAGTATTTTGTGAGATTAGTATCTAGCGTCCAAACCATATAGCCGTCAGTACCAAAGTCAACAGGCTCAAGCCCAGATGCAACGCGCAGTTTGTTGTACTGAGAAGCTCGCATCAAAGTTACGTTTTTCTGCGCAGGATCTTCCTGGCCACTATAGCCGGTAAAGTAATCACTAAAGCGCTTGCCTGTTACAGCATCAATAGAACTATACGTAAAACTAGGCGTTGTTGGATCACTTTGAGCAAAGTATGTATCTACCTGGAAGGCATTTTTGATAGTTTTATCCCACTCTGGATCAAGCTTCTGCACTACAGAGAGATAGTCATATGAATCCGCTGGGCCAGGAGTATAACTGCGCTCTGAGCCTGGATTGATTGATACAGAAACATCGTACGTTTTAAGCTTGGAGAAACTGACGTTCAAAGAGTCAACAAGCGAGAAACCCGTACCAAGTCCACAAACTGCCACAAAGAGCATGGCGCAGACTAAAGAGATGGAAACCCAAGCAGTATTAACGCGGGCATTAAACTGACGCAGGATAAATGAGTGAAGACCCTTGTAGTAGAAGCCCTTCTGCATCTGCATGAATCTGAGCAAAAAACCAGAGATTGAGAAGAAAAAGAGTGCTGTGCCCACAGATACCAAAGCAGTAGCCATGGCAAACTCGTCATCTATCTGTTTTAAACCATTGTGCTGAAGCAGGATATAGGAATAAGCAATGATTCCAAGAGAGGTCAAGAAGAGCAGCACTGAGACAGTAAGATTCCTTACCTTGACGGTCTGAGTTACTTTGTCTGCGTTAAGAAGGTCAATAAGCTTATAGCGGGACACCGTGGTGACGTTAAAAATCAGTGCAACCACAAACATGACCACAAAGTAAATAACCGTTTGAATCAACGCAGCTTGCGAGAAGACAAATTTGAATGAATCAAGAGTTGTGTTGAACATGTGGGCCGTTGCAAACATCATAAATTGAGAGATAAAAATACCTGCAACAAGGCCAACTACCAGGGCGAGAAAACCAACAAACAGTGTCTCAATACTCATAATCTTAGAGACATTTCTCTTGGTCATGCCCAGTATCTGATACATACCAAATTCTTTTTTCCTACGACGAATCAGAAATTGATTAGCGTAGACAACAAGAAATCCCATAATAACGGCAAGAAAAACGCTTACTCCAGAGATGGTATTACTTAAGAGCTGAACAATGCGTCTCTGATCTTCAGAAAGATTCAACACCATAGATTGTTGAGTAATTGAATTGAAGGAATAAAATAGTGCAACGCCTACTGCCAATGTCAGAAAGTAAATGCTGA
Source organism: uncultured Atopobium sp. (assembly GCA_937905925.1). Lineage (GTDB taxonomy): Bacteria > Actinomycetota > Coriobacteriia > Coriobacteriales > Atopobiaceae > Lancefieldella. Next base: position 29,650 of record CALCXO010000029.1, read on the forward strand.
AATCGCGCAGTGATTTCTTGACGTTACCAAGCGCGATTTTACTGTACATCAGCACCCTCTCCTCCCAGGAATGAAACAACGTCCATAATCTGGTCAAAGAACTGCTTGCGGGGTTTCTCACCACGAACAATCTCATTAAAGATGCGGCCATCCTTAATGAAAATGACGCGATGAGCATAAGAAGCTGCATATGAATCGTGAGTAACCATGGCAATAGTTGCACCGTTACGATTGAGGTTCTCAAGGCTTTCAAGGAGCGTGCGGGCGTTCTTTGAGTCAAGTGCGCCGGTTGGCTCGTCTGCAAGGACCAGCGAAGGGTTGGTAACAATTGCTCGGGCTGCGGCAACACGCTGGCGCTGACCACCGGACATCTCGTAAGGGAACTTATCAAGCACCTCAGAAATCTGAAGCAGCATGGCAACGTTTTCAACGCGCTCCAAAACTTCCTGTGCACGGACGTGACCAATGGTTAAAGAGAGCGCGATATTCTCACGAGCAGTAAGGCTATCAAGCAAGTTTGCGTCCTGGAAAATAAAGCCTAAGCGGTCGCGTCTAAAGGCAGAAAGCTCTGCGCCGCGCAGTCTGGAAAGCTCTTGGTCATCAATAAAGATGTGGCCCGCAGATGCCTGGTCAATGGTAGAGATACAGTTCAAAAGAGTCGTTTTGCCAGAGCCAGAAGGTCCCATGATGGCAATGAACTCACCGCGAGCTACAGAAAGATTAATGCCGTCTAGCGCCTTGGTAATATTTCCACGAGTTCCATAGTACTTCTCGAGGTTTTGACAAACTAAAACGGTGTGAGGGGTAAGTGCTGAAGATTGTCCAGCCACAACAGTTGGCTGAGTTGGAGTTACTTGAGTAGCTGCCATGTTGCGTCCTTTCGTTGGGAGCGAGTAAATCTTGAGATATATACTCCGTCACTACCGTTTACGTTGCCATCGATTGACCTTACGGAAACCTTACGCTTTTCTCACTTTGATGTGTCAAAATATCACTATCAAGCATACGGGAGGGGCATGCTATGCAGTTAGTAATTAAAAGATTTGGGCAGCTTACCGCTAAAGAGTTATATCAAATTCTTTCTCTAAGAGCAGAAACGTTTATTGTTGATCAGCAGATTATGTACAACGATCTTGATAACGTTGATCAAATTTCTACCCATGTCTTTTATCAGGATACTGACTCGGTAGCTGCATATTTACGCATCATTGATGCAGGACAGTTATACAACTCCCCTCTTATTGGTCGCGTATGCGTCAACAACAAAGGCGCTGGTATTGGCTCAAAGCTGCTACACGATACCCTTGATTACCTGGCACAAGAAAGTAGTGCTTCCAAGGTGTTAGTTGAGTCGCAACTCAAAGCTCAGCCTTTCTACGAGCGCGCTGGGTTTACGCAGGTATCTTCTAAGGTACTTGATCACTTTGGCGTCCTTCACCATGTGCTTTCTCTTGACCTTGATGCATATCGTCAGACGAGAAACACAATCAGCATTGATGATGTTCACGTTTCAATTAGACCACTTAACACAACTGATTTGCGCACACTGCAAAAACTCAGCATAGAGACATTTGTAGACACTTTTATTGACTCAAATACAGCAGATGACTTAGCAAGTTGCATGGACTCGCTCTACAACACAGAAAAGCTTGCCCGTGAGCTTGCTGCTAAACACTCATATTTCTATTTTATTGAGGTAGAAGGTCAAGTAGCTGGTTACCTGAAGCTCAATACGCGTTATGAGCAAACCGAGGGTCAACGCGATGACTCGCTTGAAATTGAACGCCTGTATATCCTTCCGCGTTACAAAGGCCTACACCTTGGATCAAAGCTCATGAAATTTGCCCTTGATTTAGCAAAAGAGAAGGGTAAGAAGCGCGTGTGGCTGGGTGTTTGGGAACACAATGAGCCTGCTAAGGCATTTTATTCACATTGGGGATTCAAGCGTTTTAGTCAGCATACCTTCCCAGTAGGAAGCGATCCTCAAACGGATGAATTGTGGGAACTTCTAATTGAGAAGTAACGCAATTGCTGCTAAAAGGCTCAGAACCAAAAGTGCATAGGTAATTGTTTTTCTTTCTTTAAATTTAACTATCCTAAAAATTTGCAAGAGAAAGATAAAAGCAAAAATACATACACTTATCTGCTGTGAATAAGGGAATGCTTCTGGATAAAAATGAATTGCCGTATTCAGTACGAGCAAAGCAGCTACGATGTAGTCTGCTTTGCTCGTATTTTCATTATTAATCTGCTTCATCGCAAATCCGTAAAAGACTGGTTGAACACGATAGAAAAGGTTGAGCCTTTACCAATTGTACTGCTGACAGCCAGCTTAAGACCCATCTTTTTACAGAGCTCATAGCAGAGATAGAGACCCATACCGGTAGATTTGGCGTACTTGCGTCCATTTTGGCCGGTAAATCCCTTATCAAAAATACGAGAAAGATCCTCTTCAGGAATACCGATGCCATTATCTTTAATGAAGAGAGTAGTTGAAGTAGTTCCTTCACGTGGCTCTGAGACAGAGGCAGAAATCCAAACGTTTTTCTCGCCAGGTGCAAGCTCTGGATTTGAATACTTTGCAGCGTTAATCAGAAGCTGTCGCAAAATAAACTCAAGCCACTTTGGGTCAGCCTTTACCACGTGAGCCAAGTCATCAAAATGCGGAGAAACGCCAGCGTCAATGAAGACACGTGCATTATTTTTAAGGGCGTCTTTGACAATAGACTGCAAATTGACGTCTCTGATAGAAAAATCTCGATCTACGGATGCACTGCGAGCATAAAAGAGCGCCTGTTCTACCAGCGATTCAATCTTAGTGAGCTGTGTTTGCACGTCATCCATAGGCAGCGATGGATTATTTTGAGCAACCAAATGAGCTGCGGCGATGGGAGTCTTAATCTCATGCACCCACATCTCAATGTACTCTCGATATTCCTTTGATCGCATATGCTCATCAGCAAGCTGGTCCATCATAGACTTTGACATGCTTGAAAGTGCGTCTTTAAAAAGCCGTTCTTCCAGCGTTGAAGGCGTATCCAGCATGGTAGGAACCAGATAGCTCTCTTTATCAGTTGCTGCTAAATTCTCAGCAAGCTGCTGGTAAAACCAACGACGATGAAAATAATCGGCTAATAGTGCAGCTGTTCCCACTACCCATAAAACCAGAATACAGTAGGCAATAGCAAACACGTTAAGTCCAACACCTTTAAGCATAAAGCCAATCAACGTGCTGCTAGCTATAAGCGCAAGAAAGAAAATAGTTCGATTTTTTAGATACTTGAGAAACGACATAGCAGCCTACTCAATAACGTAGCCAAGCCCGCGGCGTGTCATGACAAAGTCCTCAACGCCAATGCTTGCAAGAGTATTTCTGAGGTGGCTAATGTTTACCGTCAACGTATTGTCATCAACAAACTCGTCCGACTGCCACAGTTCTTCTTGAATACGCTGGCGAGAAACAACCGTTCCCGCGTTTTGCATCAAAAGTGAAAGTATTCTGAGCTCGTTTTTGGTCAGCTCAACGCTCTTCTGATTTGCAGAAACTTTGCAGGAAGAAGAATCAAGCGTCACACCTGCATGTGAGAGCTTTGTTCCTGTTGTGACATCGCTGTTTGCACGCCTCAAAACCGAAGTGATATGCATAAGCAAAATCTGAGTGTTATAGGGCTTGGCGATAAAATCGTCCGCTCCTAACGAGAGCACCATGAGCTCATCAAGGTCAGTGTTTCTACTGGTAACTACAATGATGGGAACGTTAGAGAGCTGTCGTACTTCTCGACAAATCTGTTGTCCGTCAATGCCAGGAAGGTTGAGGTCCAGCAAAACCAAGTCTGGATGCGCGGCAATAATCTGTTGAGGTACAGACTCAAAAGACGTGAGTGCCTGAGCCTCAAAGCCATTTCTTTGCAGCAGCAGCACCAACTCTTGCTGAATCTGATGGTCATCTTCTACAACCAGAATTTTTGTCATGCGTGCTCACCTCCCACTACGCTACGCAAGTCCCACAAAGCGTTTGGCGTTTTCCCAGAGTATGGTATACGTCTTCTCTTTGGGGATATCAAGTCGCTGCCAACGAAGCTCTGCCAAGCGCTCAACCGTGTGTACCACCATTGCTGGCGTGCACTCCCCTCCACGTAAAGGCTCTGGCGCCATGTAGGGGAAGTCCGTCTCTGAAAGTAGTTGTGCCTCTGGACAGGAGATCATTGCGGCTCGAATATCATCTGAGCGCTTAAACGTTGCTGCGCCACCAAAGGCCACAAAGCAACCAAGGTCTGCAAAAGGCTTCATGACCTCTGGTCCATCGGTGTAACAGTGCAGGTCACAGCCTGCCTTAGGCACGCCCATACGATTCAGAATTTCAAGCGCCAAATCATGAGCGTGTGTATCATCAGCACCATCACGCAGGTGCAGCTCAACGCGTTGATTGCGCTCATGTGCAATGGAAAGCTGGCGCTCAAATGCTTGACGCTGGACCTCTTCTGAAACCTCGCAGTACGGTCCAAAATCAAGACCAATCTCTCCTACACCAACACAAAGAGGGTGCTCAAGCAACTCAAACAGACGCTGTTCAGCTTCTTGGTTATAGTCAGGTGCGCTGTATGGGTGAGCGCCCACTACAAAATACGTGTGCTCAAACAAATACTCTGCAGGTAGATCACAGGGTACACAGAGATCTACCTCAGCCAGCTTTGTAAAAGCGTGGCGAGCCGCGCTAAGAGTATCCTCAAACCATGTGATAAAAGCGCTGGTATCTGCCCACTTACGAGGAAACTCCGTAGCAATATCTACGGGAACAATAAGCATACGAACACCCGCCGCGGCAGCGCGAGCAAGAGACTCTGCAGCACTGTGCTCGTGAAGGCTGCCCAAATGACCATGGGTATCGGCAACAGGTGCCAAAACACGCGGCGCTGGGCGAGGCGTACCGTAAATATCATGGAATAGCTGACCGTCAGAAAACGAAAGCGCGTCCACTTCTTCTGCTGGTAGATGATGCTTTTTCTTACTCACTCAAAGGCTCCAAAGCGGCCGCAAGACAAATAAAGTCTTGGCTGGTCAAAACTTCTGCACGCGCCGTAGGCGCAATTCCTGTGGCGAGAAACGCCTGGTCAAGCTTGTCTTTATCAAAACCAGAGGCGCTCATTGAATTACGAATGGTCTTTCTACGTTGTGCAAAGGCGGCGTCAATGACGCTCATGGTATGCAAGAGCTCTTCCTCAGAAAGAAGTTTGGAGGTCAGCGGGTTTCTCGCCTGGGTGCGATCAAGACGGACCACAGCAGAGTTGACGCGTGGAGGAGGCATAAAGTTGCCAGGACCCACTTCAAATCTGCCGGTAACCTGGGCAAACAAAGACAGCTTCGCAGTGTAAGCTCCATATGCCTTGGTAGAAGGCTTGGCGGCAATTCTGTCGGCTACCTCAGCCTGCACCATGACCACTGCTCGCTCAAGCGAAGGAAGCTCCTGGAAGAACTTGAGAATCAGCGTAGCTGCCACCTGATACGGCAGATTGGATACAAACTTAGTTGGCATCGGGGTGCTCGACGGAGTGCTCAGCGCTGCGCTCTGGGGAACGGCAGGAAGTGCACTGTAGGCATCGGCAAGCTTCTGCGGCGTAATTGCCAGAGCGTCTCCCATAACCAGCGCAAACGAGTCTGGATGCGGCTCTTTGCAGGTTACCGCCAAGACTTGCTCAAGCTCAGAATCTGCTTCAAGCGAGCAAACCGCACGGGCGTTGTCGAGCAAGGCCACCGTAAGGGTACCCAAACCGGGTCCAACCTCGACAATCACATCAGTAGGCTGAACTTCTGCAAGCTGAACGATCTTCTCGATAACGTGTTCTTGTACCAGGAAGTTTTGGCCCAGCCTATATTTGGTGGCAAGGCCAAAACGTTCCAGCGTTTCTTTAGTGGCGCGCTGATTAGCAAGCCACGATGTCTGATGCGATGTGTGCTCCGACACGATTACTTGTTTGCAAGACGTGGGAACAGAGCGTCTCCCTTAGAGACAGCCAAACCACCCTGAAGCTTGCCCCATACGCACTCGCTACAGGTATCGGTAGAGGTAATCTCTGCCTCGTCAAGGCTCATACGGCGCAGAACCTCTGCAGACGTAGTAGGCATGAATGGCATAAAGAGATGTGCGCAAATACGAATAGACTCAAGCAGCGTATAGATAATCTCTGCAAGCTCTGATGCGCGCTCTGGATCTTTTGCCACCGTCCAAGGAGCAGCGTCCTCAATGTAGTGGTTAGCTGCGTGGACAAGCTCCATAATGATGTTCTTAGCGCCTACGTAGTCCATCTTCTCCATGCACGCAGCGTAGCGGTCATAGATGCCCTCAGCCAGCTTGCGCAGCGGATGGTCTGCAGCAACAGAAGATCCATCAAAAGTTGGAGTGACGCCCTCAAAGTACTTATCGCTCATGTTAAGGGCGCGAGAAACCAAGTTACCCCAGCTATTTGCCAGGTCAGCGTTATAGACCTGCTCCATGCGCTCGAAGGAGATGCCGGAATCCTCGCCAGGAGTGACGTCGGTCATGAAGTAGTAGCGGTAACCCTCAACACCCAGCAGGTCCAAAACGTCCTTAGGTGCAATGGCGTTTCCACGAGACTTACTCATCTTCTCAACAACGCCGGTCTCAGAATTACGGACGTTAAGGAAGCCGTGAGCAAAAATGTGCTCAGGTACAGCCTCGCCAAGAGCCATAAGCATTGCAGGCCAAATGACACAGTGGAAGCGGATGATGTCCTTACCAACAACGTGCATCTGAGCTGGCCAGAAGCGCTTTCTCATTGCTGCAGCCTCTGGACTGTCATCACCGTAGCCAACAGCGGTGTAGTAGTTAAGAAGAGCATCAAACCAGACGTAGGTTACGTGAGACTCATCAAAAGGAACTGGAACACCCCAGTCAAAGCTGGTGCGGGATACAGAAATATCCTGGAGGCCAGACTCAACAAAGCTGCGTACCTCGTTGGCGCGGAAGTCTGGCTCAATGAAATCTGGGTGCTTAGCATAGAGCTCAAGTAGTTTATCCTGGAATGCAGAGAGCTTGAAGAACCAAGACTCTTCAGAGACACGCTCAAGCTCACGATGGCAATCTGGGCAGAGGTGTGCGCCCTTGCAACCAGCCTCTTCATCTGCCTTCTCTACCTGAGTCTCGGTGAAGAAGGTCTCCTCGTGGATGCAATACCAACCATCGTAAGATCCCTTATAGATGAAGCCAGCCTCACGCATACGCTCCCACAGATACTGGACTGCTTTTACGTGGCGCTCATCGGTAGTACGGATGAAGTCGTCATATGAGATATTCAGCTCTTCATAGAGTCCCTTGAAGAAAGGAACCTGCGAGTCACACCATGCCTGTGGAGACAAACCGTGATCAGCTGCAGCAAGAGCGACCTTCTCGCCATGCTCGTCCATACCGGTGAGGAAAAATACATCGTAACCAGCAGCGCGTCTAAAGCGAGCCTGGATATCGCAAAGCAGGGTGCAGTACGCAGTTCCTAGGTGTGGCTTTGCGTTGACGTAATAAATTGGGGTGGTAATAAAGTATGACGGCTTGGCCTCGGGCATAATGACTCCCTTTGTGTAAGTTGCAATAACTTATCCAGTATAGAGCAAATGCTGGGCGTTCTTTGTGTTGGTATGGTGATTATGCCTCGTGAGCAAGAATTGCCTGGTATGCCTCGTCACGCGCAATACCAAACTTCTGAGCAAGCTCCTTAGCCAGGGCTGATTTTCTCGTACCAGCAGCAAGGCCAGCCTCTATTGCATCTTCGAGCGAGAGCTGAGACTCTCCTTCTACCTGCGATGATGCAGAGGCAAGCTCTTCATCTGTGGGAGCCGCGATGACCAAAACACATTCGCCTTTAAGGTTCTCTTTTGCAGCAAGTGTCTCAACAAGGCAAGGAGCCACGTCGCGCACTACTTCTTCATGCAGCTTAGTAAGCTCTCTGACAAGAGCCACCTGCCTGGTTGGAAACACCTCAGCTATGGCCTCAACCGTTGCAAGTACCCTAAACGGAGACTCATACAGCACAATAGTGCCAGGAATTTGCGCAAGCTGCTGCAAGCGCTGAACAATCTGTCCATGCTTTCTGGGCAAGAATCCTTCAAAGAAGAAATGGTCACTTGCCAGGCCCGATGCAACAAGCGCGCAGGTCACCGCAGAAGGGCCCGGAATAACCTCCGTAGCAAGGCCTTCTGAAAGCGCCGCATCAACCAAATGCTGACCTGGGTCAGAGATGCCTGGCATACCGGCATCTGACACAAACGCAACGTGCTGACCTGCACGAAGCCTCTCAAGCGTTGGCTCAATTTGCGACTCAATAATATTTTGATCACAGCGCTGCAATGGCACATGAATGTCAAATGCCGAGAGGAGCTTTGAGGTCACGCGCGTGTCCTCACATAAAATGACATCTGCTGCTGCAAGCGTTTCTTTAACGCGCGGTGACGCGTCCGAAAGGTTACCAATAGGCGTGCCCACAATAGACAGTTTACCTGCTAAAAGAGTAGATTCTGTCATTACTCGAGCATTCCCCTCTCAAACGTTGCAAGCGCAACGCGTGCGTCCCATGCAGCCAAAAATGCGGAGGTCTTCCAGGTCTGAAAGAACCATGCAGGACACGTATTGTACACTTTGAGCTGGCCGGAAGTATAAATGCGCTCAAGCGCAATTCTTCCCTCTGCCGTCATAGCACCGTCAATGCTTGGAAGTGATGCTGACCACTTACCCACCATGACCGGCAGACCGCCTGAAGCAGAAGTCTTCAAATACGCTTCGTTTTTATCAATAAGCTGCTGTACACCGCGAGGACCCGAGCAATCAATTCCCTCGCAGGGTTTATCAAGGTGAGCATCGAGCCAAACGTTTTGATAGGCCTGCTGGCTCATAAAACGCCTAAATCCCTGAGGCCAGCCACCATCTGGAAGAATGACCACAGGCTCTTCTCCTGCCACAGATCTAATGGTCTCATAAGCACGGCGATAATAGTTTCTAAGCGAGTGACCAGGAATACCATCTGTGAGCTTAAAGCCCTTGCGCACACGAGGTTTAACCTCATCGGCTACCTCAATGCCATAAAAACCGCTGCGGTGAGCGTAGTGAAGGGCAAGCTTATGCAGAATAGAAAGAGATTTCTCCCCAGAAATTCTCGTGCGCGGAGCACCACCTGGCTGGTCATTCAAGCCATCAGGCAAACCTGGATTTACTGCCAGTACAAAAATAACGTGCAGGCCAAGTTCTTCTGCCCATTCAAGAGCTCTATCAAGCTCGGTAATGCAGCTAACATATGGAGTCCCTGCAGCTTCTTCATCAAAAACGTACCAAGGCACAGAAATTCTTACCGCATTAAAACCACGAGCGGCAATGCTGACAAAGTCAGAACTCTGAATAAATGAAGAACGATGCGCTTTAACAAGATTGTGGTAGTCCTCAACGCCCAGCGCTTTAATGAGCTGAGCCTCATCAACGCAGCCCGTGCGTGCAAACGGCTCAGGAGTTACCCACGGTTCAAGCGTAAGCCAACCAGTTAAATTGACACCTCGCAACGCTCCGTGAGCCATGAAATTCCACCTCGCCAAAAGATAAAACCTCTACATACGTAGAGTATACCCATCGAGGTTACGTTGCTCGCACGAGCTTTAAAAAACAACAGGTTACTTCATATTTTTTGAATATATGGCGCAATTGTTAGGGGTCTCATCAACCTCAACGGAAGAGACGGGCAAACCTTCTGCCTCAAGTTGCTCAAAGAGATACTTAGCCAAGTTTTCTGCTGTTGTTCTAAACGGCAAAATAGTGAGCGAGAAACCCTCTTCTTTAAGACAGGTCAGCGTCTTTTCAGAAAGAGAACCCTCCTCAATCAAAAACGTATGATCAAGGGAATCACATAGCGCGCGGACCTTGCGCTTAAAGACGCCAAAGTCCATAACCATATCTTTTTCTGTACCAGACTCACCAAGCTCTGCAGTTGAAATGCAGGCAGTCACATGCCAGCGATGGCCATGCAGGTTCTCACACTTGCCGTAGTAGTTTGTAAGAAAATGCGCTGAGTCAAAGGCATATTCAGTCTTAAGCGTATACATTACTCGTTGTCCTTCGAGCCGCGACCACGATCATCACGTCCAGCTCTTCTATGTCTACGACGTGCAGCGTTTTGTGGCTGAGCATCTCTAGATGCAGCGTTAGGTGCACCGCTAGAACCAGAAGTATTCTGTGGAGCGTTCTGGGTCTTCATGCCCGCCCTATCACCTGGACGACGAGTCCTCTTTGCACGAACTGGTGCCTGTGCCTCATCAGCTTTCTGTGGCGTCTGAGGAGCATCTGTCCTTCTAAAACGCTTACCCTGAGGCTGCTTCTGTGCAGGAGCTGTACCCTGCTCATTTTTCTGAGGAGCCTGAGTATTTGCAGTGCCCTCTTCTGTTGCGTGATGACGGCGGCGGGTACGACGCAGTGTATCCGTTGCAGCATCAAAAGTACTAGAACCAGGGTTGACCTGAGCATTCTTTGAAGTTCTTACACGACGAGTGCGAGAAGAACTTTGAGCTCCCTGCTCTTCTCGGGCATTTCTTGCACCGGAATTCTTGACGTTTTCCTGCCTATTTGAAGAGTTCTGCTCGGAGCGATCACGCTTGCGCCTTGGAGTCTCTGTGACAAAGAGATCAGGGTTAATCTCTGGCTCTTCATCAACAATCAGACCATTTGCCCTATCAAGCTCTGCCAGAGCCATCTGAACCTCAACAGATTCAAGGCGCTCAAGTGCAGCGCGAGAAACGCTGTCTGGCCTGCAAGAACAGCCAAGGTCTTCCGACTTCTGCTGAGCCGCAGGAGATGTGTCCATGTCAGCAAGAGGAATACGTACCACCTTGCCACTCTCAAGACGAAGCGCAATCTCCTCTTTTGGCGTGTTGTACTCAACAATTTTTGCCATACCCAGAGGAGTTTCAATGACAGCATTGCGCTTTGGAGCACGGTTCTTAAAGTCACGATAGGCTTCAAACTCATAGCGCAAGCAGCACATTAAGCGACCACACGCACCAGAAATCTTAGTGGAGTTCAGAGGCAAATCCTGCTCTTTTGCCATACGGATAGAAACTGGCTCAAAAGAGAGACCAAACCTTCTACAGCAGAGCTCTTGTCCACAGTGACCGTAGCCACCAATAACCGCTGCTTCTTCCCTGACGCCAATCTGACGCATGTCAATGCGCTCATGAAGCTCATGAGAAAGCTCACGAACAAGCTGCCTAAAGTCCACACGGTCATCAGCCGAGAAGTAACACACGACCTTCTCGCCATCAAAAAGGTACTCGACGCCAATAGGCTTCATCTCAAGTTCTTCTTGAACAGCAAACTTCCTGAACACAGGAAGCGCAGCCTCGCCCTTAGCGGCAAGCTCTTCTGCGCGAGATAGGTCCTCGTCAGTTGCTACACGAACAACGTCTTTGAGCTCGGCTTTGTTTGTCTTGTACTCAAATTCCTCCTGAGAAATCTCACGAGGATCAGCTACAGCAAGACCAATCTCTAGACCTCGCTCGGTCTGACAAATGACGTGGTCACCTTCAAGAACGCCGGACTCCTTTGGATCAAACCAAAGGTCGCGCGCGGCGTATTCAAATTTCACCGGGACAACGGTGGGCATGTAAGTGCCTCCTTGATATGCAGCAGCATAACCTCAAGGGTTAGCTGGGGAGAAACAGAGCGGTCCAGGTTGTATTGAGCCTCTTGCACCGCAGCAAGAGCCCCCAAAACACCCTGGGTATGAGTTTGAGATGCAACGCGGTCAATAATGCCTGCTGCATCCGTATTTACTATCTCTTCATCAACCGCTTCGCAACACAACAGTACGTCGCGAAGAAGCGATTCCAGAATTGCCAACATTTCTATGATACCCGAACGCTCGCGCGCTGTGAGTTCTCGCTTATTTGCCGCCTCAACCTGCTTTAACGCAGCGCTGGTAAGAAAGTCTTCATTTTGAGCAAGCGCTTCTTCTTGGGCACGTCTTACGTCACCAAGAGGAATTTTTGCAGCTTCTATCAGCTCTTTTGCGGAAGTGAGTACATCCCACGAGTCATTTCTGAGCAGATTGCCAAAAACATCAATGAGCTGTCTGCGAATGTTTTTTCGCGTAGAAGACTGCAAAAACTCCACAGCTCTACCTGGGGTTCCTGTTGCTGCAAGCGCAATACGAGCTTCCTGCTCTGTGGCGGAAATCTCTCGCATAATAGCGGCTTTAGCAGCAGCGTCAGTCAGTGTTCTAAACGCAACTACCTGACAACGAGAAACAATGGTGGGAAGCACCGCAGAAGAAGAACGTGCAGACAGAATAAAGATGGTGTCTGCAGGTGGCTCTTCAATAGTTTTGAGCAGTGCATTTGCAGAATTTTCTCTGAGCAAATCAGCGCGGTCAATCACGTAAATCTTATGAGTTGAGCGCATAGGCGCCAGACTAACATCAGCGATGAGCTGACGAATCTGCTCAATGAGGTAGCCATTTGCGGAGGCTGGGGCAAGTACGTGAACGTCAGGGTGAGTACCGCGAGAAATACGAATGCAGTCGTCACAGGCAGCGTCACCGCCCTGAGCACAGAGAACACACTGCGCCAGAGCTTTGGCTGCAAGACCTTTACCGGAACCAGGAGCTCCTACAAACAGATAGGCGTGGCCAAGCTTGTGCTCATGAAGTGCGCGCGCAAGCAGATTTTGAACTTGAGGTTGATCCTGAAGACGGGTAAGTGCCTGAGGAAGTGGATAGGTGCTATGAGTAGTATGTGTGCTCTCTTGAGTCATAAACGCGTCACTCACCAAGCTCACAAATACCAGGGAAAAGATCAGCTAACACCTGGCGAGTACGTGCACGCACCTCATCAATTGTGCCATCTGCATCTACAGCTTTTACACGCTCTGGCTCATTTTGCAGAAGTTGCTTATAACCAGCAAAAACTCGCTCCTGGAAGGCAACACCTTCTGCTTCTAGCCTATCGGCATCATTTTGCGTAGCACGCGCATGAGCAACTGTTGGCTCGAGCATAAAAACAAGAGTTCTATCAGGAGAAACCCCACAGCTTCCCAAGCGATTTGCACGATGAACGAGGTCTGTATCAAGACCGCGACCAGCTGCTTGATAGGCAAAGGTGGAGTCATAGAAGCGATCACACAAGACAACTTTGCCCGCAGCTAGAGCTGGTCGGATAACCTCTCCTACCAGCTGGGCACGACTTGCTTCATAGAGCAACAGCTCACACTCATCGCACATCATGCCATTTTCTGGATTGAGTACCACACCTCTGATCTGCTCAGAAATAGCAGTGCCACCGGGCTCACGAACAAAAACCACATCAAAGCCAAGTGCTTCAAGGTCTTCTCGCAGAAGAGAAGCTTGTGTTGACTTACCACAGCCATCAACGCCTTCAAGCGTGATGAACAGGCCTTGTGATGTACGTAAGTCTTTATTCATGCTTCCCTCCCTCTTAACTATCTCACGATACAGGCAGATTGTGTTTCTCGCCATGAATATTCTAAAGGTTTTGCGCATTTTCACATGAAGAGCGCTCAAAAATGGGTAAAAATACGTATGGAGCGGGCGTTGGAGAGGGACGCTCGTTCTTCCGAAAACGGTGCACCTCTCGATGCACCGTCATACGTTTACTTTTTTGCTGCCTTGGTGGATTTGGTGCTCTTAGTACTCTTACGAGCGCCTCTACGCGAGGCAGTTTTCTTTTCTTTACCAGGGCAATCATAGTTTGGACAGAGCTTCCAAGGACCACGCTGAGTAGTAACAACCACCATAGGAGCGCCGCAATCGGGACAGACTTCATCGGTCTTCTCGAGCTTTCCACGAGCAGGCAGAGGATAGCTGGTCTCACACTCCTCGTAGTTGGTGCAGCGAATAAAGCGCTTACCCGTACGCTCTGACTTGTGGGCCACCAGGTCCCCGTGCTTGCCATTGGCCTTGCAGGTTGGACACTCACCCACAATAAGATCTGGCTCTGCGTTTGTAGGACAAGCAGGATTAATGCAAGTCTCATACGCACGCTGTCTAAACGGCTGAACCTTTACGCGAGGAGCACCGCACTCTGGGCAGACACCGGCCTCTCCCTCAAGCGGCTCAACGCGTCCCTGAGGCAGCGGATAGGTAACATCGCAGTCTGGCCAACCCATGCAGCCAACAAAGCTTCCACGAGTCTTCAGAGAGCTCTTAGCAACCAAATCTTTGCCGCACTTAGGACAGGTTCCCACCTTTGCATCAGCAGTCACTGCATCAGCAATGGCCTCAGACAGGTCTTCTTTATGATCAATGAGCGTATCAATCATGCCCGCAAGCAGCGCTCTTGAGTGAGTTACAACGCCATCACGTGTATCTTTACCTTCAGCAACGCTTGTCATATCGGACTCAAGCTCTGCCGTCATATCAGGCGAGGTAATGTGTGGCGCAAACTGGGAAAGCGCATCAACAATTGCCATACCAAGCTGACTTGGCTCAACAGGATCGTTTTTGAGGTATTTACGCTGGTAGAGCGTATCAATAATGGAGGCACGCGTAGACTTTGTACCAAGGCCTTGCTTCTCCATCTCTTGAATAAGCTTACCCTGGCTGTAGCGAGCAGGTGGCTCTGTCTGCTTAGCGTCAAGCGACAAAGACTGAATAGAGACAATCTCTCCCTCACCAACATCAGGAATCTGATCGTCTTTCTTAAGGCCAAAGGGATAAATCTCTCTAAAGCCTGGCTCTGCCAGCACGGTTCCATTTGCAACAAAGGGCTGACCAGCAACATCAAGCGTAATCTTAGTACCGCTCATAGTAGCTGGACCCATAAGGGTTGCGAGGAACCTTCGAGCAATCAAGTTATAAAGCTTCCAAGCTGCAGGCTGCAAAGAATCTGGATTTGCTGCTGCCGTTGGATAAATTGGTGGGTGGTCAGTAGACTCCTGCTTACCACGAGTAGCGTGAAGCTTTGGCTGACCCAAAAGCTTTTTGCAGGTAGGAGCATACTGAGGAACTGCAGACAGCGTACGGACACAGTCCTTCAAGTCAAGCGAACTTGGGTAGACCGTGTTATCAACACGAGGGTATGAAATCAAGCCGTCCATGTACAGAGACTCTGCCAAACGCATAGTTCTAGCTGGCGAGATACCCTCTGCAGCTGCAGCTGCCTGCAGCGACGTGGTGTTAAACGGAGCTGGTGGCTGCTGCTTTCTGCTACGAGACTCAATCTCGACAACCGTTGCCTGCGTCTGATCTTTAACAACTGCGTAAGCTGCATCTGCTTCAGCTTGATCCCAGAACCTTGCGGTCTGATGAACCATCTTAAAGGTTGCATCCGCATCATCTTCTGGAGCAGCAACACCAGAAATAACCCAATAATCTTCTGGCTTAAATGCCAAGCGCTCACGCTCGCGCTCAACAACAAGTGCCAGCGTAGGAGTCTGAACACGACCAGCAGAGCGCGTATTGCCCAGACCTCCAAAGCGTGCAGTGGTCAGGTAACGGGTCAGTACAGCACCCCAAATGAGGTCGATATACTGCCTGGACTCACCTGCTGCAGCCAAGTTGTAATCAAGATCCACCAGGTTATTGAAGGCAGTCTCAATCTCTGTCTTAGTAAAGGCGGAGTAGCGTGCACGAAATACTGCCAGATTAGGATTAACCGAGAGAACCTGTGCCAGCGCATCAGAGCCAATAAGCTCTCCCTCGCGGTCAAAGTCTGTGCCGATAATGACAGACTCTGCCTTCTTAGCAAGGTTCTTGAGGGCGCGAATAATTTCTTTTTCTGCAGGCTGTTTATCTACAGGAGCCCAAATCAAATAGGGCAAGCTGGGGATTTTCCAGCCCTTAAGGTCAACGCCATCTGCCATAAAAGGCTTGCGCTTAACCTTATAAGGAGGACGCTCAAGGCCATCTGGAACATCTGCAGGAAGGTGTTCCCCTTCTGCAGTTTCTCCATACCAGCCCTCTTCCTTGTCAAACTTGAGAGCCAAAGGAAAATCCGGTTGCAGAATATGACCACGAAGACCAATAGCGACATGGTCTTCTCCGCCACGTCTAAAACGATAAACAGGAGTGTTGTATACCTTGTCTGTCTCAGGCTTACCCGATTCAGACAGAAGGCGAGCAATCTGCTGCGCTGCGTCGTTTTTCTCGGTAACAACTAGAATCAAAGAACAACACTCTCCAAAGTAAAAATGAAACTATTAGATTTTGTCTAGCTCATGCTGCTCGTAGTCCTCGCGGCTCCACTTAAGAGCGGCTTTGCCATCACGGGCAATAATGACGTAGCGAGCAACGGCCAGAGCAACTTCGTACAGCAGAATAAGAGCTGCAAACATCAAAATCATGGTGACAGGTGATGCGTCAGGAGTGACTACTGCAGAAAGAATCATCAGGCCAACATAGACATAGCGCCACTGCTCACGCATATCCTTGTAAGGAACAAGGTGAAGAATAGCCAGGTAGAAGATAACTAGTGGAAGCTGGAACGCAACGCCAAAGCCAATCTCAAACATCATAATAATGTTGAGATAATCGCTTGCCTCATTAATAGTTCCTGCAAACTCCTGCGACTGACCAATCATCCAACCAATTGCAGTGTTCAAAATGATGAAGTAGCAGAACAGCATACCCAAGAAGAACAAGGTAATCATGGCTGCCACGGTAGGAACAACCCACTTGCGCTCTTTAGCGTTAAGTGCAGGCAAGAAGAAAGCCATAATCTCCCAGATGATAATAGGTGTGCAGATAATCACCGAGAAGAAAAAAGCTACCTTAAACCTGATACTAAAGCCGCCGAGGACCGAGATAACCGTAAGCTTACCATCGGTCAAAAACTCCCTGATAGGGTCAATCAAGATCTCAATCAATGCAGGCGTTGCAAAATAAATAATGATCGCGGTAACAAAAAGCGATACCACCACAATGGTCACGCGGCGACGGAGTTCTCCCAGGTGATCAAAAAGTGGCATACGAGCTGGAGTAATAGGCATTACACACGAAAGCTGGACTTATGCGTCCTGGCTTTCTCCCTCCTCTCCAGCAACTTCTTCTTTCTTGTCTTCTGCCATAGAGCGAGAAGAACGTGCAGATCCAAGGTTATAGAGGTCTTTTGCAGATGGAGCTGCAGCAGGAGTTTCTTCTGCAGCCTTAGGTGCCACGTGCTTAGTTGCCTCTGTAGAATCATCGGAGAAAGCAACAGAAGACGTAGCTTGTGGTGCAGCAGCAGGAGCTTCTTCAGCAGAAACGGCCTCTGGCTGCTCAGCCTCCTGGGTCTGCTCAGCTTGCTTATTCTGCTCAGCCGCCTCAGCAGCAGCCTTCTCAGCTGCCTCGCGCTCCTCCTTGAGGCGAGCACGACGCTCAGCAAAGGTCTCCTGATGGTCAGTATCCTCGCGGTCAGCATCAGATGCAGCATTTTTGAGCTGCTCGGAGCGCTTGGGCTTCTCGTGAAGTGCATCCGCTGCAGGGTCAAGTAAGTCTGCACGGACAACTTTATTAAAGCCTTCTTGCGCGTTCTGGAACTGTCTAAGAGCGCGGCCAAGCGTGCGACCCATACCAGGTAATTTATCAGGACCAAATACTAAAAATGCAAAGAGCAAAATTAGTACGAGCTCTGTTTCTCCAATGCCAAACACAAGCAATACCTTTCTGGAACAAACATAAACAAGCTCTTTGAACCGTTTCTCAAAGAGCTTGCAAGTTACCAAACCTACTTGCGAACGTTAAGGTCTTTATCGACCCCAAGAAGCGAAAAGACACGCTCCACGTTTTTCTGAGGATTTGCAACAACAAGCACAGAACCACTCTCTTGTGCTCGATGTGCAGCACCCACTAAAACGCCAATGCCCGTCGAATCAATATAAGCTACCTCAGCAAAATCAGCTTCAACTTCTTTTGCTCCATCGGCGAGCGCGGTATCCAAAGCATCGCGAAGCTCAGAGGCGTTTGATACGTCTACCTCGCCCTCAATGCGAATAATGGCCTTTTCATCTGTAATTTCAGAGCTTATCTCTAGTGCCATAACTCCTCCTTACTTAGTGTTATTTGAAGAGGTAGAGGTGTTTCCGTTTAATGCATCAAGAACTTTCTGCGCATTATCCCTCACACCGGCGCTATTATCGGAATCTTTCTCAATTGCCTTCTGCAGTGCCTCTTTTGCAAGATCTACTTGATCAGTAACACGATACATCATTCCCAAATTAAGCCAACCGTTAGCATAGTCTGGAGAGCGATCTGTTACTGCCTTAAGCGCCTCAACGGCACCCGTTTGGTCTCCTGCATAGAACTGCGCAATAGCCCTATCAACACGAACCTCATCAGAATCATTTGAAGCAAGATACGTATCGTACTCGGCAATTGCCTTGTTGATCAGCTGTAAAGACTGCTTCTGAACAGAGTCATCTTGAGAGGAGCTCTTAAGTGCCATTCCCCAGCCTAGATACGTACGAGCCAAATCAAGATGTGCTGGTAGATTATCTGGATTGGACTGAATAGCAGACTCTTTTTCTTCTGCCTGTTTCTGATAGACCTGGTTAATAGCCTCAGGAGAATTCTGATGGTTCTGATTCTGCTTTTGAGAGTTAGAGAAAATGCTGGCCAGGGAAGGCAACATCATAGAAATAGCAATAAAGAGCGAGAATACTCCAATAGCAATCTTCATGCCTGTAGAAGGACCTGGTTTTTTAGGAGCCTCATCGGGCTTGCGGTCCTTTGCCTTCTTTTTTGCGGTCTGGTTAGCCATGGCAACCAGCTCTTTTTCTGCCTTCTGTTCTGGTGTAAGTTCTGGCTTTGAAGTATTAGTTGGCATTCAACATCCAATCGCTTTTTCTAAACATAGTTAATCAAGATACGGCAGAATGGGCTTACTTTCAAAGTAAATACCAAAGTTACACAAGCTATCCCCAGACGCTCTGGCCACGATCAACTTTTGCTAGTCGAGCACTTACCTGTTTAACAGCAACAATAAAGACATCAAGCGCCGCATCAAGCTCTTCCAGCGTTGGGTAACTTGGAGCAATTCTGATATTAGTGTCAAAGGGGTCCTTGCCACTTGGCCACGTAGCACCTGCAGATGTCATAGTAACGCCAAGCTCATGTGCGCGAGAAACAATTGCACGCGCAGAGCCAACAGGACCATCAAATGAGACAAAGTATCCGCCCTTAGGATGAGACCAGGTTGCAACAGCTAAATCGCCCAGTCCTTCCTGCAGCTTGCGTTCCACCAGATCAAAACGTGGTCGGAGCAACTCAGCATGCTTTTGCATATGAGCTTCAATGCCGTGCGCATCTTTGAGGAAACGTACATGCGCCAGCTGAGAGATCTTCTCGGGAGAAACGCGAGCAACCTTGAGCGCGCTCTGGATTTCTTTAATGTCTGCAGGGCTTGCAGCAACCCAGGCCATGCCTGAACTTGGGAAGGTTACCTTTGCCGTTGAAGCAAAAGCAATTACCAGGTTCTTTTGAGCGCCACCTGCAGCAACCTCTGAAAGCGCATCAAAGATATTGAGAAGCTGAGAAGCCTTAGATTCTGGTACAAAGGCGTGAATTGCGTAGGCGTTATCCCAGAAGATTCTAAAGTCAGGGGCTGCAGGTTTGAGGTTTGCAAACGCGCGGACAACCTCATCTGAATAGGTGATACCGGTAGGATTAGCAAAACGCGGTACGCACCAAATTCCCTTAACAGAGCTGTCGTTCTCAACAAGCTCCTTGACCACGTCCATATTTGGGCCATCTTCAGTCATAGGTACGGCAACATTTTCAAGTCCGTAATGCTGTGTAATAGCAAAATGGCGGTCATAGCCTGGAGCAGGGCACAGGAACTTGAGCGTGGTACCCTGAGACTTTGCAGCCGCCATCTGCTCTGCCCAAGAAGGCTGACCAGCAAGACCGTGGGTTACGGCATGAGAAATGATGTCGTGCATAAGGTTAAGGCTAGAAGAGCCGTTTACGATGACCTGATCAGCAGGTACACCTGTGAGCTCTGCAGCAAAGGCTCGCGCAGAAGGAAGACCCCAAGGGTCTCCGTAGTTATCTGCAAAAGAGCCGCTGTCAGTCAGATCGGAAGCAGAGTTCAGCTCATCAAGCATAGACTTAGACAGCGCCGTCTGTGCAGGGCTTGGCTTTCCGCGAGCCATATCAAGTTTGAGGTTTTTCTCGCCAAGTGCACGAGCTTCTTGTCCAATAAGCTCAAGAGCCTGGTTAAGCTCAGCATCGCTCATCTTCTGATAAGCGTTTTGCTCAGAGGTTGACTGTGGCTGGAACAGCTCGCGAGAAACTAGCTCAAACATGACACTCCCCTTTTTGGTCTTTGCGTGATACAAAGTATAGGTGATTTGAAAATCGACGCGACAAGGAGAATCATGGCAAATTCTGCACAGCCTGGCATGCGCTCGGAGGCATATGGCGAGCTCCAGCACCTTGTTGATAATCTTTATAAGCGCAAACCTTCGGGCACAGTCACTAAGGTTGACGTGCTGATTCAAGCTGAAGTAGACGATCTTGAAGAGGATTTACAAGAGGTTATTGAGTTAATTCCATCGGGCACATATGTCCGTGCTCGCCTCTGCGATCAGATTAACTCAATTGTTACGGCGCACGGTTGGGGTTTTACCTACGGTACCGTCGAATAGTCATAGCTTATTGATTTTATACAAGTGATAAAATTGCATATATACGGGGTCTTTTTCTAACAAGTTGGAGGCTCGTCATGTATGACTCTTGGAAAGATTTTTTCATTAGCATCTTTAATAGAGGTATATTTTTTGATGCTTCTACTCCAATAGCTTATCTTATTAATAAGATAGTCAATATTTGTTTACTTCTTATATGGCTATTCACCATTGTCTTGATGTGTCTCTCTCCTGCGGGGCAAGATGCCTCAATAGGCGGAGTGAACATTCTACATGCCAGTTTTTTAATAACTTCTGCGTATTATTTTGTGGGGCTCTGCATTTTAATAGTCAAAGATAGAAAGATCCGTACGTCTCATTAGGTCTATATTTTTACTCGCTGTCTTCCTTTATATTGCTGTTCTTTTGACGCTTGTAAAACTCTGCGATATGTACAAAAAGTAGGCCCAAGATTGCAGAAGCAAACGATGCGGCGAGAACAGCTACTTTAGCTGCAAGAATCTCCCCTGCGTCTGGGAATGCAAGGTTGGAAATAAGAATTGACATGGTAAAGCCTAAGCCACCCATAAGACCAACGGCTGTAATCTGAATCCAGTCAACCTTTGCAGGAAGTTTGCAGATTTTAACCTTTACCAACAGGAATGTCACAAGAATAATTCCCAATGGCTTTCCAAGAACGGCGCCAAAGAATACGCCGTGAGCAATGTTACTGCTAAGAAGCGCACCAAAATCTGCTCCCACGAGCGTAATCTGCGCATTAACAAACGCAAAGATAGGAAGAACAACAAAGTTCACAAAGACAGAAATGTAGTGCTCAACACGCTGAAGCGGTGGAGTTACGTGATGCATGACCTGCTCGATTGAGTTAGCTCCATGCGTAAAGTCATGCTGACCTAAAACGTGATGCTCATCATCGTAGTGATCATCGAGCTCACGAGCGCGCCTTGAAAGCCAACTACCCAGCTTGCTCAGACGAACATCAGAGTGAGATGGCAAGAAGAAGGCAAGGAGAACGCCCGCAAGAGTAGCGTGAATTCCTGAGTGATACATGCAGACCCAAAGAACCAAGCCAACAAGCAAATACGGACCAGAAGAGTAAATCTTCAGGCGATTCATTCCCCACAAAATGACAAGTACTCCAAGAGAAGCTGCTAACCAGGCAATATCTGGCGTGTGACCATAGAAAAGCGCAATGACCACGATAGCCAGGATATCATCAGCAATTGCAAGTGTTTGGAAAAAGACCTTGGTTTGCGGACTAATTCTGTTGCCCAACAGCGACATGACACCCAGCGCAAAGGCAATATCGGTTGCAATTGGCGTTGCCCATCCATGAGGAGCAGTACTTGCATTGAGCGCCAGATAAATAAGAGCAGGAACTGCAACGCCACCAACAGCCGCAAGCATAGGAAGCATTGCCTGTCTTGGCTTTCTGAGCTGGCCAACAGTTACTTCATACTTGAGCTCAATGCCCACCAGTAGGAAGAAGATTGCCATAAGGAAGTCATTCACAAAGGTTTCTAGAGCCATATGTGCATGAATCATTCCAAGCGAGAAACTCATTTGTACTTCAAGAATTTCTCGAACTACCTCATGAGCAGGTGAGTTAGCAACTACAAGCGCAATAAGAGCCGCAAGCACCATGACTGCTGCTGCAATAGTGCTGTTAGAGGTAATTCTCTTTAGAGAAGAGCGCTGGCTAATTCTTCTTACGACTGCGGGCTCTCTATAAATACTAGACATTATCTGCCGTTCTCTCTTTATCTAAATGGTATTGACCGTTAGCTATGAAAGTTTTTCTCGATGTATATGCCTAGTGTACCGTCTACCTACCGTTGAGGGCAACTTGTCATATCTCAAGAAAACGGGGTATATCTCTATGTAAAATGTGGGTAATAGAAAGTCAACGTTTGGCTACTTGTAGCACGTATATATTTGGAGCGGATAATGGACACCAAGCGAATTGCCATCATCACAGACTCAGGAACTAACGTCCCACCTGATTTTGTTGCTGAACATAATATTCGTATCACCCCACTTCGCATTAACTATTCTGATGGCTCTTCCTACGAATCTGGTATTACCATCACACCAGCAGAGCTTGTTGCTCGCTTTGAAGAAGAAGTTCCTAAGACTTCACTTCCTTCTCCTGAGGGAATTAAAGCTGCCTTTGATGATGCAAAAGCAGCTGGTTACGAGGGTGCTGTTTACATTGCAATTTCCTCCGGACTTTCTGCTACCTGCGATACTGCTCGCATGATTGCAGAGTCCATTACAGACTTCCCTATTTATGTTGTTGATACCAAAAACATTGGTATTGCTTCCGGTCTTATTGTTATTGAAGCCCAACGTCTTATTGAGCAGGGCCTTTCTCTTGAGGAAATTGGCGCCAAACTTGATCAGGCTTCTCTGAACACACGCGTATACTTCTCCGTTCCAAGCCTTGAGTACCTGCGCAAAGGTGGCCGCATTTCTGAGGCAATTTATCGCATTGGTTCCATGTTGAACATCAAGCCTGTTCTTACCTGCGATGAAAATGGCAAATACACCATTGCCAAGAAGACTCGTGGTTGGCAGAAATCTCTTGCAGGACAAATTGCCCTAGGATCAGCCTTTGCTCAGCAATTTGACCACGTTCATGTGGGAATTTGTTGCTCTGCGCCTAATATCATTTATTCCGAAATGGAAGCCATGATTAAAGAAGCAATCCCTAATGTCACCGACTTTAGGTATGTTGAGGCTGGCTCGGATCTTGTTGTCCATACGGGACCAGGCCTTGTTGGCTATGCCGTATTTGGCTACTAAAAGTTAATCGCCTCATGCAACTAAGAACAGCCGCCCACTCAGGCGGCTGTTTTCTTGTAGAGAGCACATAGGGCGAGAAGGGCTTCTCGCCCTATGCGTCTAGGGTTACAGCAATGGCTGATCCACGAAGAAGCCTTGGTCGTCAAGGAGATTGGAGCCGTCTGCTGCCTCAGTGGCAAGCTGATCGCAACGCTCGTTAAGTGGGTGACCTGCGTGGCCTTTGACCCACTTAAAACTTACCTCATGGTCTTCCATGGCGGAAAGCAAACGCTTCCAAAGGTCTACGTTTTTGACAGGCTCTTTAGAAGCCGTTTTCCAGCCTTTTCTAATCCACCCCGAGACCCATTTTTGATTAAACGCATCAACTACGTACTTTGAATCGGAATAGAGCTCAACCTGGCAGGGACGCTTAAGCGCTTCAAGTGCAACAATGACGCCGAGGAGCTCCATTCGGTTATTTGTAGTGGATTTATAACCCTGGCTGAACTCTTTTGTATGCTGCTGGCCGGAGGGATCGGTATATAGAAGCACGGCCCCGTAGCCACCAGGACCAGGGTTTCCTCGAGACGCACCGTCTGTATAGACTGTGACGTGCATATATGAGGTTGCAGCCTCCATACCAAATCTCCTCTAGAACGCGCCTCTTACGTGTTTACTTTGCCTCAGCCCAATTGGAGCCATAGCTGACATCAGCAATCAGAGGGACACGCAGGGTAACAACGTCTTCCATGGTCTCTTTTACCAACGCAGAGACTGTCTCAATCTCTGACTCTGGAACTTCCAAGTCAAGTTCGTCGTGAATCTGAAGAATCAGCTTTGACGCAAGACCCTCATCACGCAGGCGTTTCTCGACATTAATCATTGCAATTTTGATAATGTCTGCAGCACTTCCCTGCATAGGGTGATTCATAGCAGTACGCTCGCCAAAGGCAATGAGCTGGCGATTTGACTGATTGAACTCTCTAATGTGGCGCTTACGACCGTACATGGTAATCGCATAACCAGTCTCGTGAGCAGTACGGACGGAATCGTCAAGGTATGCACGGACTCCAGGATATGCGTCAAAATAGCGGTCAATCATCTCTTGCGCTTCCTTGCGGGAAATCTTCAGAGACGTTGCCAGACCAAAGGCCTGCTGACCATAGACAATGCCAAAGTTAACTGCCTTAGCACGGCTACGAAGTGCTGGCGTGACCTCTTCAACAGGCACGCCAAAGACGCGTGCGGCAGTTGCGGCGTGGAAATCGGCACCAGAGTTAAATGCTGCTACCAGGTGCTCGTCAGCTGAAAGATGTGCCAGCAAGCGCAGCTCAATCTGGGAGTAGTCGCAGGCGAGAAAAACGCTGCCCTCGGGAACGGTAAAGGCAGTACGGACACGATGTCCCAGCTCAGAGCGGGTAGGAATGTTCTGCAGGTTTGGATCAGAGCTGGAAAGCCTTCCTGTTGCAGCAACGGTCTGATTGAATGTGGTGTGGATGCGCTTATCGCCACGAATAAGCGCAGGAAGCGCATCGAGATAAGTTGATTTGATCTTGGCACGCTCACGATACTCAAGAACATCAGCAACAATCTGGTACTCCTGCGCCAGGTCTCCTAGAACCTTTGCGTTGGTGGAGTAAAACCCGGTGCGCGTCTTTTTGAGGCCATAGGTTGGAAGTTTAAGCACGTCAAACAAGATATGAGAAAGCTGGCTTGGAGAATCCAAGTTGAAATCTTCACCTGCTGTCTGGTGAATGCTTGCCACGCGCTGCGCAATATCTTCCGCTAGCTGGGCAGACTGCTGAGCAAGTTCTTGAGGATCAACGTAGAGACCACGACGCTCCATTGCGGCAAGGACCGGTAGAAGCTGCATTTCAAGCGCAGCAAACAGCTCATATGAGCCATCGTCTTCAAGCTTTTTAGTCAGTACAGGAACAAGGTTTCTTGCAGCTACTGCTCTTAATGCTGCTGCAGGAATCTCATCTGTAGGCTCAGGAAGCTCAGAGCCAAAGTACAGTTCAACCAAGCCATTGATATCAAAACTTGAACGATCAGACTCAAGCAGATACGCGGCAACACCCGTATCAAAGAGTCGATCAGAATCAATGGTTTCAATATCCATCTTCTGTGGCTCAGACGAATCAACAGGGCTTACCTCGTGCAGCAACGCCTTGGCATCGTCTGCAGCTACATGGGCTTCTCGCAAAATACGCAAAAGTGCTGCGGTGGCGTTTTCACCCTCAAATTTGAGGAGTGCCTTTTCTGTAGACACCCAAAGTGTACGAGAAAGGCTAAAGAGCGCGCCAGCATCGGCGGCAGAGTCTTCTGCAACGCCGATCCATTCCTGGTTCTCAAGTGCAGCGGTCAGAGCAGCAGATGCGTCTCCTGCCTGCAAATACTCTGACGGAATAGGAAGCGCAGGTGTAGCAGAGGCGGTTTGTGCAACTGCGCCAGCGGCAGAGCCACCGGCCATGCGAGCAAGCCTTGAGGTCATGCCCGTAAAGCCCAAAGCCGAGAAAGCCTTGACCACGTCATTTGGATCAAACGTTGGGAACTGAGCATCTTCCAGGTTGATATCAAGCGGCGCATCAGTGCGAATAGTTGCAACCTTACGGGAGAGTAGCGCGTCATCAATATGAGCGCGAAGGTTTTCTCCCACCTTGCCTTTAACCTCGTCAGCGTGGGCAATAACCTCATCAAGCGAGCCATACTCAACAATCAGAGCAGCGGCTTTCTTAGGGCCAATTCCAGGAACACCCGGAATGTTGTCAGAAGAATCTCCCTTAAGGCCATAGAAATCTGGGACAAGCTCTGGCGTAATACCTGCGTAGAGATCTGCCACAGTCTCCGGCGTCATGATTGAGACGTCAGAGACGCCCTTGCGCGTAGAAACAATCTTGACGTTTTCTGTGGAAAGCTGGTACATATCGCGGTCACCCGTGAAGAGCAGCATCTGGTAACCCTCAGCCTCACCACGGCGGGCAAGGGTACCCAAGATGTCATCACCCTCCCAGCCTTCAAGCTGGCAGACAGGAACATCCAGCGTTTTGAGCAACTCTTTGACTACAGGAAACTGCGCGTGCAAAGCAGGGTCCATAGGAGGACGCTGAGCTTTGTACTGCGGCAGCATATCAATGCGAACCTGCGGTTTTCCCTTATCAAAGGCACAAATCACGCCGTCAGGCGAGAAGGACTCAACAAGTTTGATGAACATGTTGAAGAAGCCAAAGAGCGCTCCAGTTGGCGTTCCATCTGGTGCTGCCATAGGCTGACGGATTGCGTGGAACGCTCTATGCATGAGCGAGTTTCCGTCAATAACAGCAATAGTTCTACGTGGTTTACCTGCAACTTCTTCAGGCGACACAGCATTATTTTGATCTGTAATATCAACTGGCATAGTAGTATCAGACATACCTGCTCCTCTTTGTTTGTGTACCTCTATTGTACTAAGACTTCCTCCGCTTATGCGCGCCAGAGCCCACGGAAACAAAGCCCACATCTCTTCTGGCGGCAGCTAAAATTTTTTGTAAGCGTTCTGTTTCTGTTTGTATCCTATATATCCCTGCTGTGTCATTCGTGCGAAAATACAAGCGATATAATGTGCATTGCATGCGAGAAATCAGACTAACTGCCAGCATTTACCCACAAGGAGGGGCTGTGGCTCACGACAAAGTTTCTCAGGAATTTGGCTCACTTCTCTTTACCGACGCAGACATGCAAGAACGCCTGCCAAGGCCAACGTACAAGAAACTTCGTAGTGTCATCCAGGACGGCAAGCCGCTTGACCTCGACATTGCAAACGAGGTTGCGCATGCCATGAAAGAGTGGGCGCTAGAAAAAGGTGCTACTCACTTCACCCACTGGTTCCAGCCTCTCACAGGCATTACTTCCGAGAAGCACGACAGCTTTATGACTCCTCAGGGAAACGGCACTATTTTGATGTCCTTCTCGGGAAAAGAGCTGGTACAGGGCGAACCTGACGCATCAAGCTTCCCTTCTGGCGGACTTCGCGCCACGTTTGAGGCTCGCGGTTACACGGTTTGGGATCCTGCCAGCCCAACTTTCATCAAAGATGAAGTCCTCTGTATTCCAACAGCATTTATTTCATACACCGGAGAAGCTCTAGACAAGCGTACTCCGCTACTTCGCTCTCAGGTTGCCCTTGAAAAGCAGGCTAAACGTGTGCTCGCTCTCTTTGGACAAGAGCCTTCTCGCGTTGTTACAAACATTGGCCCAGAGCAGGAATACTTCCTTATCAAAGAGGAAGACTTTGAGCAGCGTCCTGACCTTATTCTGTGTGGTCGTACCCTCTTTGGTTGCGAACCAAGCAAAGGTCAGGAGCTTGACGAGCACTACTTTGGTGCCATTCGTCCAACCGTCAACAACTTCATGAAAGAGCTTGATGACGAGCTCTGGAAGCTGGGCATCCCTGCAAAGACCAAGCACAATGAGGTTGCTCCTTGCCAGCATGAGCTTGCACCCGTCTTTGAGCAAGGTGCACTCGCTATTGACAACAACCTCCTGACCATGGAGAAGCTCAAGCTTCTTGCAACTCATCACGGTCTTGCCTGCCTTGAGCACGAGAAACCCTTTGAGTATGTCAATGGCTCTGGTAAACACGACAACTGGTCGCTTTCTGCAGACAATGAGAACCTACTTGAGCCTGGTGATAAACCTGGCGAGAACCTTCGCTTCTTGGTCTTCCTTGCCTGCCTTGTTGCCGCCGTTGACTCGCATGCAGATCTCCTGCGCATGTCAGTTGCATCTGCTGGAAACGATCACCGTCTTGGCGCAAATGAGGCTCCACCTGCAATTGTTTCAGTCTTCCTAGGTGCTGCGCTTTCTGTAATTGTTGATGACCTCATCACAGGCTCCGATGTCCACGGTGCAAAGCGCACTCGTATGGATCTGGGCGTGCCAACACTTCCTGCAGTTCTTAGGGACAACACAGACAGAAACCGTACCAGCCCCTTTGCGTTTACTGGTAACAAGTTTGAGTTCCGCATGTGTGGCAGCCAGCAGAATCTTTCTGACCCTAATGTTATTTTGAACACCATTGTTGCTGAGCAGTGTGACCGCTTTGCAAATGACCTTGAAAACGTTTCTGGGGAGAACTTCACTAAGGAAGCCTTGAACTGGGTTATTGACACCTTTAAGGCTCACGAGCGCATCCTCTTTGAGGGCAATGGCTACTCAGGCGATTGGGAGAAACTTGCTGAGGAGCGCGGCCTTCCAAACCTCCGCACCACTCCTGAGGCACTCCCTGCAATGGTTGCTCCAGAGAACATTGAGCTCTTTGAGCGCTACGGCGTTCTTTCTCAAGCAGAAGCACAGGCTCGCTACATTGCAAAGGCTGAGCAGTACACCAAGGTTCTTAACATCGAGGCTCGTACCATGCTGTATATGACGCGCCACATGTACCTGCCTGCCCTCTTTACCTACTCAAGTGATGTTGCCTCTTCAGTTGCTGCTAAGCAGGCCATTGGCATCAAGAGTGCAGCAGAGACAGAGATTGTCGAGAAACTCACCGCAGGTATTGACGAGATTTACGCAGCTACCAACAGTCTTGATGAGATCAACACCACAGCTCACCAGATGAAAGATCAACCTCAGGAGCAGTGCGAATACTACTGCAATGAGGTTCTTCCTGCTATGGCCCGCCTGCGTAGCGCCGTTGACTCCATGGAGCTCATCTGCGGACATGACTGGTGGCCAGTTCCTAGCTACAACAAGATGCTCTTCTACGTCTAGTGCTTCATCAGAACTTCTTGGCGAGAAAACCGGTCTTCTCGCCACTCCATCTTTAAAGCAAAACGGCTCAGTTTACCTGGGCCGTTTTTTGATGTTCAAATGCTTAACGTATGGAAAGAGCTATGCGTTGACCAACTTACTGTAGGTAGCGTGGACGTCTTCAAGCTTGATGAGATTTCCTTCTGCATCGGTTGGAGCAGGAGCTATCTGCATTGATTCACTTACTGCTGTCAAATTCAGACGATCTGCATACCAAGGCGTTGGTGTTCCCTCAATAACTGGCGAGAAAAACGAGTCCATTTCTCCCATGTGTTCAGCAGAATCTCGTTTGGTAATAAATTCCTGCCATAAATACGCTGAATACGTATGTTTTGACCCCTGACATACAAATGACCTTATCGTAGAGAAATAAGAAGTGCCTGGTAGAATAACTGAAAGATTATCAAAATCGTCTTTAGTAATTGCCCTATAAGCAGCGCTCAGCGGACAAACACAAGCCCTATACCTGCCAAATCCTGTGTCTCTAATAGCTTGATGGGTACTCTCAGAAAATGCGTCAACATTTTCAAACAAACTTTGGATAATTTGAGTGCCTTTATCTAGACCATACTGTCCTAAAAAGAGCGATTCAAACTTCTTGCCCGTATACGTAAGTGCGGGGTCAGGAATAACATACCTTCCACGCAGGCCATCTGTAAGAAGATCGGTCCATTCGTGAGGACGCAAAATCTTTTTCTCATTAAGGCGTTCTTGATTTACCAGTAAAACCAATGGATCTGCAGCGTAGGCATACCAGTCTCCCTTGGCGTCAAAAAACTCAGGGCGCACGTACTGGTCTGTTGAAGAAACTTCAAACGGTTGACAATATGCGGAAGTCTCAAAATTTTGCATGAGAGCTTCGCTTGCCAAGAAAATGACATCGGGTTTCTCAAAACCCCAATCAGTACCAGATTTGGTATCAGAAGTTTCAGACTCCGAACTCTTATCAGAAGTATATGTTTGCTGAATAAACTCCTGAATTTCTTCCTCCGTTGCCTCACCCACCGTAACAGGCATAGAAAACATTCTTGAATATGTTTCTACCAGGGGCTTTACCGCATCTTTGGAAGTACATAAAAGATTGAGGGAGCCCTCTCGTTGCGCAAGTTGAATAAGCGCTCGAGCGTAGCCTGGAACTTTTGAATTAAGCTGTGGAGGAAGAAGCTCCTGCTGAACATAAGAAATTCCTGGACTCAAAACGTTTGCTACCGTAGCTATTACAGGTGCAGCAACCGCCGAGACAGCCAGGATAATAAATGAGGTTCTAGTAACAGAAGTGGCAGTTGGTGGAGTGATCTTCTCGTCAGGGTCTTTTGGTCCAAAAGTTTTATGCAGCTTCTGGCGCAGACAATCTGGGATAAACTTCACGCTACCTCCTTACCTGCTACTCAGTCCATCTGGTCAAACAAATTTTATCCAAAAAAGGCTTTTAGTCCAATCAGGATAAGCACCACGCCACCGACCATCTCGGCGCGGTCACCCAAAAGCGAGCCGAGTTTTTTACCAATGAACAATGCAATAGTGCAGAGGATAGCGGTAATAATGCCAAAGAGTGCTGAGGCAACCAAAATGTCTACGCTATGTGCCCTAAAACTTACACCAACAGCAAATGCATCAATTGCCGTAGCAACAGCTTGAAATACTAGCTTGCCATAAGAGAGTGTTATAACGCCTTGCTGAGCTTCTTGCTGAGCACCTTGCTGAGCTTCTTCCTCATCTTCTTCAGAAGCATCTTCTTTGAGCGCCTTATAGCCGCTGTACAGCATGTTTGAACCAATGAAGCCAAGAATAGCCAACGAGACAATACCTGCGTACTTCTCAATCAACTCTGCTACAATGCCACCAACAAAATAACCGGCAAGAGGCATGCCAAACTGAAAGAGGCCAAAGAAAAGCGGCATACGCATAAGGCGAGAAAACCTATGGTCATCAAAGGCAAAGGTGTTAGAGATAGTGACAGAGAACGCATCTGTTGCAAGCGCCACACCCAACATTAAAATTTCAAGTAGACCCATGTGTCAGTTCCCAAGTATCATTAAATCTTGTAACACGAAGGAGAAATTTTAACGCCTGTAAGCTGTTTTAGGCTACTCTTATATTGAAAAACTACGAGGAGTCTTATGCCTGCTTTAATAACCCACTATCTGTTTGGCGCAGAGGTGGTTCATGATTTACCGCAAGAGCTTGTTGCAACTGACGCAGAGGTTAATGCATTCCTGCTTGGAAACCAGGGTCCTGATCCCTTCCTAGCACGTCATCTTGCCTGGCCAAACCACTCGCTTGCCTGCAATAGACTACATCGTCGTATGCATGCGGGTCATATTGTTGACGCGTTTCTTTCTATTCGCGATGGTGTTTCTCGCCTACCGCAGAGCGACATGCCCGCTGGTCGTGCGTTTGCGCTTGGCCTCTTAGCACACTACGCGCTGGATAGAATTGTCCATCCGTTTGTGTATTCCCAGCAGGATGCACTGATTGAGGTGGAACCATCTCTCAAGAATGCCTACAGAGAACTCCACCCTATTATCGAGACAGATTTAGACTCATACCTTCTCTGGCACATGCGCCATACTACCGTTGAGACGTTCCCGCCAGCTGAGGTGCTTGAAGCAGTTGAATCAACCAAGCACGTTGGTGGCGCGCTCTTCTCGCAAGTAGCGCTTCAGGTATTTGACCTCAATGTTGGCGTTGGCGAGTACGAGAAGGCCCTTCAGGATTACGCTCGCATCTACCATACTGTAGAGCGCACTGATCCTAAGTACACTACCAAGCTTCCTGACGTTTTGTATAAGACCGAGAAGTTCATGCGTCCTTCAAACAATTCGTACGTTGCCGCAATGGCTCATCGTATTGTTAAGACTGAAGACTTCCCTACGGCAAACCTCAAGCGTCTACCTTGGAAAGAGCCTTACACAGGAGAGATCAAGACTGAAAGCATTCTTGATCTTATGGATGAAGCTCGTGAGTTCTACAAAGAGCTGGTTCAAGCAACTATTTTGGGTCAGCGAATTACTTTAGAAGAGCTGGTTGACGGCATCAATTACATGGGCAAGCCTGTTGTAGAAATGGTTGATGACGAGGACTAGCTTGCAACAAAACACCAAAAGCGATGCATATTCAAACACGTAAGAGAAAAGCGGCTACCTTTGAACTGCCTCCCATTTCTTGGACACGAGAAATGGGAGGCAGTTCAAAACACACCTAAGTCAGATAATCTGTCAAAAAGACGTATACATGACGCTGAAAATACCTCAATCATGCAGATTATCTTCATTTGATGTGTAATATGGCCGCAATTGTGCAGATTATCTGACATAGGTGTGTTCCTTAGAAGCGGAATTTATCTATAGTTAAATCTTTTATATGACGCTATTCATTTTCTAGCATATTAGGTTAAGTTTATACATAGAGATGCATATCAAGCAGTACGACCTCTAGCTGCCTGGCTATC
Organism: uncultured Atopobium sp.; assembly: GCA_937905925.1. Lineage (GTDB taxonomy): Bacteria > Actinomycetota > Coriobacteriia > Coriobacteriales > Atopobiaceae > Lancefieldella. Next base: position 62,295 of record CALCXO010000029.1, read on the forward strand.
TTGATTAAGAACATGTCGATTCTTCGGCAGAACCTACCAAAGCTGCGCTATTTTGTGCGCCAGGCCTAAAAGCCGACGCTAACACGCTGCAGAATCATAATCACCCGCATATGAACTGCCTCCCATTTCTTATGTCCAAGAAATGGGAGGCAGTTCACTTGGTAGCCGCCTTATTACTAACGCTTATCCACAATCTAACGCACGCTATAAAGATGCATGCTGTAAAAGCGCATGCTGTAAAAGCACATGCTGTAAAAGTTGATTTTACAGAAGTGCTTCTTCCCATGCAGGTTCTTTAAACCCAAGCAAGATAGTATTGCCTGCAACCACCAAGGGGCGCTTTACCAGCATACCTGTGGTAGCAAGCAAATTATAGGCATCGCTATCGCTCATACCTGCATCAAGCTGCTCCTTGATGTTATTATCGCGATACACCATACCTGAAGTGTTGAAGAACTTTCTGATAGAAAGACCGCTCAGTTTGTGCCACTCAGCAAGCTCTTCTGCAGTTGGATTCTCCTCTTTAATATCGCGCAGTGTATAAGAAACACCATGTTCATCAAGCCATTTAAGAGCTCTCTTACAGGTAGTGCAGCGAGAATAGCAAAGAACTAAAATGTTTTTATCTGCCATAGCTGTTCCTTTTGGATCAATTATCGATTACATAAAGGCAATCTTTTTTGAGTTACAAGCAATCCTAAAATCAATATTCCTAGAGAAATGCCATAGAGCATACCGATAAAGAGGTCATTAACGTTTGATGCTGCGCCCAGGATGATTGCCAAAATCAAAAACATCATTCCAAGAGAAACATACTTACTTTTTAGTAGGTTCATCTGTTTGTCTCCTTTTCCTATAGTATCCAGATAGTTTAACTCTTCACCTTATTACTGAACATGCACATTTATGCAGGTGCCTGACCTGTTTCAAGAATTTGCTGGAGCGCAGCCTCATCAAGTACGGGAACGCCCAAGCTCTCAGCCTTTGTAAGCTTAGATCCCGCGGCTTCTCCTGCTACTACGAAGCTAGTCTTTTTGGATACAGAGCCGGAAACCTTTGCTCCCATAGCTTTGAGCTGGGTACCAGCCTCATCACGTGTGAAGTGTTCAAGAGTTCCCGTTAAAACAAACGTAAGTCCAGCAAGTGTCTGAGGAAGCTCGTTTTCTGACTTCTCTTCCTCTAGCACTACGCCTGCCTGACGAAGACGCTCAATAACGGCAACATTTTCTGGTATCGAGAAGAACTCGTGTACAGATTCTGCAATCTTAGGGCCAATACCTGGGATTTCAGCGATCTTCTCGACAGGGGCTGTAGCAAGCGCCTGGATAGAGCCAAACTCCTGGGCAAGGAGCTCTGCAACGTTAGCGCCAACATGCCTCATGCCAATACCAAAGAGCACGCGGCCAAGACCTCTTGTCTTTGATTCCTCAACCTGTGCCATAACTTTCTTAGCAATAGTATGACCCACGGGAATGCTATCACCAGAAAGGTGATCTGCAGTATCAGTATCGTACACACGGCCCGTAGGCATGCTGGACAGCGTTTCTTCAGTAAGCTTATCGTAGAAGTCGGCTACATCAGAGAGAACACCCTCTTCAACCATGCGGTTAATCAACTCGTCACCAAGGCCGTCTATGTCCATGGCCTTACGGCTACCCCAGTGAATCAGACGCTCAACTGCCTGAGCGGGGCAATCAATAGAGACACAGCGGAAGGCCACCTCTCCCTCTTCTTGAATAACAGGGCTACCGCAGCTTGGGCAGGTAGCTGGCATCTGGAACTCAACAGCATCTTCAGGTCGAAGACTCAAAACTGGTCCTACAACCTCTGGAATAACATCTCCTGCCTTGTGGACAATGATGGTATCGCCCTCGCGCACGTTTTTACGACGAATCTCGTCAAGGTTGTGGAGGGTTGCACGCGCAATGGTAGAACCCGCAACAGTAACGGGATCAAACTCAGCAACAGGTGTGAGTACGCCCGTACGACCCACCTGAATACGAATTTCTCGTAAAACGGTCTGCTTTTCCTCTGGCGGAAACTTAAATGCAATAGCCCAACGAGGAGCGCGAGAAGTAAATCCTAGAGCCTCTTGGCTCGCAAATGAGTCAACCTTTACTACCACGCCATCAATGTCGTAGTTAAGATCTCCTCGCTGCTCAAGAGCTTGCGCACAGAAATCGTGGACCTCCTGAGCGCTCAGGCAACGACGGGCATGTGGATTAACATTAAAGCCGCAGCTACGAAGCCAGTTTAAAAACTCCCACTGACTATGAACATCAAGAGGGCCTTCATCGGCTACTGCGTAGATAAAGGTCTCAAGATCTCGGTGTGCGGTAATCTTTGGATCCTTCTGGCGCAAAGATCCAGCAGCTGCATTTCTTGGGTTAGCAAAAGGCTGTTTACCAGCAGCATCCGCATCCTCATTCAGACGAATGAAGGAGTGCTTTGGCATATAAACCTCACCGCGCACCTCAATGCTCTGGTTAAGGCCCCTATTCTCTACCTGATCAAGACCAGCCAAAGCAAGCTCTCGAGGCACGTCAGAGATAGTTAAAACGTTTGCTGTGACGTTTTCTCCCGTGCTACCGTCGCCTCGTGTAGCAGCACGTACAAACTGACCGTCACGATACGTGAGTGCAACACCTAAGCCGTCAATCTTAAGTTCGCAGGTATATGCCACAGGATTAGTGGGCGATGCGCCAAGAGCTTCATCAGTTCTGGAAAGCCATGCATCCAGCTCTTCCAGGTTCATGGCATCGTCCATGGAATACATACGAGCGGCGTGTTGGACAGGCTCAAACTGTTCAGAGACATAGCCGCCGACGCGCTGCGTATAGCTATCCTCAGTAACAAGCTCTGGGTATGCTGCCTCAAGCTGCTGAAGCTCAATGAGCAGACGATCAAACTCAGCGTCAGTGAGCTCTGGATTGTCAAGAGCATAGTAGGCATAAGCCGCATGGTTCAAGATTCTATTAAGCTCCGCTGCGCGAGCGGCATCTTTTGGCGAAAGTGCTGCCATTACTACTCCAAACATAAAAACGTAGGTGCAAGAAATCTTGCACCTACCAGGTATTTATTTGCGTCCTCTTAAGGTTCTACCAAGGGCCTTAAGGGCTTCTCGCCTTGCGCTGCCATATGGTGCAATGGGGTCAATAATCTTGCGCAGAGGACTTGCATCAGAAAGCGCACGCTCGTGGAACTCTGTGACATCGGCGTCATTTCTAGCGCCTGGCACCATGTCCTGAATAATAACCTCGTAGAACGGGGTATTTCGCGCGTACTTCCAGAAATAGGAAGCCATGTCGCAACTGGCGTTCTGCCAAGGCTTAATAGCACCAGCAAAGTGAACAATCTTTGGGGCACGACGTGCTGCCTGATAGTCATCAAAGACGCTATTTGGTGCCATTGGATAGAGTTTCTCGGCACGTCCAAAAATGTTGTGTGTCACGTTCCAGTCTGCTGGGAGATAAACAACGCGACCCTGGCACTCGCTGTTCAGAATATCTTGATCGTTGTAGATAAAGATTGGATTGGATGCAATGCGCAACCATTCTGGAACAGTGTGATAGCGGCGCAGTTCAGCGGTATTAAAGACCATAACTCCCGCCTGGAAGTACGCATAAGGATTCTTGAGGTTAAGCACGTCAAGGCTGTACTTCATGCGGTCTCCACCGCGAACGTTAAGGTTTGCCAGATAATCAATATCAAGCGTTGCGGCAATAAGATTGTTGCCCATTCTTACATCATAAAGTTCAGCAACATTACCATTGACCACAAGGTCAGAGTCTAGATAGACAACCTTATCGTAACCAGAAAGAATGTCTTGAGCCAAGAAACGGAAGTATGTCTCCACACTAATGTGAGCATTATTAGTATCTAGCTTGTAGTCTTTAACCATACGCCACACGTTATAGAACGTAATACGAGCATTCTTATAGCGCGAGAAGTACTTCTTAACCATCTCCTGCTTTGAGCCGCCAATATTGGTGTTAAGGACAACTACGTCGTAGAAGCGGCTAGGGTCGGCGTTTTCAAGCATTGAACCCATAGCGCAGGTAAGAATTGGAACGTAGTTATTATCTGCTGCAAAGACAACAGGAACAACGTTCTGGCTTGCAATCTCAGGCTTCTCTTCAAAGAGAGGAATGAACTTCTGGCGAGGCTCTGGATTGGTAAAGTGAACGCACTGGAGCTCTTTTACCTTCCAGTTTTTGCCCTCTGTACGAAGCATATGCATACGCCAGATATTAAAGAGACGCTCAGTCAGATGACCTGGAGTTCTTAGGGCCTCTTTGCTGTACGTAGACATATCAGTGCGAGCAGTCCACTCGTCAACAAGTGGGAATACCCATGCTGCATAGCGATCAAAGAGCTCTTTGCGCATGATGTACATGTTGCAGAAGCATTGTTGATGACCGTTGAGAAAAGCGTTTACATCCTCTGCATACTCTGGGTGACGCTCAATAATAAGCGCAGCCATAGTATCCATATCCTTTGGATGAAGCAGCGGAGCGGAATGGTACTGCTCAAGAGGTGTATTAGCGCTTCCAGGGAATTTGCGAATATCCTTTACCCCAGTAGTAATGAGGTCATAGCCCTCAATGCACTGGGCAATGGTCTGATCATCAAGACCATATTTCTTGATGGCGTCCTCATCAATGAAATCATCCATGACCTCACCAAACGGATTTTCTGGATAAACCGTATCGGTAAAGTTGAAGTAGCGACGATAATGACCAAAGCCAACATAGCGAGCATTGGTGATGTTCTTCCATGCCCAATACTGTGTAGTCATCTCACAGTACATTGGGTTTTTCTCGGTAATGCTATCGCCCTCATCGTCATGGAGCATATACGTAAAGCGATTACTCTTCTGACCTGGTCCTACCTGAATAGGCTGAAGGTAGTTGCTTGCGGGAACATCAACATCTTTATGAGAAGTGATAAGAATGCGAATAGGCTGCTGCTCAAACATCTTTACCATGTGCTTTCTTTCTAGATATTCCATGTGCTCATCGGCAATCTGTTTCATGCGAACTGCCCTATCAAACGACAGTCCCTCATCCTGATGCATGAGAGCAGCATATTTCTTTGCATACGTCCTGTAGCGATAGGCATCACTGTCTTCTGGAAGCTCGGTTCCAGTAGCAATAGCCTCGTAAGCAATATCCCTTACAAAGCGATAGAGCTCTCGAGCTGCTACTGATGGTCCAAAGAGAATGGCAAACGGCTCAAGAGCAGCCTCTTGATCTTCAGGAGCAAGACGGAATCTCCACTCAGCACTCAAAAGCTCCAGCAATCTATGCTTCATACCCCTAAACGAATTAAGATGAGCAATAGTATCTGTCTTGCCAATATAAAGTTCTACTTGATCAATGTTGTCTAAGAACTGATAGCAGAACTCTCCGAACTTATCTAAAGAAATACGAGAAGCACCAGTTACTCCGATGCCATAGTGGTACAAAAAGCCTCTGCAAGACTCAAAACCATCGGCAGTCTGAGCCTTATCTGCCAGGATAAATACCTCATAGGCATCTTCTGCTCTTACCAGGCGCTCCGAAGTCATCTCTGCAAAGGCAGAGCGGAAAAGCTCTCCGCGATACAAGCGTTGCGTAGCGCGCCAATCAAGCTTCTGCCCATAGCCCTCATCATAAATAATGCGTAGGATATCATCGCCTTGGGTAAAGTCTGATTGCTGGTTAATGTAGCTTTCAAAAGACTTTGCATCAGCTGGGTCAACACCATTTTCTGGAATAACGGTAATACCAAGGTGGAGAATATCAACAGGGTTCTGATCAATACGAGCAACTACCTGCTCAAGAAAATCAGGAGTAACCTCATCATCACCGTCTAGACAAAAGACCCACTCGCCTGTGGTGTGAGCTGCTGCCGTTTTACGTGCAAGATGAAGGCCTTGATTGGTTGGATGAGTGACAACCTTAAACCTAGAGTCATCACCTACTGCCGTAACAATTTTCTCTGGAGTGGAATCTGTTGAGGCGTCATCAACAATAATTGCTTCAAAATCACCAAACGTCTGATTCTTTACACTTTGAATACAACGCCCAATGTATGATTCGATGTTGTATGCAGGAATTACAAAAGAAACCTTAGGCATACCAACTCCTTATAAATAAGCAATCTCAACTATCTTCTATCTTATCTAAAATATGCCTCTCTTGGGCGGGTAAAAGATGTCTACTCGACGCTCTTCAAGCTCTCAACCATATCAATATTTTTGAGCTTAGGTCGCATGGCAACATATACCAACAGCGAGAAGACAAGCGTAAGTCCAAAGGCAAACCAATAACTTGGTGCATGGATAGCTCGACCAAACATAACAAGGTCAATCTCGGCAGTTTGAACTACAAATCCCTCAAGGTATGTTCCTAGAACAAGTCCAAAAAACGCTCCGAAGATGGCCAACAAAGCAATCTCTCTAAAGACATAGGCATCAACTTCATGACGCGTAAATCCAAGTACTTTGAGGCTTGCAATTTCTCTAATGCGCTCTTCAATATTGATATTGGTGAGGTTATACAGGACGATAAATGCCAGCAGAGCTGCAGCCACAATAAGAATAGCTACAACACGGTTAACTACGGCAAGCGATTCTCTATAGGTGCGGATAGCTTCATTGACGTCATCAACAGTTGCAACTCCTGTCTGGTTAATAAGCTTTTCTCCAAATGCCTCTCTCGTTGCCTGATCTTCGGGAAGCGTTGCATACCAGCCGTCCGCTGCTTGATCTTGAATACCTAGAGAATGCCATGCTGAAGGTCCCAGATACAGATACGACCCAACGTAATTCTCGGCAACTCCTGTAACAGTAAGCGTACTTGGCTCGCCAGAAGCGTTTCCAATTCTGTCTTGAGCATAGACCTGAACGGTATCTCCCACGCCTACACTCAGTCGTTTTGCAAGCTTTTCTGTAATTACAACCGAATCTTCTCCAAGCTCTATTGCTTGACCAGAAAGACGATTGCGCAGGGTAGCTAAGCCCGTGAGGTCTTGAAGAGAATTGCTGGTCATAATAGTTGTTCTTGTCAGTGAGCCTGCCTTTTGTGTAGAAGACTCAAGAAGAACGTTTTCTCTGGTTATGCGGCGGATATTTGTAGCACCCACCTGATTAAGCTCTGCATTAATCTGATCTGCTTCTTCCTCAGAAACATCAGAAGTCATTCCCACTATGTAGTCATAATGCGAAATAGCTGGCCATTGGTTATCAATGATGTCGCTAATGGAATCTCTAAGACCAAAAGCCACCAATAAAAGCGCAGTACATCCGGCAATTCCTACCAGCGTCATAATCAAGCGTCGCTTATAGCGGACAAGGTTTCTGATGGTAACTTTCCACGAGAAAGACAATCTGGACCATAGAGGCTCAACGCGCTCAAGCAAAATCTTTGAGCCCGCTTTTGGAGCTTTTGGAAGCATGAGGCTAGATGGCTCTTCTTTCAATGAGGATAAAACGGCAGCCATGGTTGAAAGAAGTGTGATGCCTATACCGGAAAGTCCAGAGAGTAGTACACTGTCAAGCTGAATAGAATAAGGAGCTCCCCCATTTGGAATGGTATAAATTGACCCGTATGCAGAGATAATAACGCCTGGCAACACTTGACTTAAACATGCTATGCCAATAACAGCACCCAAAAGTGAGGCGAGCAAGGCATATAACAGGTACTTTGCCGCAATCTGAGCGGTTGAATAACCAAGCGCCTTATGAACACCAATAAGTGTACGCTCTTCAGAAACCATACGCGTCATACTGGTAAGTGAAACCAGAGCTGCAACCAAGAAGAACATCAGCGGGAATACATTAGCAATATCATTGATACGCTCAGAGTCTGCTTGATAAGCTGCAACACCAATCTCTTTTGTGCGATCAAGTACATACACATCAGGTTCTTTAAGCTCGTCAATCTTCTTCTGAGCTTCATCAAGCTCTTTCTGACCGTCAGCAAGTTGTTTCTCGACCTCAGCGCGTTGCTCCTCAAGACTCTGTCTTCCCTCGTTAGTCTGAGCTTCTGCACTTTGGAGGGCTGTTTGTCCTGCGCTCAGGCGGCTAAGCGACGCAGCAAGTTTTTCTTGAGCCGCAGACAGCTGATCTGCAGTAGCACTTCTCGCCTCACTCAAATCCTGACGCGCCTGAGCTACTTGAGACTCTGCCTCATGTAGTTGAGCTGTGCGCTGATCAAGCTCTCCCCTCGCAGCCGCAAGAGTCTGCTGCTGGGTAGCCAATTCTGTCTCTGCAGCCGTAATCTGCGCTTGTGTGGCGAGAAGGGCGTCTACTTGCATAGTTGCCAGACCTAAAGCGCTGAGCTGTTGCTGTGCTTCTTCAAGTGTTGAAGCGGTGATGCCTTGTGCAGCAAGCCCCGCAAGATACGCATCTCTACCCACTTCAAACGTACTCTTTTGCTGTGTAAACGTTGCTTGTCCTGCATTGTAGGCAGCAAGACCAGCCTGATACTGAGCCTCTCCTGCACTGAGCTCAGCTGTACCCTGAGCTATCTGAGCCTCTGAGGCAGTAATCTGAGCTTCCGCTTGTGCAAATTGCCGCTCAGCACTGTAGCGAGAAGCTGTAAGCTGCTGACGTCCCGCATCATATTGGCGCTGACCATCAGTCAGTTTTTGCTGTTGAGCGGAAATCTGCGCTTCCGCGTCATCAAGCTTTTTTTGAGCATCCCCTAGTTTATCTGCGGCTTCCTGCCTTGATTGCTCCAGCTTTTGACGAGCCTCATCAACTTGAGTCTGAGCGTCATCTTTGAGCTCTTGCAAACGAAGCGAAGCAAGTGACGGATTCATCTGCGAAATGCGTTCTGCAACGCTATCAACAGCACTCTGATAGTCTGATGAGCCGCTTTTATAGCTGGTAGCACCCTGAACCGTTAGATACGCTTCGGTATAAGGGTCATCGTTTGCAAAAGCATCTTCCGTAACATACACAAATTGCTGAACAATGCCATTGCCTAACGATGTAGTACCAAAATTGCTTACATACGGATATGTTGGTGCATTTACAAAGCCAACAACCGTGTACGAACCACCCTTTAAATGAACTCCGTTTGAAGTGTCTGGCAGCTCAATCTGTTGACCAAGGCTAATATCTGCACGTTTCTTGGGATCCGTGCTCATCACGCACTCATAAGGCCCTTGAGGAAGCCTTCCCTCCACAACTATTGGTTGATTAAGCTCACCAGGTCTAAAAGAACTCACACGAGCAGTAGATTGCGAAGATGTCAGTGTAGCCATAACGTCTACCGTGCGAGAAGGCATAACCGCCTCAACACCCTCAACTGATGCAAGGGCATGAACGTCCTTCTCGCTTAACCCAAGCGTAGAGATTACACGCAGGTCGTAGAGATGTTGGTTTGCGTAAAACGTATGAGCCGCTTCTTGCATGTCAGGGCTTGCCATTTTGAGTCCCGCAAAGAAGCCGCAGCCCAACGCAACAATTCCTGCAATTGCAAGAAATCTGGCGAGAGACCCTTTGATGGTCCGAGCAATCTCGGTAAAAAGAGCGTGTGGCATAACTACCACTCGACAGTAAGCGCGTCAGCTGGGTGCTTATTAATCTCTACCGATTGAGCCTGGCCTTCTTTAACGTGGATAACCCTATCGGCAATTTGAGTGAATGCAAAATTGTGTGTGACAATAGCCACGGTCTTATGCTGCTCCTTGCACATATCCTGCAAGAGCTTAAGAATTTGCTTTCCTGTTTTATAATCCAGCGCACCCGTTGGCTCATCACAGAGCAAAAGGCGTGGGTTTTTTGCCAAAGCGCGCGCAATAGAGACGCGCTGCTGCTCTCCACCAGACAGTTGAGCTGGGAAGTTATCCATACGATGCTCAAGACCAACAGCACGAAGCGCATCTTCTGGCTTCATGGGGTCAAGACAGATCTGTGACGCAAGCTCAACGTTTTCTTTTGCGGTGAGGTTAGGAACTAGATTGTAAAACTGGAAAACAAAGCCAATATCATGACGACGATAGAGCGTTCTTTCTTTTTCTGAAAGCCCACCAATTTCTTTTCCGTCTAAATAAATAAACCCGGAGGTACAGGTATCCATACCTCCGAGCATATTTAAGACAGTTGTTTTACCAGCACCTGATGGGCCTACAATTACGCAAAGCTCTCCTTCTTCTATGGAGAAGTTCATGTCATGGACAGCGTTTACCTTGACGGAGCCCATGGTATACGTCTTTGTTACCTCTTTGAATTCAACAAAAGACATACGTTTCTCCTATGAGAAAAGATAATTCTCCTGAACAAGAAGAGGGTACGTGAGAAGCTACTCCTGTGGAGCCTCAGGTGCTGCAGGAGCCTCTGGAGCTGCAGGAGCCTCAGGTGCGACAGTTGTGACAGTTGCTTCTGAAGCAGGTGCTGCTGTAGCCTCTGCAGTTACAGGAACTACAGGAGCAACCTCTGCGCCCTCAGTAGCAAGAGGCATTGGAGCAACAACAACCTCTTCCTCCTCAAGATCAGCCTGACGCTGGTCAAACTCTTTCTTAGCACGAACCCAAATGAGAAGTGCAAGAAGAGCGGTAAAGAGCAGGAAGGTAACAATCATGACGTTAAGAATAAGGGTGGTGAAGTTCACTGCCTGGCTGATAGAAATCATCACAGAGAGCTCTGTAAGTGCGGAAGTTAAACCAACTACAGAGAGAATAGAGAGACCCCACCTAAGACGAGGACGGAAGCCCCTCAGAAGACCTGAAACCGCAGCAAATAGGTAACACAGGAAAACAATGTAGGTGACACGTGCAAGTATCAGGGAAATTGGACTTGTCTGACGAGTTGCAAAGTTAAATACCGTGTGGAAATAGCTGAGATACTGAACTGGTGCAACAAAATCAATGACGATAAAAATGAGAGCCACAATTGCTGGGATGGCAATTTTTGCTTTGGGGTTCATGAAACCTCCTCGATTTCTTTATACGACCTGTCTATTTTATCGTATAAACCTATGACCAGTGTGGTAAGTCATGAAAGTCTTTTATATGGTCTTGAGCTTCTTGTTCTCTTTCTGCTAAAGCCTCTCTTAAACCCTTCAACGCATCAAAGGGCATAAATATTTTTGCTCTGTTTGCTCGTGACATGCGGGGGTGTCCGTAGTGCATCTGCGATGCAAACGCCTCCTCTTTTGCACCATCTTCTGCTGGCGAGAAACCCTGTCTAGGCTTCATTGGTTTCTTCTCCACTACGGTGTCCTCCAATCTGAGCATTTCTCTGCCGTGCAGTTGCTTCGGGAAGTAGGTCCATAGCTTTGAGCAAAGAGTTCTTTCCAAACTTCTTCTTTATGGCGTTGATAGTATCTTGGCGCTGGCGCTCTTTCTCTAAAACGGAATTGTCCTGGAAAAGCGATGTCTGAATACCCGATCCTGTTTCTTCTTGAGTGTTTCCAAAGGTAAGGCCAACGCGATGCACGCTTTCTGAAGGTATTACTCGCTCGTCAAAGAAAGACAAAACCTCTGCCATAAGTTCATCTCTAGAGTTAGTAGGGTAAGAAAGCTTCTTAGTACCGCTACTGGAGGGAATATGTCTTCTCCAGCTTCTATAATCTCCCGTCTGTCTCAACTCTTCCATCTGGCTCTCTGTTGCCGAGTAGCCAATATAGATACCAATAGAAGAGCAAACCAACTTTTGCGTTACAAGCTCAAGCGTCAACGCTTCAACCATCTCTTTAAAGATAAGACGTGCACCTTCTGTATCTCTGTTGTGATCAAAGACCTGTGCTGTTGAAACTGAATGGCTTTGAGACTTATAGGCCTTAATATCTGCAATGGTTGTTGGCTCAATGCCCCATGCATGATCAATAAGAATTTCTGCATCAACGCCAAATTCTTTATACAGAGGTTCTGTAGGAGCCATAGCAAGCTGCCCCATGGTGTGAATATTCGTTGCCGCAAGACGCTTTTGAATACCTGCACCAATATGCCAAAAATCAGTCAAAGGTTTATGGTTCCAAAGTTTAAGTTTGTACGACTCTTCATCAAGCTCACCAAAGAAATTTGGGCTGTGCTTTGCCGTAATATCAAGCGCAATTTTTGCCAGATACAAATTTGGGCCCAAACCACACGTAGCAGGGATACCAGTAGTTTTTGCTACGTCTGCACGGATCTTCTCGCCTAGCTCTCTTGCTGTGCATCCGTAAAGCGATAAGTACGGTGTTACATCGATAAATGCCTCGTCAATGGAGTAAACGTGGATGTCTTCTGGGGCAATGTATTTGAGGTACACCGAATAAACGTCTGCAGAGCGCTCCACATACAAAGCCATGCGAGGAGGTGCTACCTCGTAAGTAAGGTTTTTGGGAATCTCAAAAACGCGACAACGCCCAGGAACACCCAACGCACGAAGCGCTGGTGAAACCGCCAAACAGATTGTCTTTTCTGTCCTGGTAAGATCAGCCACAACAAGCTTGGCCTTCATGGGATCAAGGCCCCGCTCAACACACTCAACCGATGCGTAGAAACTCTTTAAATCAATGACCAGGTACTGTTTTTGAGAAGGTGTCATGGCTTAGATAAGCACAATACCTTGAGAAACTTTTTCTGCCACGTCATTGCCTACAAGATAACGGACAATCTCTAGGCCAAACTTAAGAGCGGTTCCTGCACCTTGGCTGGTAATGAAAGAGCCATCAACACAAACCGCATCTTGCGAAAGATTGGCGCCATTCTCTGAGAGAAAATGCTGAAAACCTGGGTTGGAAGTGGCCTTCTTACCCGCAAGCAATCCACGCTTTGCATAAATTGAAGGAGCTGCACAAATTGCGGCAAGCGCACGACCATCTGCTGCAAACGCATCAACTGCCTGCATAAGTGGCTCACAAGCCTCAAGATTAGTGGTTCCGGGAAGACCACCAGGAAGCACCAACATGCTGTAATCACCAAACGAGACCTGACTGAGCAGCTTATCTGTTAAAAAAGTAACCTGGTGAGAAGAAGTCACGCTCAAAGAATCAGAGATAGATACTTTGTCACAGGGGATACCTGCACGATACAGGACGTCAACAACGCTCAGTCCCTCAATCTCTTCACAACCATCAGCAAAAAAGACAGCAACGCGCTTGTCAGTACATGGTGTAAACATCTGACTCCCTTCTCGACTAAAACTAGTACAAGTGTACGCCTTTTTACACAAAAAAGGACACTCAAGTTTGTGCTTGAGTGTCCAAAATTTTACCCAGTTAAACTGTTACAGAAAGTACCCGTCAAGCCCCCTATAACCTGGCGAGAAACCCTACTCCTCGCTAATGCCCTCGTTAATAGCCTGAGCAATGACTTCCTGATCATTAGAGCCACGGAGCAGAGACTTAAACTCATCTCTCATCAGAAGAACAGCGGTCTTAGAAAGAAGCTTGATGTGAGTGGTGCCAGCCTCTCCATCTGGAACAAGCAGTGCAATAGCAACATCAACGGGCTTCTCGTCAAAGGAAGGCCACTCAAGAGGGGTGCTGTTCTTGAAGACAAAGACAGCTGCATCCTTGATGGCAGCATCTTTTGCGTGAGGAACTGCAAAGCCGTCAGTCATGCCGGTCTCGCCCATTTCCTCACGAGCCAAAAAAGCGTTGTAAACAGCGTCTGCATTATCAGTTACGCCAGCCTCCTGAGCCTTATTGGCAATAAAACGCAGGACATCATTACGGCTCGCTGCGTTCTGATTAACAAAAACGTTGTCTGCTTTAACAAAACCGCTCATGAATCTTCCTTCCGTATGTTTGAGCTTAGTGGCTCAGTAACTTTGTATGTAGTAATAATACCCGCAATGAAACAAAATTTGCCTTGAGAAACTTTACTTTAGAGCCATCCTTAGTATCTGTTGAACATCAGCTGTTTTAAGCTGCATAAAGTTACCTGCATGATCTCCACCGCGAGCGTCAATAGTACCCTCAGCCATCTGAAGAATATCCTCTTCAGAAGGGGCAACTCCAAGCTCGGCCAAGGAGGTTGGCATACCAATTGCATGACACCACTGATTCCAAGCCTCAATTCCTGCAAGGCCTGTAGCAACAGGATTATGGAAGTTGTTTTGAACTCCAAAAACATTGACGGCAAACTGTGCAAAGCGCTCTGGATCTTGACGCATAACGTAGCGGGCCCAACTTGCCCAAATAGCCGTGAGGCCAGCACCATGAGCTACATCATACTTTGCGCTGAGCTCATGCTCAATGGCATGAGAAGCAAAATCGCTTACGCGACCAGTGCCGGTAAGTCCGCAGTGAGAAAGCGACGAGGCCCAGAGCAAATCTGCTCGTGCAGCGTAGTTCTCTGGTTCTTTGACAGCAACCAGAACAGCTTCTTTTACGGTACGCAAGAGTCCCTCAGCCAGCTCGTCAGTGAGTGCCACGTCCTTCTCGAGCGTAAAGTAGCGCTCCATGGTGTGCATCATGATATCTGCGCCTGTTGATGCCGTCTGATAAGCGCTTACAGAGTAAGTGAGCTCTGGATTCATGATGGCAAAGCAAGGACGACCGCTCTGATGGTGATAAGAACGTTTAAGCACGCGACCGTCGGCCAGCGTAATGTTCATGACAGAAGAATCTGAGGTCTCAGAGCCAGTTCCTGCGATAGTAGAAATGACACCAATAGGAGCTGCCTTTGAAACACTGACCTTATGCAAATAGAGGTCTTCAAGAGAGACTTCATTGGCTAAGCCATATGCAATAGCCTTAGCGGAATCCATGACAGACCCGCCGCCGATAGCCAAAATGAAGTCAACACCCTCGCGTTTACCCAGCTCTACAGCTTCTTCTGCAAGCTCTAAACGAGGGTTAGGAACAACTCCACCACAGTCAACATACGCAATTCCAGCATCGCTTAAAAGCTGGTGAATCTGGTCAAGCAAGCCGCTCTTTACCACATGATTGCCACCAAAATGCACCAGCACCTTGCTGCCTCCATGAGCAAAGACAAGCTCTGCCGCACGAAGCTGAGTATCTTTTCCAAAAACAACCTGAGTAGGTACAACGTACTCAAAATTAACCATGACTAAAGCCCTTTCTTACCTACTCGAGCAACATCTTAAGCGCGAGGCTCTTCTCCCCACCAGAACGTTGCAACAGTTCCAGGACCAGTATGAACGCCAATTGTTGCACCAATAGTAAAGATGTTGATATCGCCTATCTGAGGAAGTTTTTCTTTAATAAGCTCTTTAACAGCCTGAGCATCAGAAGCGCACTCGGAGTTAGAGATAAACACCTTACGCGCATAAGCGTTTCCCCGCTCAGCAGTCTGAGTCATAATCTCAACAACGCGAGCAGTTGCCTTCTTTTTGCCACGTGCCTTCTCTTTAACAGCCAAAGAGCCGTCGGCCTCGACATCCATAACAGGACAAATGTTAAGCATGCCGCCAAGCAGGCCTGCTGTCTTAGAAATGCGACCACCACGAACAAAGAAGGTCAAATCTGTAGAGAAGAACCATCCATACACACGATGACGTGCTTCTTTAGCCCATGCAACAGCCTCGTCAAAAGACAGACCCTCATCGCGCTTATCGGCAAGACCATCTACCAAGAGACCATAACCAGAAGATGCCTGCAGAGAGTCAATAACCTCAATCTTTCTGTCAGGGAACTCCTGCTCAATCTCTACCTTTGCCTGGCAAGCAGACTCGTATGTTCCAGAAACGCCAGAACTTAACGAAACATGAAGAACGTCTTTACCTTCCTCCAGGAAAGGACGCCAGAAGGCCATATATTCACCAATTGATACCTGTGAAGTGCGGCACTCGGCACCTGCAAGCATCTTTTTATAGAGATCAGCTGGTGCATTAGTGCGACCAAAGTCATCCTTGCACTGAACACCATCAAGTTCGTAGTTGAAATATACGTATTTCACATCTCGTGACTGAAGGTACTTCTCACTTACATCGGCCGTAGAACAACAGGTCAAAACGTAGTTGGACATACAAGTCTCCTTGAAATATCTTCTTGCATAAAACAATCGCACACACTTATTTTTCTTGCAGATGTGAGTATACTTCTAATCTCATTTTTATGCTGCTTGTGGGGCTCTTCAAGTGCAAAATCACGTATACTTGCACGCGTTTGATTTTCTCAGAACACTACCTATACCTTAACTTTTATCTTCGACGGGAATGGATAGCGCGTGGCATTATCAGATCTTTCTACTAGAAACTCTTCCAGACTCACACTAGATACTTCTTCTGCGCTTGTATGGAAGTTTGCTCTTCTTGTCTGCGCACTTATCTGGGGTGGGTCATTTGTCGTTATCAAAGATGCAATTAGTTACATCTCAGCAGCTTGGCTTATGACCTTACGTTTTGTCTTTGCTGTAGGTATTGTTGCCATCATCTTTAGAAAAAAACTTAAAGAACACTTGAATGTCACACATATCAAATACGGCGTGCTTTTAGGCATCCTAAACGGTCTAGGATTTCTGTTCCAAAATGGAGCTCTTGCTTATACCACTGCAGGTAAAGCTGCTTTTATTGCATCAATTTATTGTGCGATAATTCCGTTTGTAAACTGGCTCATTGCAAAGAAAAAACCTCATGGAACCAGTATTTTTGCAGCCTTTTTATGCGTGGCTGGCATTGGTCTTATCTCACTTGGCACTGATTTTTCGTTCTCGTTTGGCTTGGGCGAGCAGATGACATTGCTCTCAGCTATTATTTTTGCCTTTGTTTTTGTGCTTACTGCCGAACTTGCTCACAAATACGACATCATCACGCTTACGGTGGTGCAGCTTGGTGTGAGCGCCCTTCCCTGCCTTGCTTACGCGCTTTGCTTTGAAACGGTTCCCAATTTTGCGGCACTGCCCACAAATGCCTGGGTTGCCCTCGCCTACATCACTCTTATTGCAACTGCGCTGACTGGTGTTTTGCAGAACCGCGCACAGAAGTCAGTTGCTCCTGTTCAGGCCTCACTGATTATCTCCCTGGACAGTATTTTTGCAGCAGTTTTTGGCGTTATCTTCCTTGCTGAAATTATTACCCCTACGATCTTCCTGGGCTTTATTGTTATCTTTTTGGCAATCTTTATCAGTGAGCTTGGCGAGAAACCCGCAGAGCCCCAAGCTCCTTCAGAAAACTAAAGCTCTCTATACAACACGACCCTAAACAAAAAGCCTGCATACGCGGGCTTTTTTGCGTTTTGGAGCTCTTACATCTCACGAGAGCTCAGCATAGGTCCATCGGACCAAAGTGTAATCTCTCCTGAAGTAAGCGTTTTAGGAACATCAATAAGACGCTGGTTGGAGGAGCCTCTAAAACGCAAAGTAATATCGTGAAGGCTCTGAACCCATGGACCGTCCACCAGAACATCAATACAAGACAGAATGCGATCAGTGTACTCTGTGTGCCACTTTCCCTCGGTCAGCTGATCCCAGGTGTGACCCGAATACATCCAAATGCTCTTTTGTGGGTAGGTAGCTCTGACCTTCTCGACAAACTCAACAAGACCTTCTTGGTTTTCTGGCTCAAAAGGCTCTCCACCAAGGATGGAAAGACCGTTGATATAGACAGGTGCAAGAGAGTCAATAATCTCTTGCTCAACTTCTGGAGTAAACTCTCCGCCGCTCTTGAAGTCCCACGCCTCGTAATTAAAGCATCCTTCACAGTGCAGACGGCAGCCTGAAACAAACAGAGTTGTTCTTACGCCAACACCATTTGCAATATCTGAAAACTTAATATTTGAATAGTTCATACATAACCTTTGATGGGTAACTTCCACATATTTTGGATGTTACCTGATAGAGATAATAAAAACGAGCAGAAGGGCCAAGGCGCTCTTCTGCTCGTTTGTCTAGTACATAAATCTTAGAGGTGAAGGACGCGGTCCTTGATCTCCTGGGTACGGCCCTGGTTCCAGAACTGAGTACCAATGTAGCCACAGGTACGACGAGCAACGTTCATCTTAGTCTGGTCACGGTTGCCGCAGTGTGGGCACTCCCAAACCAGCTTGCCGTCCTCCTCGACAATATGAATCTCACCGTCATAACCGCACTCCTGGCAGAAGTCAGACTTGGTGTTGAGCTCTGCATACATGATGTGATCATAGATGAACTGCATGACGCTGAGAACAGCCTCGATGTTGTCCTGCATGTTAGGAACCTCAACGTAAGAGATTGCTCCACCTGGGGAAAGACGCTGGAACTCAGACTCAAACTGGAGCTTCTGGAATGCGTCAATCTCTTCTGCAACGTGGACGTGGTAGCTGTTGGTGATGTAGCCCTTGTCGGTAATGCCTGGGATAACACCAAAACGACGCTGAAGTGCCTTAGCAAACTTGTAGGTAGTGGACTCAAGAGGAGTTCCGTAGAGGGAGTAATCGATATCCTCTGCTTCCTTCCACTCGGTGCACTTATCGTTCATGTGCTGCATAACCTGGAGTGCAAATGGAGTTGCCTCTTTGTCAGTGTGGCTGTGACCAGTCATAGCCTTAACGCACTCGTACAGGCCTGCATAACCAAGGGAAATAGTGGAATATCCGCCGTAAAGCAAAGGATCGATAACCTCACCCTTGTCCAAGCGAGCAAGCGCGCCGTACTGCCAAAGGATAGGAGCAGCATCGGACAGGGTGCCCTTCAGGCGATCGTGACGAGCACGAAGTGCGCGGTGGCAAAGCTCAAGACGCTCATCAAAAATCTTCCAGAACTTGTCCATATCGCGACCAGCAGAAAGAGCAACATCAGGAAGGTTGATAGTTACAACACCCTGGTTGAAGCGGCCGTAATACTTAGGCTTGTTTGGCTCATAGTTCTTTGCGCGAGCAACGTTGTTGAAGCCATTACCAGAACGGTCTGGTGTCAGGAAGGAACGGCAGCCCATGCAAGTGAAGGTATCGCCCTCGCCTTCCTTCTCGCCCTTAGAAAGCTTGTACTCCTTCATCTTCTTCTCAGAGATGTAGTCTGGGACAAGGCGGCGAGCGGTGCACTTTGCAGCCATCTGAGTGAGGTAGTAGTACTTGGAATCCTCGTAAACGTTGTCCTCTTCAAGAACGTAGATGAGCTTAGGGAATGCAGGAGTAATCCAGACACCCTCCTCGTTCTTTACGCCCTGGTAACGCTGACGGAGCATCTCCTCAATGATGAGTGCAAGGTCCTCCTTCTCCTGCTCATTCTTTGCCTCGTTGAGATACATGAAGACAGTAATGAAAGGAGCCTGGCCGTTGGTGGTCATCAAAGTGACAACCTGGTACTGAATGGTCTGAACGCCACGAGAAACCTCATCACGAAGGCGCTTCTCAACCATCTCGTTGAGCTGCTCAGCAGAGAGCTCAACACCGACGGAGTTCATCTCCTCCATAACGGTCTTGCGGATCTTCTTACGAGAAACATCAACAAATGGAGCAAGGTGAGCCAAGGAGATGGACTGACCACCGTACTGGCAGGATGCTACCTGAGCAATGATCTGAGTTGCAATGTTGCATGCAGTGGAGAAGCTGTGTGGACGCTCAATCAGAGTACCAGAGATAACAGTGCCGTTCTGCAGCATGTCATCAAGGTTGATGAGGTCACAGTTGTGCATGTGCTGTGCAAAGTAATCGGAATCGTGGAAGTGGATAAGACCCTCGTTGTGAGCAGCAACAATATCCTCTGGAAGAAGCTCACGCTGAACGAGGTCCTTAGAAACCTCACCAGCCATGTAGTCACGCTGAACAGAAACAACGGTAGGGTTCTTGTTGGAGTTCTCCTGCTTGACTTCCTCGTTGTTGCACTCAATCAGAGACAGAATCTTGTCATCGGTGGTGTTCTTGTGACGCTTCTGGTTCTGAATGTAGCGGTAAATGATGTACTTACGAGCAACCTCAAAGCGGTCAAGAGCCATGAGCTGATCCTCGACAAGGTCCTGGACCTCCTCGACGGTGACGGTGTGTCCAGCCTTCTCGCACTCATCGGTAACGTTGAGGGAAGCAAACTGAATCTCACGCTCAGTCAGGCGCTGATCCTCAGGGACCTCTGCGTTAGCCTTAGCGATTGCGTTAACAATCTTCTCTACCTCGAAGGTGACCTCTGAGCCATTGCGCTTGATAATCTTCATGTGCAAACTCCTTGAACAAACGTTGGTGAAAGCAACGCTTTCATGCGTGTTTAATTGGATTATCACTGCGGTTCCTAAGCTTTTGCCTAAGCGAAGTGGTTGGGAACCCGCTTGTGTGATGGGAACTACTATGCCACAACTTATAGTGTTTGAGTTCGAGAACTATAACAATATATTGTGAAATTTCCACACGAATACAAAATTATGTATTGACACGTTATGGCAATCAATATCTCTGCAGGTAGAAAATTAGCTAGAAACTTCGCTAATTACAAAATTTATTAATGGTCAAAAAATAATTCGATTTTTTGTAAGTAGGCATTCGTCGCCTTTCACAAATGCCCCACAATTCGCCCTTCGGTGCTCACTTTTGTTGAGCATTGAGGCGACAAAAAAGCCGACACAAACTGTCGGCTCTGAGTCTTACTCAAGTGGAGGTTGTGGACGCCAGGTTGCATCTTTATAGATAAGACGTGCATCCTTCCAACCCTTAATAAGGCGAGAAAGACCAGACGAGAAGTGCGCTCTATCTACCAAAATGAGTCGAATAATCTCTTTTGCAAAGGTGAGCGCAGTGCCAACACCAAAGAGTACGGGATTGTAATCACCGTGAACCTGGAAGTAACGAGCAATATAGCCGCGGTTACGTGTGATGTAATAGCGCGTCATATCAGAGGTTGAATTAAGCTGACGCACAGAACCAATACTCTGACCAGGAACTTCTCGACATCTTGAAAGAACAAAATCTGGAATCAAAATAGGCTGCGTTACCTTGCTGGCCAAATAGCCATATAAGGCGTCATCCCAGTAGATAAAGAAACGCGCATCAGGTAGGCCAATCTTTTGCACTACAGAGCGCTTAAAGCAGGCACCCTCAAAGCACATAACATTACATTCGCGGTACGCAACGCCATCAAAACCAGCCTTTGCCAGCGGATTATAGATGCCCAAAGCGGTACTAAAACGATACTGCCAGAAGAAAGGACCACCATCAAAGTCGTAACGCTGGCCCTGGATGACCTCAGCCTTATCTGACCATGCGTCAAGCTTATCAAGACCATCAGGCAGCACAGCTACGTCATCGTCCATAACCCAGAACCACTCAGCGCCCAGCTCATAGCCTACGCGCACACCCTCAGAGAAGCCGCCGGAACCGCCGGTGTTTTGCTCCATAGGCGCGTAGCACACGCGATTAGTGCCTCCGTGAGCATCGGGATCTGTAGTGGTTTCTCCCCACAAGGTTTTGACCTTCTCGGAAAAGTCAGACACAAGTGAGGCTGTTTCAGGGGAGTTCTCGTTGTCCACAACAATGATGCGCCATGGAGCTTGTGTGAGCTGCGTAATGGAATTAAGCAGGTTAGAGAGCAGTTCCTGGCGTTTAAAGGTGACTATAACAAGGGCGGTGCGCTTCATATTTCCTCAAAATGTGACTTCGTGAATGGGTTAGTGACTTATAGTATAAAGCAGCAATCAAAAGGAGTTTAGATGAGTCACGCTCAAAACCACCAACCCTTGGTTTCTCTTGTTGTGCCTATATATAACGTTGCGGACTATCTGGAGCAGTGCCTGGCAAGCATTCAATCGCAGAGCTACACCAACCTGGAGATTATCTGCTTAAACGACGGCTCAACTGACTCGTCTTTAGCTCTTTTGGAAGCATATGCTGCCCGTGATGGACGCCTTGTCATCATAGACAAAGAAAACGAAGGCTACGGAAAAACGTGTAATCGTGGTATTGCCGCAGCTCATGGCATATGGGTAGGAATTGTTGAGCCTGACGATTACCTTGAGCCAACTATGGTTCAAGAACTTGTTGATCTTATCCAAGCAAACGGCGGAGAAGACCAGGTAGATATTGCACGTTCTGCGTATTGGCGCGTGTTTGGCAATCAGAAAAACGGTCGAGCAGGAGTAAGGGCTCAGGTAAAGAACGGTGCTGGTTCCACCGAGCACAGGATTCCATGCGCTTATAAGGGTCGCGTCAAGCCCAAGCATCAGCCCTGTTCTATTGACCAGATGGCTCAGCTTCTGTTGCACCACCCTGCCATTTGGACGGCACTCTATCGCAAAGAATTCTTGACCCAGAACAACATCAGCTTTAAAGAAGTCCCTGGTGCAGGCTGGGTAGACAACCCCTTCCTTATTGCCTCACATTGCTGTGGTGCCCGTTTGGTGTACACAGACTCAGCACTTTACAACTATCGCGAGAATGGCTATGCAGAAGCTGCCACCTTTGCGCAGCGTCAGCCTAAAATTCCGCTTGAGCGCTGGAACGACATGATGGATGTTGTGGACGCACGCAACATTACCTCAGACGTCGTGCTCAACGCTCTTACACTGCGCGGCATCAACTACGCGCTGCTTACAAAAGACGCGCTTACCTGGCGAGAAGAACATGATGCTGCAGGCCAGATTGACTCAGAAGTGCACGATCTTCTCGCCAAGAGCTTTGAGCGCATGGATGCAAAGCACGTGTTTGAAAACTCAGCAATCTCAGGCTCTGGAAAAGCTTTCTTTGCACAAGCGCGAGGTATTGCTTTGCCTAAAGATGATAAGTTTGCTCGCTATGCTTATCTAGCCAAAGAGGGATTTTTCCGTGTCAAAAATGACGGCATTGCACAGACGTTTAAATCGCTCATGGACAGGCGTTAAAGCCGGCGACATCAAGCTGTCAAATACCGGCCAACCTTACACGAAGTTACTTACGCAAGTGGTATACGCATAAAGCGTGCATACCATACGGCTCTGCGTACATAGGCATAACGAGCTCGTGTTGTAGTAGACAAAATAGCACCAAGCAAGGCATGAGCTACCAGTCGCGGAGAAGTTGCTTCAGTGACAATAAGGTGCGCTACAGGATTAGAAAGAATCTTAACAATAAAGTTTTCTTTTTCCTCATGGCTGAGCTGGGATTCTTCGTTGAATGCAGGATACATATTCTTAAGAAGTTTGCTAATCAGGTAGCGACTAATCAACTTTTGAACTTTTTTTGAGTTTGCAAAGCCAAGATGTTTGGCAAGGGCCATGAGCGCCTGACGTTCCTGAGTGAGCTTGTCCATAGAAGCAGCAATAGTTTTTTCTTCCTCAGAAGATTCCGCTGGTACATCTACAAAAATTGCTTCTGGAGCGTACGTAACATTTTTTGCAATCTCAAAGCAGTAGCCAACAAAATTGCACTCACCATCAGTTTCTGGCTCATGCTTAATCTCGGCCAAAATGCGCGTTGAGCAGAGCTTTCCGCTCATAGACGTCAAATAAGGAAGCTGCGACTCCTCAAATACCCGCAACAATGCAGAAGCTTTTGAGCCAAAAGCTTTTTTGCATTCCATAGGTGCATTGGCGGTTTTCATGTGCGCAATAACAATATCAGCCGCTTTAGGTGAACCAACAGGACCCAAAGCGGTAGCTGCAGAATAAAGCTCCTGCAAAACGTGTGAGTTAAACCTATAAGAAGACTCAGTGGTAAGCGTATAGGCTCCGCGAGCACGACCTTGAGCAATCTCAAGCGCAACAAAATGGCTAATGCCCGATTGGCACAAGACATCTAAACGAGGCTCTTGATTGGCAAGGTTATCTAACATGCGAGCAATCTGGGGATCGGAGCTATTGTCAACGATGATGAGCTCCCAATGAGGATATGTCTGCTCTTGAAGTTGCCTAATTACCGTTCTAATAGCATCAGCGTCATTATCAGCGGCCATGAGAACCGAAATCATATGTGGATTGTATGAGCGCTCGTGCATTCCACATCCCCCAAACTGATCCTAAATTTTAGATACCAGTTTACTCATAAAAAGTGAATTAAAAAGACATTTTTATTCTATCAAAATCTCTCCACACATCGTGTTTAACTGCTGTTATGTGGACATCTGGCCTATTTTGTAGGAGTGGCGCTACACACAATTCCCATAACGTCTATACAAGCATGCCAACAAGCTTTCCTAAGGCCGTGGCGTCAACGGTAGTGCCACTTGAGCCTTCAACAACAGGAGCTTCATCATGCTCAAGATTAGACACGCCAATTGGCTGCACAATCTCTGCAAGCTCAAGAAGCTGATTGGGCTTCATATCGGTAACCATGGAGGACAGCAGGCTGGAAGCATTGCTTACCAGTGAGCGAGCGCCCGAACCAGAAAGTGCCGAGATTTTCTCCCACACATCATCTGTGGCAATGATAACGTGTGTAATCTTGATGTTGGTGATAGAAGCAAGCGCGCCAACAAAAGCACTTTGGCCGTCATCTTTGTAAATATCTGCCAGTGTTTTAGCATTTGAATCTACTTCTGCATAAACATCAGTAGGAATAGACACTATATGACCAGTTCCCTGTGTGCGATCAATGACCAGAAGTTGCACAGACTGAAGCGTTGACTCCCCTGCCTTAAGTGAATTTGTGCTGATAACGGCATAGGTAAGAAAGTCATCATCAGATTGTGTAGTGCCATCCGGATTGCCTGAAACGCTCTGGCTCTTTACAGCCTTGTTAAGCCCATGGTCTCCCAGGTGCGACTCAAGCTGCACGCGGTCCCAAATAGTTACAACGACAATACCCACAAGCACGGCAACAATGGCAATTACGGCAAGGCCAATCACATTGGTATAGGGATTCTGGCGCGGAACATCACTGCGCTCAAATCTTTCTCTTTTCCTAAACATACTGGCTCCCTGCCTCACTGTTCATCAGTTCTGCAAGAGCTCCTAAAAAGACGCTCTCTTCTATGATGCTATTACTTTGCGAGGGAAACCACCGCACACAATACAAGTGGTAGAAAAGACTTCGTAAACGGCGCGAGAAGACCGATGAAGCTAGATTGGTACACAGAAACTACGATGCAATCAAGGTACCGAAAGCGCTACCAGGGTTGCAAAACACCCTCTGGATAGCGAACGCTCACAAACGTGAGGCCCTGAGCAGGTGCACAACTGCCAGCAGCAATTCTATTCTGAGCAGCTAGAACCTCGTCAATCCACTCAACAGGCCTGTGACCTCGGCCAATCTCAACCAGTGTGCCCACAATCGTGCGCACCATGTTATGCAAGAAGGCGTTACCCGTAATATCAACTGCAATGAGTTTCTCGCCAGTCTCTTCAATTTCTTCAACGGTAAGGCGCTCCACAAAACGATGCGTTGGCTTGCCCTCGGCAGAAATTGCCTTGCAGAAGCTCTTGAAATCGTGCTCTCCCACCAGCGCCTGCGCCGCCTTGTCCATAAGCTCTGCGTCCAAGTGGCCGTTGTACCACCACACGTGGTCCCAGCCCAGCACGGGACGAGCGCTACCTGCACAAATGCGATATCGATACGAGCGAGCCTGGGCATCAAAGCGTGCCGAGAAACCCTGTGGGGCACGGAAGAGTTGTCGGATAGAGATGTCATCGTCGGTCAGAGCGGTGAGCGAGCGAACGAGTTTCTCGCCAGACAGCGCCAACTCAGCGCCGTAGACAGGCAGGCTTACGTACTGGGCCTGGGCGTGCACGCCGGCGTCGGTTCTGCCTGCACAGGTGAGCTCGACCTCTCTGCGCAAAACGGTCTCAAGCGCGCGGCGAAGGTCTCCTGCCACGGTGCGCTGGGTGGGCTGCTCGGCAAAGCCGCAGAATGCAGCACCGCGATAGCCCAGCTGGATAACAAGCGTGGCTTCAGGCTCAGAAGAAGCTTTAGCGAGAGTCTCAGAAGCTGAAGGCTCAGCCGAAGCCTCCTCGCATGCATCAAAACTGCAATTTGATGCAATATTCTGTGATGTTTCTGAGTTCATGAAGCTCCCTGAAATGACTTGTGCCCACTAAAGTGATTGTATCGTAGGCTCAAAGTTGACGCACGTATTGTAGCTGCTGGACGCAAGACCGCTACAGCAATGCAAGGCAGTACCTGCAATGCAAGATCACTACAGCGTTGTAAGGCCAAGACATAGCGTAATCCACAACAGCAACACTACCCAGTCAACAAGCTGCATTTTTGCGGAGATACGCGTGCGTTTTGCTGCACCAAGACAGCGATCTGTCATTGTTTGCGCCATCTGATCCGCGCGCTGAAAGAGCGAGACGGTCAGCGGTACCAAAAGCGTAAACCACTTTTTAATGCGCTCAACAATACCGCCTGATTCAAAATTGAATCCACGCGCCCTCTGAGCTGCTCTAATTCTATCAAGTTCTTCTAAGGTAAGCGGAATTGCCCTCAGAGCAATTGAGAGCACAATGCTCAAACCATCAACGTCAACACGAATAAGACGCAACGGCAGCAACAGTACAGAAAAGCCATCAGCAAGCTGCGTAGGTGTAGTTGTTGACGCAACCGATAAAACCAGCTCCAAGGCAAGCAACACGCGGGCAATAGCCACGGTGCTTCTGTAAAAACCCGCCACAGAAAGACCAACTGATCCAGAAAAAATGATATCGGGATGTCCAATAAACACCAGCGTATTGGCCACAAATGATATAAGCAGAATGAACACTGCAGGCTTTGCTACGCGCAAAAACTCTAGCAAGCTTACACGTGCACTCCACAAAAGGCTCACACAAATCAAGGCGAACACCGCAAAGGCAAGTGGCTGCTGTACTGAGAAGAGAGCAACAATACCCACAAAAGTGGCAACGATTTTTGTCTGCGCTGTCAATGAAGCAAGCGAGAAGCACTTAAGCAGAGCACAGGGGCACTTAGACATAGCAGGCCTCCAAAAGCTCATGCAATACGCTTACAAACAGTGGGCAATCAAGCTGCGCAGCCTCGTATATCTCTGGGGTTGTCTGTGCTTCTTGCACATTGACGTCTGCAACAACACAGCTCTTCTCGAGAAACACTACTCTGTCAGCAAAAGGAAGCCATTCGCTTACATCATGGGTGATTGCAAGAACCGCTTTGCCTTCGTTTGCCAGCTCACGAGCAAGATGCAGCACCTGCGAGCGCGCCTCGCCATCAAGTCCAGACGTTGCCTCATCAAACACTACCGCGTACGTTGCGCAGGCCAGCGTTCCTGCAAGCGCTGCGCGACGAGCCTGGCCACCAGAAAGCGTCAACGGAGACGCGTCCATGACCCGCTGGTCAAGCCCCACACGTGCTGCCGCATACGCGACAAGCGCCTCAACATCGTCTGGCGAGAAACCCTTGTTAGTTGGACCAAACGCGATATCTTCAGCAACACTTTGGGCAAAGAGTTGATCCTGAGGGCGCTGAAAACACATGCCGACATCTCCAGGGCACACCAGTCGCGCATCGATTGTTGCGTGCCCGGTATCAGCCTCTATGAGGCCAGCGGCTATGCGGGCGCAGGTTGTTTTTCCAGAGCCAGAAGCGCCTACCAGAACAACAAGCTCCCCTGTGGCAGATAGTGTTACGTCATGCAGAACGGGCCTGTCAAACGCGTGAGACACGCCACAAACTGCCAGCTCGTGTTCCTCGCCAAGCGCCTGGATCCCGTCATAGTTGTTTGCTCGCACCACCTCAAGGGCACGCTGATACACAAGGGTATCCAAAGCATCAAACGCAAGGTTGTTCTGAATAAGAAACGCAACAAACTCTGATGCGTTAAAAGGCACATCAAACTTATAGCCAGCCTGTGCAGCTATATGCGCTGTTGCTGTGAGTGCATCATCAAAACCAGCGTTTGCGATTGCATTTGCATCCAAGAGAAACTCTGTGGGAGTTCCCGACCAAACTAACTGGCCTTTCTCCAAAACAAGTACCTGGTCAGCCCCGGGAAGAGACTCAAACGAATGAGAAATCTCAAGCACACCCATCTCGTTTGTAACAAGGGTATTTACCAGGTTAGAAAGGTGATTTCTGAATCGAGTATCAAGCTGAGCAAATGCCTCATCAAGCACCAGATAACGTGGATGCACTGAAAGCGCTGCTGCAATAGAAACAAGCTGCTGTTGGCCTCCAGAAAGCGTATGGGTAGGCGCGTCAATCAAATCGGCAATGCCACAAAGCTCCAGTGTTTGAGTAACGCGAGAAACTATCTCTTCTTTTGGCAAACCAAGATTAGCAGGACCAAAGGCAACCTCATCAAAAACCGTTGCACAAACAAGCTGCGCTGTTGGATCTTGGCGAACCATCCCCACAACAGAAGAAATCTGAGTAGAAGGCACTACAGCAACTGAATTGCCGTCTACTAAAACCTCTCCGGATAGAGGAAAAAGTGATGCATTACAAAGATTTGCAAGCGTTGACTTGCCTGAGCCATTATGGCCAAGCACAACCGTTCTAGAGCCAGGCTTTAGGGTAAATGAAACGTTATCCAGGGTTAGTGCCATTGGGTGCGGAGATTGGCTCTCTGTGGCTCCTATGGCATCTTCAGAAGAAGAGTCAGTCATGGATTGTGTAGCAGCTAACGCACCGTATGCAAAAGATACGTTTTTGAACTCAATCATGACAACCCTCCTTCATTTGAAAAAGAGGTCCCAGCAAAAAGCCAGGACCTCTTCAGATTCACTTTGACAGAAGTTACTCTGCAGCCTCTTCGGTCTGCTCGGTCTCCTCTGCTGGAGCCTCGGTCTCCTCTTCCTTTACAGGAGCAGGAGCAACCTTGGTAGCCTTAGCCTTCTTGTTAGAAGCCTTTGGCTGAACTGGCTCGGTAACGAGCTCAAGGATAACAACCTCAGAAGCATCGCCCTTACGAGGACCAAGCTTCATAATACGGGTGTAGCCGCCGTTGCGGTCAGCCCACATACCCTGAGCAGCCTTGTCAAATACCTCACGGACAAGCTCTGCGTTACCAACCTTGGCCATAGCAAGACGACGAGCGTGAAGGTCGCCGCGCTTTGCCCAAGTGATGACCTTGTCGACCTCGCCGCGAACTGCCTTAGCGCGGACGTCAAGAGTCTTAATACGATCGTTAGTGAAAAGGGCTTGGATCAGGCTCTTCTTGATGGCCTTGGTGTGGCTAGCATCAGTACCAAGCTTCATGCCCCTCTTCTTATTGTGCCTCATAATTTACATTCTCCTATGCGTGACAAGGCGCGACTAAGCCTTAAGGGACAGGCCCATGCTCTCGAGCTTTTCCTTGACTTCTTCAATAGACTTAACACCAAAGTTTCTGATGTTGAGAAGATCGTTCTCAGAGAAATCAACGAGCTGACGGACAGAGTGAATTCCTGCACGCTTGAGGCAGTTGTAAGAACGGACGGAAAGGTCCAAGTCCTCAACCTGCTTCTCAAGCTCGGAATCGTCCTCGACGTCTGCCTTAGCAAAAATCGAAGCCTCTTCCTGAGTCTCGTCAAAATCAGTAAGTCCCATGAATGCGCTCATGTGCTGGTTAATGATGTTTGCAGCCTCAACGACAGCCTCGCGAGGGCTGATTGCACCATTGGTCTCAACCTCAAGCACCAGACGATCATAGTCGGTGTGACGGCCAACACGGCAAGGCTCAACAGCCTTAGCGCAGCGGCGAACTGGCGAGAAGATCGAGTCAACGTGAATGAATCCAATTGGATCGCTCTCACGCTCGTTATCCTCACCGGAAACATAACCGCGACCATTACCAAGACGAAGTCTCATGGAAAGATGAGCTCCCTCAGCAAGGGTGCAAATGTGCTGAGCTGGGTTAACCAGCTCGTAGCCCATAGGAACATCAAGATCAGCACCAGAGACTTTGCAAGGACCATCAACAGAGATGGAAGCCTCAGCCTCATCAGAGTTGTTGGTGTTGCGGAAAACTAGGCCCTTAACGTTCAGAACGATGTCAGTAACGTCCTCATAGACGCCTTCAACCGTAGTGAACTCATGCTGAACGCCATCAATCTGGATGGCCTCAACCGCAGCTCCCTCAAGAGAGGAAAGCAGTACGCGGCGGAGGGAGTTGCCAAGCGTGTCACCATAGCCACGCTCAAGCGGCTCTACGCTCACACGAGCGACGTTTGCGCCGATTTCATCTACCGACACGTTTGGTCGGATAAATTCGGACATTGCTACCTCCAAAACGGGTCGGGCTTACTTGGAGTAGAGCTCGACGATCAGCTGTGCGTCAATCTCAAGGTCGATCTGATCGCGGGTTGGAAGCTGAAGAACAGTGCCCTGCAGCTTCTCAATGTCAACCTCAAGCCATGCAGGAACTGCCATGTGCTCGGAGGAAATGAGAGCTTCCTTGATTGGAAGAAGATCCTTTGCCTTGGAAGCAACAGCGATAACATCGCCGCTCTTTACGCGATAAGAAGGAATGTCAACGCGCTGACCGTTAACGGTGATGTGACCGTGACGGACAGTCTGACGAGCCTCTTTACGTGTACGAGCAAAGCCAAGGCGGAAGATGACGTTGTCAAGACGAGTCTCAAGGATGCTCATCAGGTTGTCACCAGTAATGCCTGGGTTCTTCTTAGCCATTTCATAGTAGCCGTGGAACTGGTTCTCAAGGACGCCGTAAATGAACTTAGCCTTCTGCTTCTCACGGAGCTGCATACCGTACTCGCTCTCCTGGCGACGACGGCGACGTGGCTCACGGTTAGAAGTCTTATTGATCCCCATCACAACGGGATCGATGCCAAGCTGACGACATCTTTTAAGGACCGGGGTCCTATCAATTGCCATTTGCTTGTCCTTTCGTGCTAGTTGCGACGGCGCTTTTTAGGACGGCAGCCGTTGTGTGCAATAGGTGTCTTATCCTGAATACCCGAAACCTCGAGGCCTGCTGCCTGAAGGGAACGGATTGCGGTCTCGCGACCAGAGCCTGGGCCCTTAACAAAAACAGCTACCTTGTGGAGACCGTGCTCCATTGCTGCCTTTGCTGCTGCCTCTGCTGCAAGCTGTGCAGCAAAAGGAGTGGACTTACGAGAGCCCTTGAAGCCGACGGTACCACCGGACTGCCAGGAAATTACATTACCCTGGGGATCGGAAATAGAGACAATCGTGTTATTGAATGTGCTCTTGATGTGGGCCTGGCCCACTGCAATGTTTTTACGCTCGGAGCGGCGGACGCGTGTAGTGCGAGCGTTCTTTTTCTGTGCCATTAGCTACTCCTCGCCTACTTCTTCTTGCCGCCCACCTGACGCTTCTTACCCTTACGAGTACGAGCGTTAGTGTGGGTACGCTGACCGTGGACAGGGAGGCCCTTGCGGTGACGGAGGCCGCGGTAGCAGCCAATCTCCATCAGGCGGGCAACATTTTGACGCACCTCGCGGCGAAGATCGCCCTCGGTGGTGTAATTTGCGTCAATAAAGTCACGAATCTTGGTGACTTCTTCCTCTGTGAGGTCCTTGACGCGAGTATTTACATCGATACCAGTCTCGTTGCAAATCTTGGTTGCACGAGTCTGACCAATGCCGTAAAGATAGGTGAGTCCGACCTCAACACGCTTATCGCGTGGCAGGTCGACGCCGTTAATACGGGCCAACTTGGTGCTCCTTCCTTAGCCCTGACGCTGCTTGTGGCGCGGGTTCTCGCAAATCACGTAAACCTTACCGTGGCGACGGATGACTTTGCACTTGTCGCACATCTTCTTTACCGAAGGACGTACCTTCATGTGTCTTCCTTTCGGTTCTGCTGATACGAACTATATACTCGCCCAGCCGCTGGCGTGAAATACCGACTGTACTTGCGTACATATGCCCTTGCAACATGCGCAAAGACACAGATAGCCTCATGCATGGCACAAGGCTGGACACTACTTACTTGTAACGGTAAGTAATGCGACCCCTAGTAAGATCGTAAGGAGAAATCTCTACTACAACCTTGTCACCAGGGAGAATTCGAATGTAGTTCATTCGAATCTTACCTGAGATGGTGCAAAGGATGGTCTTGCCGTTCTCTAACTCAACGTTAAACATAGCGTTTGGCAGGGGTTCTAGTACCTTGCCTTCAAGCTCAATCGCGTCTTGTTTAGCCAACTTTCATCCTCTCGACACATCGACAGCGGTTATCAATAATACATAAAAATGTGCCACTCGTCTATCACTTATTTTTTCAACACAATTAGATAGCGAGAAGAACAATGTATTAGTTACTCTATGCCACCCTGCATCTCGCACCATGGACCAACTTCATCTTCTGAAACGATAACGGGACCATCGGCAGTAATAGCAACCGTGTTCTCATAATGTGCTGATGGCAGGCCATCATCTGTAACAACGGTCCAACCATTTTCAAGAACGGTGCAATCGTAGGTACCCATAGCAATCATAGGCTCAATTGCAATTACCATTCCCTCACGAAGAACAATACCGTTACCTGCACGACCATAGTTTCTGACCTCGGGATCCTCGTGAAGATTGCGGCCAATACCATGGCCAACAAAATCACGAATAACGCCATAGCCGTTATCCTCAGCAAGCTTCTGAACTGCATGTCCAACATCGCCAAGGCGAGCACCAGGAACAGCAGCTGCAATACCTGCCTTAAGGCAATCGCGGGTAACCTCACAAAGTGCCTGGGTTTTCTCGTCAACTGTTCCGCAGTAGAACGTCCAAGCGTTATCTCCTGCCCAACCGTTAACGGTAGCACCCGTGTCAATGGTCAGAATATCGCCATCTTGCAAAATGACGTTAGCTGATGGAATACCGTGAACAATCTGCTCGTTAATAGAAGAGCAAACAGATCCAGGGAATCCACCGTAGCCCTTAAAGGTAGGGGTTCCGCCATGAAGTCTAATAAAAGCTTCAACAGCACGGTCAATCTCGAGCGTTGAAACACCAGGTCTAATCATGGATCCAGCACGGCGAAGAGCTGCCTTAGAAAGGGCGCCCGACACCTTCATTGCCTCGATTTGTTCAGATGTTTTTATCGTAATCATAGTGCGAGGAGTGTCTTTACGTCGGCGAATACCTCGTCAACAGGACGATCTCCGTTGACCTCCTTCAGAATTCCATGACCCTTGTAGTACTCAATCAAAGGAGAAGTCTGGTTCTCGTATACATCAAGACGCTTACGAATTGTCTCTGGCTTATCGTCATCACGCTGATACATCTCACCAGAACAATTTGGGCAAGTCTCTGTATCAGCAGGTGCAGTGTAACCACACTCTTTGCACGTACGGCGAGAAGAAAGACGCTCAACAATAACCTCTGGCTCAACAGCAACAAGCAGAGCTGCATCAAGCTTGAGGCCCATATTCTGAAGCTCAGAATCAAGGGTTACTGCCTGAGCGGTGTTGCGTGGGAAGCCATCAAGAATAAAACCAGTCTTTGCATCGTCTGCAGAAAGGCGCTCTTTTACCAGGTCAATTACAAGCTGATCTGGAACAAGCTGACCAGCATCCATATACTCTTTAGCCTTAACGCCAAGCTCAGACTGAGCTTTAACAGCAGCACGAAGAAGGTCACCGGTTGAGATGTGAGCAAGTCCATACTCTGCAACGAGCTTCTGAGCCTGTGTACCCTTGCCAGCGCCAGGTGCGCCGAGAAGAACAATGTTCATGCTTCGCCTTCCTTTCAAATAATAAAAGGGGCCTGTTTCCAGGCCCCTTTATGCTACGTATTAAGAACTACTTAAAGAAGCCCTCATAGTTGTGCATCTTAAGGTGGGACTCAATGGAAGAGAGTGTATCCATTGCAACACCGACCATAATAAGGACGGAAGTTCCACCAAACGCCTGTATCAACGAATCGCCTGTGAACCAGAAAATAATGGTTGGGACGATTGCAAGAACTGCCATAAAGATAGCACCGGGGAGGGTGACTCTGTCAATAACAGTCTTGATATACGTTGAAGTAGCAGTACCTGGACGAACACCAGGAATAAAGCCACCCTGCTTCTTAAGCTGGTCTGCTGTCTCCTCTGGATTGAACACCATTGAGGTGTAGAAGTATGCAAAGAAGACAATGAACATAACTGAGAGAACCCAGTTAACCCATCCAGAAGAAAGTGAAGTAGCAAGATTTTGAATCCACTCTACTCCTGGGAAGAACACAGCAACCTGAGCAGGAAGGTACAGGATTGCAGATGCAAAGATGATTGGCACAACGCCTGCAGTGTTTACCTTAATTGGAAGGTACGTTGACTGACCACCCATCATACGACGACCAACAACGCGCTTGGCATAGTTGATAGGAATACGACGCTGACCACGCTCAATGTAAACAATGAGCGGAATAATAGCGAGCATAACCACAACAGTAACAACGGTAAGAACAATGTTTCCACGAGTAGCTACTGAAGAAATAAGGGCTGTTGGAAGTCCAGCCATGATGTTTGCAAAGATGATAAGACTCATTCCGTTGCCAACACCCTGCTGAGTAATAACCTCACCGAGCCACATAATAATGATGGCACCAACTAGCATGGTAAAGACTACCAGGAAGTTTTCAAGTGCCTCAGGCACGCCCTCCATAGATGCAAAAGATACACCATAGCTCTTAAACAAGAACAGGTAACCAACTGCATTGAGCAGAGCTAGGCCAACCGTAAGATAACGCGTGTACTGCGTAATCTTACGCTGGCCGCTCTCACCATCTTTAGCAAGCTCGCCAAGAGATGGAATAACGGACTGCATCATCTGGAAGATGATCTGAGCCGTAATGTAAGGCATGATGCCCAGACTGAAAACAGACATGCGAGAAAGAGCGCCACCCGAAAATAGGTTAAGCACGGCCATTGCGCCATTCTTAGAAAGACCATTCTGATAAACAGAAAGCATCTGCTGGAATGGAGCACCGGGCACAGGAAGATACGCACCAAAACGGTACAGAAGAAGAATCAGTACCGTAAGGAGAATCTTTCCCCTTAGTTCCGGAACACGAAATGCGTTGGCGATTCCTTTACTCACTACTCGGCCTCAACCTTTCCACCGGCCGCCTCGATCTTAGCCTTTGCGGAGGCGGAAACCTTGTCGACCTTAACAGTGAGCTTCTTAGAAAGCTCGCCATCACCCAGAACCTTGACTGGGATGAAGTTGTACTTGATAACTCCCTTAGCAACCAGAGCCTCTGCGTCTACGGTCTCGCCGTCTGCAAAGAGTGCATTCAGACGAGCAACGTTGACTGGAGCGTACTCAACACGGTTGTGGTTAGTGAAACCAGGAAGCTTAGGAAGACGCATAGCCAGTGGCTGCTGTCCACCCTCGAAGCCAGCGCCCTTACCGCCACCAGAGCGGGAGAGCTGACCATTCATACCGCGGCCGGCAAAAGTACCATTGCCTGAAGAATTACCGCGACCTACGCGCTTACGATTTTTGCGCGAACCCACTGCGGGGCGAAGATCATTGAGCTGCATTATTACTACCTCTAGTTCTCTTCAACCTCGACAAGGTGCTTAACCTTGAAGATCATTCCACGAATGCTTGGGTTGTCAGGCTGCTCGACGGTATCGCCGATCTTGTGGAGGCCGAGGGCCTTCACCGTAGCAGTCTGGTCCTTCTTGACGCCTGCGACAGCGCCACGGACAAGCTTGATGCTAAGGTTCTTAGCCATCGTTAGTTCTCCTTTCCGACGAACATATCGCCGACGGTTAGGCCACGACGCTCAGCTGCTTCTTCTGGGCTGGAAAGCTCCTTCAGACCCTCAGCTGCTGCCTTAATCATGTTCAGAGCGTTGTCGGTACCAAGGGACTTAGAAAGTACATTGGTGATACCTGCAAGCTCGAAGAGTGGACGAATAGGACCACCAGCAATAACACCAGTACCCTCGAATGCAGGCTTAATAAGAACAGAACCTGCACCGTAGTGACCAGTGACTGCGTGTGGTACGGAACCAGTCTCGGTCAGTGGGACCTTGAACATGTTCCTCTTTGCGTCCTCGACGCCCTTCTGAATTGCCAGAGGTACCTCAGCGGAACGACCCTGGCCAATACCAACGTTACCCTTACCGTCGCCAACGACTACCAGAGCAACGAGTGACATACGGCGGCCACCCTTAACGGTCTTGGAAACGCGGTGAATATAAACGACGCGCTCCTGAAGATCCGTATCCTGCTGGCGCTTACGATCACGTGCCATTGAATCCTCCTAGAACTTCAGGCCCGCGTTGCGGGCGCCATCTGCCAAAGCCTTGACGCGGCCGTGATAGAGACGGCCACCACGGTCAAAAGTGACCTCAGTGACGTTCTTCTCGGCAGCGCGCTTACCGATAAGCTCACCTACGAACTCAGCAGCCTCCTTGTTGGAGCCAACCTTGCCAGTAGAACGGAACTCTGGGTCAAGCGTAGAGGCAGAGCAGAGAGTTCTTCCAGAAGCGTCGTCAATAAGCTGTGCATAAATGTTTGCGTTTGTGCGGTGAACTGCAAGACGCGGACGCTCAGGTGTACCAAAGACCTTGGCACGTACGCGGCGCTTGCGGCGTTCAAGACCCGCCTTTTTCGCCTGCTGCTTGTTCATTCCTTCTCCTTAGAGACATGCCATCACCTAACGGGGTGATGGTCTTTTAGCCTAAAAGTAGGGTTGCTTTACTTAGCAGCCTTACCGAGCTTCCTGCGGATGTGCTCACCTTCGTAGTGAATGCCCTTGCCCTTGTAAGGCTCTGGTGGACGCTTCATACGAATCTCAGCTGCAACCTGACCGACCTTCTCCTTAGAAATACCCTTAACAGTAAGGTGAGTGTTATCAGGTACCTCAAAGCTAATGCCCTCAGGTGCAACATAGAGAACTGGGTGAGAATAACCAAGGGAAAGGTCAAGATCCTTGCCCTTAAGTGCTACACGGTAACCAACGCCGGTGAGCTCGAGCTTCTTCTCGAAGCCCTCAGAGACACCAACAACCATGTTGTGGATAAGGGTACGGACAAGACCCTGCTGAGCATTGGACTCAGTGGACTCATCAACGCGAGTAACGAGAATCTCCTCGCCCTCCTGAGCGATAGCAACCAGCTCAGAGAAAGTACGAGTCAGCTCGCCCTTAGAACCCTTAACGGTAACGGTGGTGTTATCAACTGTCACAGTGACTCCAGCAGGAATCTGGACAGGCTTCTTACCAATACGAGACACGGCTGTCTCCTTTCATTCCTGTCAGATTTACCAAACGTAAGCGATGACCTCGCCGCCAACGCCGTTCTTACGAGCGTCGCGGTCGCACATCATGCCCTTAGAAGTGGAAACCACTGCAGTACCAAGACCACCAAGAACGCGTGGAAGCTTCTCAGCGGTGGAGTAAATGCGCAGACCAGGCTTAGAAATACGGCGGATGCCGCGGATAACCTTAGCGCGCTTCTTACCATACTTAAGGGTGATGTGAAGAGTCTTCTGAGGCTTAGTATCCTCAACGGTGTAACCCTCGACATAGCCCTCTTCGGTGATGACGCGAGCAATCTCAACGAGCACCTTGCTCGATGGCATGGATACGGAATCCTTGCCAGCTGAGTTTGCGTTACGAATACGCGTCAGCATGTCTGAAATGGGATCGGTAATTTTCATTTGATCCTTCTCCTTCGTTAATGATGAAACTGCGTGTCTGGTTCATCTACACCCGTGGCGCAGATGCCTTGACGCCAGAGCCCTGAGTCCTACCAGCTTGCCTTGCGGACACCAGGAAGCTCGCCCTTGCTCGCTAGCTCACGGAAGCACACACGGCACAGACCAAACTTGCGGTAAACGGAGTGGGGACGTCCACAACGCTGGCAACGGTTCTGTGTGCGCGTAGAGTACTTCGGCTCACGCGAGGCTTTGACGATCATCGAAGTCTTAGCCACAAATCCTCCTTCAAAATGCAACTTGGCGAACGCCAAGATGACTTCAAACAATAGTGCTGGTGACTATGTCACCCGGCATCGAAGATGCCAATAGGAATGCGCTTAATTTAAGCGCAGGTAAAAGTTAGTCCTGCTTGAATGGGAAGTGGAAGGCGTCGAGAAGTGCCTTACCCTCCTCGTTGGTGTTAGCAGTGGTGACAATGGTGATGTCCATACCGCGGGTGTGGTCCATCTTGTCAAAGTCAATCTCTGGGAAGATGAGCTGCTCGGTTACGCCCATGGAGAAGTTACCACGGCCGTCGAAGCTCTTAGCAGAGATACCACGGAAGTCGCGGATACGAGGAATTGCAACTGCGATCAGACGATCCAGGAACTCCCACATACGATCGCCACGAAGGGTAACTTTAGCGCCGATTGGCATACCCTGGCGAAGCTTAAAGGTTGCGATAGACTTGCGAGCGTGTGTAACTAGTGGCTGCTGACCAGTAATGGTACGGAGGTCGTTTACAGCGCCGTCAATTGCCTTAGCGTCTGTAGCTGCCTCGCCAACACCCATGTTGACAACGATCTTCTCAAACTTAGGAATCTGGTTAACGTTGGTGTAACCAAATTTCTCCTTCAGAGCATCACGCACGGATGCGTAGTAAAGCTCTTTAAGGCGAGGTGTGTACTTCTCGTCTGCCATGGTTTCTCCTTAACTCTTGGGGTTTTAAGTGCGGGGATCGCCTCGCACCTCCTAGTTTGGCGAACTAGGAGCCATCTGCATCCTCGAGACATACGTGTCCCATAGAAAGACGCAATGAACAATATTAGACCTTATTGAGCAAAAATGGGGCGAGAATTTCAAGCTAGCTGATATTTTTTCGTGTCATCACACGACTTACACAACACCGTACTTCTCGCCCAAAAAGAAAACCCCGCTATCTGATGATAACGGGGTTTGAAGTAGCTCTGAGATGTTTCTACAAAGCGAGAAACACGTATAACTTAGAGCTCAGCGCCTGACTTCTTGGAGACGCGGACCTTGGTGCCGTCCTCCTTGATCAGGTAGCCAACACGGGTTGGCTTGTCGGTCTTAGGGTCGATAAGAGCAACATTTGAAGCGTCGATTGCTGCCTCTGCCTCAACGATGCCACCCTGCTGGTTAGCTGCGTTTGGCTTGACATGGCGCTTTGCAATTGCAACGCCCTCAACGACAACCTTGTTCTTCTCTGGATATACGCGAAGTACCTCGCCGCGCTTACCCTTGTCCTTACCAGTGAGGACCTCGACCTTGTCGCCCTTCTTGATCTTCATCTTAGGCATGTCGTTCCTCCTTAAAGGGTCTCAGGTGCAAGTGAGACAATCTTCATGTACTTGTGGTCGCGCAACTCGCGAGCGACTGGTCCAAAGATACGAGTACCCTTGGGCTCACCCTCTTTGTTAACAAGAACGCATGCGTTCTGGTCAAAGCGGATGTAGCTACCGTCCTTGCGACGGGTGTCCTTAGCGGTACGAACGATGACGCAGCGAACAATGTCGCCCTTCTTCACCGAACCACCTGGAGTAGCCTCCTGGACAGCGCCAATGATGACGTCGGCAAGGCCGGCGTAACGACGCTTGGAGCCACCAAGGACCTTGACGCACTTTACGCGCCTTGCGCCGCTGTTGTCAGCGACGTTGAGAATGGTCTCCATCTGAATCATGTGACGTTCCTCCGGAACCTAATTTCTCAGAGGTGCGCGTATTTGCGCACGTGAGAAATAATGATAGATACAAAACTAGGTTGAGCTAAAAGCTGTTTCCTAGGTGCTAATTACTTAGCGCGCTCAACGATCTCTGCGAGACGCCAACGCTTGGTCTTGGAAAGAGGACGAGTCTCCATGACGCGGACGGTATCGCCCAGACCAGCCTCGTTGTTCTCATCGTGAACGTGAAGCTTCTTGCCGATGGTCATCATCTTGCCATACTTAGGGTGGTGCTTACGGTACGTAATCTCTACCGTAATCGTCTTCTCGCCAGAGATGGAGACGACGAGTCCGGTACGAACCTTACGCGCATTTCTGCTTTCGGTCTCTGCCATAACTTATCTCCTGCGATCTAGTTCTGCTCTGCGGATGCTTCCGCAGCAATTTGACGGGTGCGCATCTCGGTCTGAACGCGAGCAATGTCACGCTTAACAGCCTTGACGCGAGCGGTGTTGTCCAGCTGGCTGGTTGCCATCTGGAAACGAAGATTAAAGAGCTCTGCGCGGCCTTCCTCGAGTTTCTTAGCGAGGTCTGCATCGCTCATAGCCTTGATTTCGGTGTACTTCATTAGTTCTCACCGTCCTGATCGGCCTTGGAGACAATCTTGGTCTTGATTGGAAGCTTGTGCTGAGCAAGACGGAGAGCCTCACGAGCAACTTCCTCTGGTACGCCATCAATCTCGAACATGATACGACCAGGCTTAACAACTGCTACCCACTCTTCTGGGTTACCCTTACCGGAACCCATGCGAGTCTCTGCAGGCTTCTTGGTGATTGGCTTATCTGGGAAGATAGTAATCCAAACCTTACCGCCACGCTTCATCTCACGGGTGAGAGCAATACGAGCAGCCTCAATCTGGCGGTTAGTAATCCAGTGAGCCTCCTCTGCACGGATGCCCCAGGAACCAAAGTGCAGCTGGGTATTACCCTTTGCCTGGCCCTTCATGGAACCGCGCTGTACCTTACGGTGCAATACACGCTTTGGAGCAAGCATTAACGGCCCCTCCTCTCATTGCGAGCACGACGAGGACGAGCGGAGCCCTCAAGAGCTGGGTTAGGTGTTGGCTGTCCAGGCATCTTCTCGCCGTAATAAATCCAAACCTTGATACCAACAGCGCCCATGGTGGTGCGACCTGTAGCGGTACCATAGCCGATTGCAGCACGAAGGGTGTGCAGAGGCACGCGACCCTCACGGTACCACTCACGGCGGCCCATCTCAGCACCGTTCAGACGACCGGAGCACTGGATACGAATACCCTTAGCGCCAGCCTTACGAGCGGACTGAACAGCCTTACGCATAGCGCGACGGAAAGCGACACGCTGCTCAAGCTGCTCTGCGATGGACTGAGCAACAAGGTTTGCGTCAAGCTCAGGACGCTTAACCTCAACAACATCAACGTTGACCTGACCCTTGCCGACCTTAGCAACACGCTCAAGATCTGCACGGAGGCCGTCAATCTCTGCACCCTTCTTGCCAATGACAATACCAGGACGTGCGGAGAAAATAGTTACCTTGACCTTATCGCCAGCGCGCTCGATATCAATACGAGCAACGGCTGCCTTCTCAAGGCGCTTCTCGAGATACTTGCGGATAGCAAGATCGTTGCCGAGCTGCTCGGCGTAGTCCTTATCGGCGTACCAACGAGAACGCCAGCTCTCGGTTACACCAAGACGGAAGCCTGTAGGCTGTACTTTCTGACCCATTCCTACGCCTCCTTTCGAGGTGCAACGACAACGGTAATGTGGCTCATGCGCTTGTTAATGCGGGAAGCCGAACCCTTTGCACGAGGACGAATACGCTTAAGCGTTGGGCCTTCGTCAACAAAAGCGGTCTTGACTACCAGGTTGTTAGCGCGGAGTCCATTGTTGTTCTCGGCGTTAGCAACTGCAGAGCGCAGAACCTTAGCAACATCAGTAGCGGCAGCGCGAGTCGAGAACTGAAGAACCTCAAGGGCCTTCTCGACAGACTTACCGCGGACAAGCGCGACAACTGCGCGAGCCTTACGAGGAGCAACGCGAACATACTTAGCTGTTGCGCGAACCTCAATAGAATCGGTGTTCTTAGCCATTTACTACACTCCCCCTATTTGGCCTTGTGACCGCGGAAGGTACGGGATGGGGAGAACTCGCCCAACTTGTGACCAACCATGGACTCGGTGACGTACACAGGTACATGCTTACGACCATCGTGAACAGCGATGGTGTGACCGACCATCTCAGGGAAGATGGTTGAGGAACGTGACCAAGTCTTGATAACGTCCTTCTTGCCAGCCTCGTTCATTGCAGCGACACGCGCAAGGAGGCGAGTCTCCACAAAGGGGCCTTTTTTGAGACTTCTGCTCATTTATCTACTCCTACTCGTGTCTTACTTGGACTTACGACGGCGAATGATCAGGCGGTTAGAAGCCTTCTTCGGGTCGCGGGTCTTATAACCCTTGGTTGGCTTACCCCATGGGGTGACGGAAGGACGACCAGAAGTGTGGTTCTTACCTTCACCACCGCCGTGTGGGTGGTCAACAGGGTTCATAACAGTACCACGGACGGTAGGACGGACGCCTGCCCAACGGGAACGACCAGCCTTACCAACAACAATGTTGGAGTGCTCAGCGTTACCAACCTCGCCGATGGTTGCACGGCAGGTCAGAAGAACACGACGGAGCTCGGAGGAAGGCATACGCAGAACTGCATAGCCGTTGTCCTTACCCATGAGCTGGACGGAAGTACCAGCAGCACGTGCCATTGCAGCACCCTTGCCAGGCTGGAACTCAACTGCGTGAACAAGAGTACCTACTGGAATCTGCTCAAGAGTGGTGCAGTTACCAGGCTTGATGTCGATGTCCTTGGTACCAGAAAGAACGGTGTCACCGACGCTCAGGCCCTCTGGGCAAAGGATGTATGCCTTTGCGCCGTCTGCATAGTGCAGAAGAGCAATACGAGCGGAACGGTTAGGATCGTACTCAACAGTAGCGACCTTAGCTGGGATGTCATCCTTGCGACGCTTGAAGTCGATACGACGGTACTGGCGCTTGTGGCCACCACCCTGGTGACGGGTAGTGATGCGGCCATTGTTGTTGCGGCCAGCCTTCTTTGGCAGAGGCTCGAGAAGGGACTTCTCGGGCTTATCAGTTGTAATCTCAGCAAAGTCTGAGATTGTCTGGAAGCGCCTGCCTGCGCTTGTTGGCTTTAGATGCCTAACTGCCATAAACAGTATCCCTTTCTTCTCCGTTGGCTAGCCCGCTTAAGGGAAAGTCGAGCTAACACCGGATTACCACGGTACCGCGCGTATCTACTATGCGCGGCATACGAACCCGTACCTCAAAAGAGGCACGGGAGAAAAACCTTACTCAGCAGAGTTATTACCGAAGATCTCGATAGTCTCACCAGCAGCGAGGGTAACAATAGCCTTCTTCCACTGGCGGGTCTTACCTGCCTGCTGATAACGTACACGCTTGTTCTTTGGCTTAACAGAAAGTGTGTTTACCTTGGTGACGTGTACAGAGAAGAGCTTCTCTACAGCTGCAGCAATCTCTTCTTTACCTGCGTTACGAGCAACCTCAAAAGTGTACTTGCCCTGCTCCATCAGATCGAAAGCACGCTCTGAAACGATAGGACGAATGATGACCTCATAAGGAGAGTTCATTATGCGAGCACCTCCCCAAGCTGCTTAGCAACATCAGCGGACATAACAAGTGCGCCGTTGTCGATCAGGAAACGAGTAGTGACCTCAGAAACGCCGAAGATTGAAACCTTAGGAAGGTTACGGAAAGAGAGGTAAGTGTTGACGTCGTCGTCTGGGACGATGACGGTAACGCGCTTACCCTCAATACCGAGGTTCTGAAGTGCAGCCTTTGCCTGCTTGGTGGAAGGCTGAGCAAACTCGAGAGAGTCAACGAGGACAAGCTCGG
Source organism: uncultured Atopobium sp. (assembly GCA_937905925.1). Classification (GTDB taxonomy): domain Bacteria; phylum Actinomycetota; class Coriobacteriia; order Coriobacteriales; family Atopobiaceae; genus Lancefieldella. Next base: position 105,469 of record CALCXO010000029.1, read on the forward strand.
AGTCTGCAACCTTGCCGGAGAGGACGGACCTCATAGCAAGCTTGACCATCTTGTTGTTAATACGACGTGCGTGGGAACGAGGGGTAGGTCCAAAGATGACGCCACCACCAGTCCACTGACCAGCACGAATAGAACCCTGGCGAGCACGACCAGTACCCTTCTGACGGTAAGGCTTAACGCCACCGCCGGATACCTCGTGACGGTTCTTTGTAGAGTGGGTACCCTGACGTGCGGATGCGTCCTGGCAGACTACAACCTGGTGCACAACAGGGATGTTTGGCTCAATGCCATAGACGTCGGAGGAGAGCTCGGCATCGCCGACCTTCTTTCCCTCTACGTTCTTAATCTCATACTTGGACATGTTGTCTCCTTGTTAGCCTAAGTGTTTGCCTAAAGGCCCTTAGGCCATGCGGACCTGGACGAGGGCATTCTTGCCGCCAGGAACAGCACCCTTGATAAGCATGAGGTTCTGCTCAGCATCAACGCGGACAAGCTTAAGGTTCTTGACCGTAACGCGCTCTGCGCCCATGTGACCATACATGTGAAGGCCCTTACGAACGCGTGCAGGGTATGCGCACTGACCAATGGAACCTGGACGACGCTGGTTACGAGAACCGTGAGTCATTGGACCGCGAGAGAAGTTCCAGCGCTTAACGGTACCCTGGAAACCCTTACCCTTAGAAGTGCCTGTTACGTCAACAGCGGTGACCTCAGAGAAGTCAGCAACTGTGACAACATCGCCGGTCTTGTGCTCAGAAGCATCCTCAACGCGGACCTCGCGGAGGTAACGCATTGGCTCGACGCCCTGTGCCTTGAAGTGACCAGCCATTGGCTTGTTGACATGCTTCTCGGAGATGTCGCCGAAGCCAATCTGTACGGCATTGTAGCCGTCCGTCTCAACAGTCTTTACCTGTGAAACGGTGCAGGGGCCAGCAAGAACGACGGTAACAGGAACGACGTTGTCGTTCTCGTCCCATACCTGGGTCATGCCCAGCTTGCGGCCGAGGATGGTATTAACCATGCTCTTTCCTAACCTTCGGTGGTCATGGGACCTTGAGAGCACATCGGGTACTCTTCCCCAGCGGACCACGTCCTGTACATACTGCCTTTAGACATAATTGTCCTGTTTGAGCAGCCCGTCTACTTTACACTCATTTTTGACAAGAAACAAGCCTAAAATCTCTAAAAGATGAACGCTTTGTGAAGACCGTTTGATACCTTCTAGCTGCGAGATCTTTCTTCTCGTCTATTTTGCGAGGTCAAACCGCTGACCCGGGCGTATCCATTGGCGAGAAACCCGGAAAATTTTGAAAAGTTTTTTCAAAAAATTTTGTAAAAATAATTCGCGATAACAACTTTGCCAAAATCAGGCTGCCAAGACTAAGCAGCTAAGGCTAGGCAACTAAGACCAGGCAGCCAAAAGTTTCTTGAGCAATGCTTCGCAACCCTCAGTGACATCCTCATACGTCAGATCAAAATTTCCTGAGTACCATGGGTCCGCAATGTCGCGAGGCTTCTCTGTCCAATCAAGGAGCAGCGAAACCTTTCCAAGCGGATCATTCTTAAGCATACGCATCATGTTGCGCAGGTTATTGTGGTCCATACCTATGAGGTAATCAAAGTTCTCGTAATCTGCGCGCGTCATCTGCCTCGCACGATGATTGCCGCAACGAATCCCCTCTTGCTGAAGCTTGCGTCTCGTACGAGGGTCAACAGGGTTGCCAATCTCTTCAGTGGAGGTTGCTGCCGAGTCGATGACAAACGAATCTGCCAGACCGTTTTTCTCGACAAGATCTTGCATGACGTACTGTGCCATTGTTGACCTGCAGATATTTCCGTGACACACAAAGAGGATTCTTGTCATGCGGGAGTAATTTGGGCGAGCGTTTACCGAGCAGCCGATATTTAGCTGGTTACTTGCATTCTGCTGGCTACTTGCGTTCTGCTGGCTACTTGCGTTCTGCTGGATATGTTTCATCTTTTCTCCTGCGCTTTGTGCGAGTATTCGCTTCCCTATTCTACGGGTTTCTCGCCAAGTGCAGATGTGAGTTACGTCTAGAAAAGTCTGCCTGAAAAGTACAAAGAATCTGTATTTCCGCCACCGATTCTTTAACAAAATCAGGCAAATCCACAGATTCTTTGATGTATTTAGGCAAAATTTACAGATTCTTTGAAGAAATCAGGCGCACGTCAGGCTCGCGCCGCCCACCTGGCGAGAAACCCGTCCACTTCCAGCATATGAGCACAAGAAACCCGGTATCCACACGAAATGGATGCCGGGTTGAAATCGCTTGCGACCCGTGTTCGCACGGTCTCCACACTTGGTTCACGCGTGATTCGCTCGTGTTTCAACGCCACTCACGCAAAAACCCTCCCGCGCGAAGATGCGCAGGAGGGTTTGCAAGTTGGATTAAGCCGTATGCTTAGAGCTTGATCTCGATATCGACACCAGCTGGAAGGTCGAGACGCATAAGCGAATCAACGGTAGAAGCGCTTGGGTCGAGAATATCGATGAGACGCTTGTGAGTACGCATCTCAAACTGATCACGGGAATCCTTATCCTTGTGTGGGGAGCGGATAACCGTGTAAAGGTTACGCTCGGTTGGCAGAGGGATAGGACCGGAAACACGCGCACCTGTCTTCTGTGCGGTGTCAACAATCAGCTTAGCGGACTGATCAATGACCTCGTGATCATAGCCCTTGAGGCGAATCCTGATCTTCTGGCTTGACACTTTGGGTACCTCCATAAATGAGCTAGAGCTCGTGGTCGTTTACTTAGGATGCAGAGCCGCCGTTTTTGGCGACAATCTCTTCGCGTACAGCGTTAGGAACGGGCTCGTAAGAATCGAACTGCATGGTGTAGCTCGCGCGGCCCTGGGTCTGGGAACGAAGGTCGGTTGCATAACCGAACATCTCACCAAGAGGCACCTTAGCGCGGATGACCTTGGCGTCCATACGATCGTCCATACCCTCAATCTTGCCACGACGGGAAGAAAGGTTGCCCATAACGTCGCCCATGTACTGCTCAGGTGTCTCAACCTCAACAGACTCAACTGGCTCGAGAAGGACTGGGTTGGACTTCTTGAGAGCATCCTTAATTGCCATAGAACCAGCAATCTTGAATGCTGCCTCAGAGGAGTCGACCTCGTGGTAAGAACCGTCAACAAGGGTGACCTTGATGTCGACTACTGGGTAACCAGCAATAACGCCGTTCTCAAGAGCCTCACGAATGCCCTTATCGATAGATGGGATGTACTCCTTAGGAATAACACCACCGACGATAGCGTTGACAAACTCGTAACCCTTGCCCTCTTCCTGTGGCTCAAGGTCGATGACTGCGTGGCCATACTGACCCTTACCACCGGACTGACGGACAAACTTGCCCTCAGCGTGGCTTACTGCCTTACCAGCAGTCTCGCGGTAAGCAACCTGTGGCTTACCTACGTTGCAGTCAACCTTAAACTCACGACGGAGACGGTCAACAATAATCTCAAGGTGAAGCTCGCCCATACCAGCAATGATGGTCTGGCCGGTCTCGTGATCAGTGTGAACCTGGAAGGTTGGGTCCTCTTCAGCCAGCTTAGAAAGGCCGATGGACATCTTCTCCTGCTCAGCCTTGGTCTTAGGCTCAACAGCAACGTCAATAACAGGATCTGCGAAGCTGATGGACTCAAGGATGATTGGGTTCTTCTCGTCACAAAGGGTGTCGCCAGTAGTGGTGTTCTTTAGACCAACGCATGCAACAATGTCACCTGCGGAGCACTCTTCACGGTCAACACGGTCGTTTGCGTTCATCTCGAGGATGCGGCCAAAGCGCTCACGGTTGTCCTTGACGGAGTTGTAGACGTAAGAACCTGCCTCAGCCTGACCAGAGTAAACACGAATGTAGGTAAGCTTACCAACATAAGGGTCAGTCATGATCTTGAATGCAAGAGCGGAGAATGGCTCCTTAACGTCTGCGTGACGGACTGCCTCATCACCCTTAGGAGTGACGCCATCAATCTCTGGAACATCCAGAGGGCTTGGAAGGAAGTCGATGACTGCGTCCAGAAGCTCCTGGATACCCTTGTTCTTGTAAGCGGAACCAACAAAGACAGGGTTAATCTGACCAGCAAGAACGCCAGCACGAAGAGCACCCTTAAGGGTCTCAACGTCAACCTCTTCACCCTCGAGAACAGCCATCATGAGCTCCTCAGAGAAGTCAGAAGCTGCCTCAAGAAGCTCTTCACGCTTCTCAGCTGCAATCTCTGCAAACTCTGCAGGAATCTCGTCGAGTGGCTCAGGGTAAATCATGCCCTTAGCATCCTCTTTGAAGTCCCATGCAGTGTTAGTGACAAGGTCGATAAGACCCCAGAAGTTGGACTCAGCACCCATTGGGACCTGAGCTGCAATTGCGTTTGCGCCAAGGCGGTCACGCATGGTCTGGATTGCACGGAAGAAGTCTGCGCCTACGCGGTCAAACTTGTTGATGAATGCAATACGAGGTACGCCGTACTTGGTAGCCTGACGCCAAACGGTCTCGGACTGTGGCTGAACGCCTGCAACTGCGTCGAAGACTGCAACTGCGCCGTCCAGAACACGAAGAGAACGCTCAACCTCAGCGGTAAAGTCAACGTGGCCTGGGGTGTCGATGATCTGGATGACATGGTCTTTCCAGAAGCAAGTGGTAGCTGCGGAAGTAATGGTTACGCCGCGCTCCTGCTCCTGAATCATCCAGTCCATGGTTGCTGCACCGTCGTGGACCTCACCAATCTTGTGGGTCTTACCGGTGTAGTAAAGAATACGCTCCGTAGTGGTGGTCTTACCAGCATCGATGTGAGCCATGATGCCGATGTTGCGGAGGTCTTTAAGATTGTACTTAGTCTTAGCCATTTGTTTGCTACTCCTGAATTCCGACTAGAAGCGGTAGTGGGAGAAGGCGCGGTTGGCCTCAGCCATCTTGTACAGGTCCTCGCGGCGCTTGACGGATGCACCTACGCCGTTAGTTGCGTCGATGATCTCGTTTGCAAGACGCTCTGCCATGGTCTTCTCTTTACGGCTACGGCTGAAAGTGACCATCCAGCGGATAGCAAGAGTAGTTGCACGACGGGAGTTGACCTCCATTGGGACCTGGTAAGTAGCGCCACCAACACGCTTAGGCTTAACCTCAAGTGTTGGGCGAATGTTATCCATAGCCTTCTTGAAGACAGTGAGGGCATCCTCACCAGTCTTCTCTGCGACGATGTCAAATGCACCGTAGACAATGCGCTCTGCGGTTGCTTTCTTGCCGTCGAGAAGGACCTTGTTAATAAGCTGGGTTACCAGACGATTGTTGTAGACGGCGTCAGGCATAACCTCACGACGTACTGCTGCTGCGCGACGCGGCATATTAATCTCCTAAGAACTAGTTCGAGTAGTGGACGTGATTACTTAGCACGCTTAGTGCCGTAACGGGAACGGCCCTGAGCACGATTCTGAACTGCTGCGCAGTCGAATGCACCGCGAACAACCTTGTAACGAACACCAGGAAGGTCACGGACACGGCCGCCACGAACCAGAACAATGGAGTGCTCCTGGAGGTTGTGGCCCTCACCAGGAATGTAAGCGGTTACCTCAATGCCATTAACAAGACGAACACGAGCAACCTTACGGAGTGCTGAGTTAGGCTTCTTTGGCGTAGTGGTGAAAACGCGGGTGCAAACACCACGCTTCTGTGGGTTGTGCTGAAGAGCGGCGTTCTTAGACTTTGACTTGACGCTCACGCGACCCTTACGTACGAGCTGGTTAATAGTAGGCAAGATCTTCTCCTTCTTATACCTATCTACCTGCAGTTTTACATATTCGAAAGGCGACACAGCACTGTCCCCTTGGAATTACGCAGGGAAGTACTTTACGCTGATGAAAGCCACATGTCAACAAGCCACTGTGCCGGGCGTATCTATACTTCATAAACTGCACATAATATAGAATCAAAATAACTTGTCTAACTATCAAAACCTTTATTGAAAATCCGATATTCACAATCTTAAAATTTTTATAAGAGTTTATTGCACATATCTATAACTGCGTGAAAGAGAACAGGAGCCGAGACATTCTTTCGAAATATTAAAAATAAAGCTGTGTATAACAAACCATTTCCAATACCAAAGGTAATATAAGACCAAAGAGGTTCAAGATTATTAACATTATTTACAAGCGGAAAGATTATATGAGTTACCCCCCACAATACGTTAGCGAATAATGAACCTATAATATATGCTGATACATTAGTGATCTTCCAATATCTTAATAAACCTTCATTAAATTGTTCGGTTAGATAAACTCGGAAGAAAAATTCCTCAGGAAGTGCCACTAAAAATAAATAGTGAACCCAAGCGTAAATTCTATCAATATAATTTTCTTGAGAAAAAAGAACAGGAATAAATGAAATTAGCAATAAAATGGCTATATTAGCAGGTTTGAAACTTTTAGCAATAATATTACTGTAATGTTTTATGGTTATATATACAGGATAAATTGAAATGACCATACTAAAAGCTATTTTACTAATGTAACTATTTTCAAACAAATTCGCATTGTATTTATATTCTAACGATGCAATAAAAATTATAAAAACCAAAATTAAATAACTATAAAGAGCTTCATTCTTGAATTGTTTTTTCTGTTTATTTTCCATCCTTACTTCACCGTTCTACATTTATCGTTAGAGAAAAGTGTCTTAGTACTGAGTGTTCCTTCAGTTACATCCGCGGATAGCTTTAAAACAGCGATCGATTCTTCGCCGTCTTTCTCGCCCGTCTCAACAAATCCAAACGTACGATAGAGATTACGAGCAGCTTTATTTTCAGGTTCATAGGAAAGCCAACAAAACTCTGCTTTTCCACAGGGAAAGGTACGTATAAACTCCAACGCAAGCATGAGCGCTTCTTTGCCGTATCCCCTACCTTGGAATTTTGCATCAATCATCAGACGTCGAAGATCGTAATTATTTTGAGCTATTGCTGGAGCTTTGTCCCAGCTGCTATCTGGTCCAAACCCAATCATCAAAAACCCTACCGGTACATCATCTTTGTATATACCAAAAGGAAAAATCTGTCCGTTTTCTGCCTTGGCTATATAGGCTTCGATAAGACTTATATCATTTCCAGCAACAAAACTTTGCTGGTCCTCGGACACCTTGAGCTTAAGAATGTCCCACACGTTTCTTCCGTTTATGTGCTGAAGACTTAACATACGGTATCAATCAAAAGTCCATTGCTCTTTGAAAAACAAGACGACCAAAGGCTTCTACTTTCCTAGTGCTGATGAGCAGCGTGAGCAAGACCGACGCTAATAAGCGTAATGACATGATCATCAGCAAGAGAATAAATGACGCGACGACCATCTCTTTTTGCTGCTACCAGACCACGATCGCGCAGAAGGCGGAGCTGATGAGAAGTAGCAGACTGAGAAACAGAGAGAAGCTCCTGCAGTTCAGTTACACTCTTCTCGCCCAAAAGAAGAGCTCCCAAAATCTGGAAACGTGTAAAGTCAGAAAGCGCATCATAAATTTGAGTGGCATCATAGATGATATCGTCATTAGTAAGAAACTCGTGCAGTTGTTCTTCAGAAACGCACTCGCAAATATTGTTTGTATGCTCACACTCGTGAGAATGATTAGTCATGATACTTCCTACTCTTTACAACTCAAAACTCTGAGTACACAGGGCTTCTCGCTAAATATTGTTTGTAATGTACCTTAGTATATACCGACTCTGCGTCGTTCAAGCCTATAAAAAGAGGACTCCAGCTAACGGCTGAAGTCCTCTTGTGTATCGGAGGCAATCTCCGAAAAAGTTTGATGTATCAGGCGAGATTACTTACTCGTCTTCGCCGTCTGCCTCAGCGTCCATACGGACAACCTGGTTAAGCAGGTCATCCAGAGAACCAAGGTCCTCGTTGATTACATCAGGGCTAACCTCGTCGGAAGAAGAGCCGATGAGTGTCTCAGTGTAATCAGAGTGGGTGGATGGAGCTGCGGAACCCAGCATCAGGCCACCGTCGCCTTCTGGCGAGAAGACCATGTTGAGCAGCTGAGAAAGATCCTCAGAATCAGCCTCATCCTCTTCTGGCTCAAGGATGTAGAGGAGGTTACGAGCCTCAAGGCCATCGCGGAGCTCCTCGATTGCCTTTGCACCAATACCATCGATGCGAAGCAGGTCTTCCTCAGTCTTGCCAATAAGATCGCCTACGGTCTCAATGCCAACCTCGCTGAACTTGTTGGTCCAACGCTGTGACACGCCAAGATCGTCGAAGAGGTACAGCTTTGCGTCCTCGCTTGAAAGCGTGCGGCCATTCTTGGAGTAAACGCCACCGTTGTAATCCTCATTGACCCAGTCAAGCTGCTTAGGAAGCTGCTCCTCGATGTCCTTAAGCTCTGCTGGTGCCCAGTCTGGAAGAGACTTAGCAAGAGAAGAGGTTGGGCCATCAATCTTGGTGCCGTGGTACGTAAGCTCAACATCGTTGTATGCGGAGAGACCAGTACCTGCAGGAATCTGCTTACCAACAATAACGTTGGACTTAAGGTCAAGCAGGTGGTCAACGTCGCCCTCAATGGCTGCAGAGGTAAGAACGCCTGCAGTACGGATGAACGATGCACTGGAGAGCCAAGAATCGATAGAGCTTGCAACCTTCAGAGTACCAAGGATTGCGGGCTCTGCCTCTGGTGAAGTACCACCAGCAAGGGCAATGTTCTGGACAGTCTCTGCAAAGACATAGCGGTCCACATACTGACCAAGCAGGTACGAAGAGTCACCTGGGTTGGTAACCTGAACACGACGAAGCATCTGACGTGCGATAACCTCGATGTGCTTATCGTTGAGTTCTACACCCTGGGAGGTATAGACGTCCTTAACGGACTCAACGAAGGTGTGCATAGTGGACTCAATGTCAGTGAGTCGACGGAGCATACGGAAGTTGACGAAGCCGCGGGTAATCTGGTCACCAGCACGGACAACAACGCCATCCTCAATACCAGGCATGAAGCGGACAGATGCAGGTACACGCCACTCCTCGATGACACGGGAAGCATCGTCTGCATCAACAATACGCAGCAGGTACTCGGTGGTCTCTGGGGTAATGTGAAGAACACCAGAAACAGGAGCCAGGTCAGCCTCGCGACCAAGAATCTTCTCGTTGACGTTGCCGACGACGTCGAACATACGAGCAACGGTAGGAAGACCCTGCGTAATATCGTCTGCGCCTGCAACACCACCGGAGTGAATGGTACGCATGGTCAACTGAGTACCAGGCTCACCAATGGACTGAGCTGCGATAATACCAACTGCAGTACCAATGTTGACAGGACGACGGGTGGAAAGATCCCAACCGTAGCACTTCTGGCAGACGCCGTACTTAGACTTACAGGTCAGAAGCGCACGGAGCTGAACCTTAGCAAGGCCGTGCTCAACAAGACGCTCAAGATCCTGCTTGGACTCAACATAGCCACCAGCAGGGATAAGAACCTCGCCAGTGTTTGGATCGCAGACATCCTCAAGGGTGCAGCGGCCAATCAGGTCAGTATCAACAGAAGTCTGACCAGGCTTAATCAGAGGATAGGTAACTGCCTCATCAGTGCCGCAGTCCTCCTCGCGGACAATGACGTCCTGTGCAACGTCGACGAGTCGACGAGTCAGGTAACCAGAGTCGGAGGTGTGGGATGCGGTATCTACCAGACCCTTACGAGCGCCGTAGGTAGAAATGAAGTACTCAAGAGGCTCAAGACCCTCGCGGAAGTTTGCCTTAATTGGAAGGTCGATGGTTTCACCGGACATATCCGCCATCAGGCCTCGCATACCAGCAAGCTGGCGAAGCTGTGTCTTAGAACCACGAGCTCCAGAGTCAGCCATCATGTAAATTGGGTTGTTCTCTGCAAAGCCTGTAAGCATCTCAGAGCCGAGAAGATCGGTGCACTCGGTCCATGCGTTAACAACCTCAACGTGACGCTCTCGCTCGGAAAGGAAGCCGTCCTCGTAGTACTCGTTGATCTGGTCAACGCGGTCCTGTGCTTCCTGAAGCAGCTGTGGCTTGTGTGGAGGAATGACAGCGTCCCAAACAGAAACAGTCAGACCAGCAAGAGTTGCGTAGTGGAAACCAGTCTTCTTGATGTTGTCCAGAATTGGCTCAACATCAGCCATTGGGTAACGGTCGCAACAATCGTTGACCAGAACACCAATGTCGGACTTAACCATCTTGTAGTTGATGTATGGGTAATCCTCTGGCAGGCACTGACGGTTGAAGATAATGCGACCAACAGTGGTCTCAAAACGCTTGGTACCCTCAGTAACGTCCAGGTCCTCATACTGACCGCGGCCAGTCATAACGCGGAAGATAGCACGATCGCTATCAGCAACGTTTGCATCCTTGGAGCTTACGCGGACAACAACCTTTGCCTGGAGATCAAGGTCACGGTTGGCCTCAATAGCCAGAAGAGCATCCTCAAAGCTTGCAAAGGTAAGAGTCTTAGCGTCTTCACCAGTCTTCTCGGAAGTGAGGTAGTAGACACCAAAGACCATATCCTGAGAAGGAACGGTCAGAACCTTACCAGAAGCAGGGCTTCTGAGGTTGTTGCTGGAGAGCATCAGAATGCGAGCCTCTGTCTGTGCCTGAGTAGAAAGTGGCACGTGGACAGACATCTGGTCGCCGTCGAAGTCTGCGTTGAATGGTGCGCAGACCAGTGGGTGCAGGTGGATTGCCTTACCCTCGATAAGGACTGGCTCAAATGCCTGGATAGACAGACGGTGAAGGGTAGGTGCGCGGTTGAGAAGAACGAGGCGGTCCTGAATGACCTCATCCAGAACGTCCCAAACAACTGGAGTACCACGGTCAATAGCGCGCTTTGCGCCCTTAATGTTTTCAACCTTGCGGAGCTCAACCAAACGACGCATGACAAATGGCTTGAAGAGCTCAAGTGCCATAGCAGATGGAAGGCCGCACTGGTGCAGCTTCAGGTGTGGGTCAACAACAATGACGGAACGGCCAGAGTAGTCAACACGCTTACCCAGAAGGTTCTGACGGAAGCGACCCTGCTTACCCTTAAGGGCCTCAGCAAGAGACTTCAGAGGACGTCCACCACGACCAGTGACTGGACGACCACGGCGACCGTTGTCAAACAGAGCGTCAACGGACTCCTGAAGCATGCGCTTCTCGTTGTTAACAATGATAGAAGGTGCCTCAAGATCAAGCAGGCGCTTAAGACGATTGTTACGGTTAATAACACGACGATACAAATCGTTTAAGTCGGAAGCTGCAAAACGGCCACCATCAAGCTGAACCATAGGACGAAGATCAGGTGGAATAACTGGTACAACGTCAAGAATCATGTTAGCTGGATCGTTGCCACCCTTAAGGAAGGCGTCAACAATCTCAAGACGCTTAATGGCCTTCTCGCGCTTCTGCTTCTGAGCATCCTCATTGGCGATAATAGCGCGGAGCTCCTTGGCCTCTTTCTCAAGGTCAATGTTGGAGAGAAGGTCGCGGACTGCCTCTGCGCCCATGCCACCCTTGAAGTAGATGCCATAGTAGCGCTTAAGCTCGGAGAACAGACCCTCATCGGAGATGAGCTCTCTGGTCTCAAGCTGCATGAACTTCTCGAAAGCCTCACGACGAAGTGTCTTCTCTTCCTCGTACTCTTCCTCAAGATCAGCGACGCCTGCACGAATCTCGTCCTCAGAAAGAGGCTCAAAATCGCCAAACTCGTCATCCTGTGGCTGGCCCTGCTCACGAAGACGTGCGATCTGATCGTCACGCTCTGCGTCAAGCTCTTCGAGGTCTGCTGCAAGCTCCTCACGAAGATCGTCTACGTCAGCCTCACGTGCCTCAGTGTCAACACTGGTGATTACGTAAGATGCAAAGTAGAGGACTTTCTCGAGGTCCTTGCTCTTGATGTCAAGAAGACGTGCCAGAGGGAAGCTGGTTGGGCTCTTGAAGTACCAGATGTGGCTTACAGGAGCAGCAAGCTCGATGTGGCCCATGCGGTCACGACGAACCTTTGCGGTGGTTACTTCAACACCGCAGCGCTCGCAGGTAATACCCTTGAAGCGAATGCCTTTGTACTTACCGCAGGCACACTCCCAGTCCCTTACAGGTCCAAAGATCTTCTCGCAGAAAAGGCCGTCCTTTTCTGGCTTAAGGGTACGGTAGTTGATGGTCTCTGGCTTCTTTACCTCGCCATAGGACCAACCGCGGATATCATCAGCAGACGCTAGAGAAATTTTAATAGCGTCAAATTCAGTGGAATCGAAATCTGCCACAGTCGCTACTCCTTATCGGTGGTCGCGTCGCCTACAAGTGCGGATGCACCCTCAGCGTCTTGGGACAGGTCGGAAGCGGTTACCTCAGTGAAGCCAAGGTCGTTGAGGATCTCAACAGCGTTCTTCTCCTCAGGATCTGTGACCTTTGCGGTATTTGCACGCTTACGATAGGAGATTGGCTCAATGTCAAGTGCCAGGGAGCGAATCTCTTTGACCAGAACCTTGAAGGACTCAGGAATTCCTGCAGTAGGAATGTTCTCGCCCTTAACAATGGACTCATAGGTCTTAACACGGCCGTTGGTATCGTCAGACTTAACGGTGAGGATCTCCTGGAGGACGTTAGCAGCACCGTATGCATACAGTGCCCAAACCTCCATCTCACCAAAGCGCTGACCGCCGAACTGTGCCTTACCACCCAGAGGCTGCTGGGTAACAAGAGAGTAAGGACCAGTTGAACGTGCGTGGATCTTATCGTCAACCATGTGGCCGAGCTTCAAGATGTAAGAAACACCAACGGTAATTGGGCTCTTGAAAGCCTCACCGGTACGACCATCGTAGAGGGTAGTCTTACCACGCTCGTTGAGCTGTGGAACAAACTCCTCACGCATGTTCTCGCCGTACTCCTTGAGAGCCTTGTTGATCATGTTGATGTTGGTGCGGCGAACAATCTCTGCAACGGACTCATCAGTAGCACCGTCAAACAGTGGTGTTGCAACAGGAATTGGGCCCTCAACGTAACGCTTGGAATCTGCGTCATCGTCATCCCAACCATGTGCAGCGCCCCAGCCAAGGTGGCACTCAAGCAGCTGACCAACGTTCATACGGGAAGGAACGCCCAGTGGGTCGAGAATAACGTCTACTGGGGTACCGTCTGCCATGTAAGGCATGTCCTCAACAGGAAGAACCTTACAAATAACACCCTTGTTACCGTGACGACCAGCGATCTTATCGCCCTGCTGGATCTTTCTGCGCTGAGCAACAAAGACGCGGACCAAGTCGTTTACCCCTGGAGGCAGGTCGTCTCCAGCCTCACGGCTGAAGCGGACAACGTCAACAACGCGGCCATAGGAGCCGTGTGGCATCTTGAGGGAAGTATCGCGAACGTCGTGTGCCTTAGCACCGAAGATTGCGCGAAGCAGGCGCTCTTCTGCGGTCAGAGCAGTCTCACCCTTAGGAGTGACCTTACCAACCAGAATATCGCCAGGGCCAACCTCAGCGCCGATGCGGATGATACCGTCATCGTCGAGGTTTGCGAGCATGTCCTCACCAAGGTTTGGAATCTCGCGGGTAATCTCCTCAGCACCAAGTTTGGTGTCACGAGCATCAATCTCGTGGCGGGAAATGTTAACGGAGGTCAGGAGGTCTTCCTGAACAACACGCTCGGAGACGATAATACCGTCCTCGTAGTTGTAGCCTTCCCATGGCATGTAAGCAACGGTAAGGTTTGCACCAAGTGCCAGCTCAGAGTGGTCAACAGATGGACCGTCTGCGATTGGCTGGCCCTTCTCGACCTTCTGTCCAACTGTGACAATTGGACGGTGGTTGATGCACGTGGACTGGTTAGAGCGCTCGTACTTAGGAAGATTGTAGCGCTGAGAACCGTGCTCATCGGAGTAGATGACAACGTGAGCTGCATCAACCTCGGTGACCTCGCCGGCAAACTCTGCGCAAATAAGCTCACCAGAGTCCTGAGCTGCGCGGCCCTCCATGCCAGTTCCAACAAATGGAGCGTGGGACTGAATCAGAGGCACTGCCTGACGCTGCATGTTTGCGCCCATGAGGGTACGCTTTGCGTCGTCGTGCTCAAGGAATGGAATGAGGTTAGCTGCGACGGAGAGAAGCTGACGTGGAGAAACGTCCATGTAGTCAACGTCCTCAACAGGAACCTGCGCAGGTGCACCGAAGGAACCGTCGAAGTCGCGGGTACGTGCGATAACGCGGTCTGCATCAACAATCTTGCCGTCTGCGTCAACCTCAACAAACTTCTTAGACTTAGGGTCAATTGGGGTGTTAGCAGGAGCAATAATGTGATTCTCCTCCTCGTCTGCAGTCATCCAGACAATGTCGTCAGAGACAACACCGCCTGTGACCTTACGATAAGGAGCCTCGATAAAGCCGTACTCATTTACGTGAGCGTACAGTGCCAAAGAGCCGATAAGACCAATGTTTGGTCCCTCAGGAGTCTCGATTGGGCACATACGGGAGTAGTGCGAGTTGTGAACGTCGCGGACTGCGGTAGGAACGTTGGTACGACGGCTGGAGCCGGACTTGTGTCCTGCAAGACCGCCAGGTCCCAGAGCAGAAAGACGACGCTTGTGGGTCAAACCAGCAAGTGGGTTTGCCTGGTCCATGAACTGCGAAAGCTGAGAAGAACCGAAGAACTCCTTGATTGCAGCAACAATTGGACGGATGTTGATCAGAGACTGTGGAGTGATGTCGTCTGCGTCCTGAGATGCCATGCGCTCACGAACAACGCGCTCCATGCGGCTCATACCAATGCGGAACTGGTTCTGGACCAGCTCGCCAACGGTACGGACGCGGCGGTTGCCAAAGTGGTCAATGTCATCGAGGTGCTTAGACTCATCACCTGCGTGCACTGCAAGAAGGTACTGAAGAGCTGCAACGATGTCCTCTTTGGTAAGAACACGAACGTCTGCAGGAATCTCTTCCTCAAGCTTCTTGTTGATCTTGTAACGACCAACGCGTGCAAGGTCATAGCGCTGCTCGTTGAAGAAGAGGCCGTCAAGCAGTGAACGGGCAGAGTCAACAGTTGGTGGCTCGCCTGGGCGCTGACGACGATAAATCTCGATAAGAGCATCCTCACGTGTGGTTGCAACATCACGCTCGAGTGTGTTGCGAACAACATCGGAATCACCAAGGAGCGAGAGGATCTCGTCATCGGTAACAGCAATGCCAAGTGCACGGAGGAAGACGGTAGCGCTCTGGCGACGCTTGCGGTCAATGGAGACGACCAGGTGGCCGCGCTTATCAACCTCAAACTCAAGCCATGCACCACGTGCAGGAATGAACTGAGACTTGTGGACCAGAACACCGTTGTCCATCTCTGACGAGAAATACACGCCAGGTGAACGAACGAGCTGTGAAACCACAACGCGCTCAGAACCGTTGATGATGAAGGTACCGCGCTCAGTCATCAGTGGGAAATCACCCATGAAGACAAGCTGCTCCTTCATCTCACCAGTCTCTTTGTTGACAAAACGGACGTCAACAAAAAGAGGTGCTTGATATGAAATGTCTTTTGCACGACACTCAGCCATTGAATTGGCAGGGTCGCCGAACTGATGGTCACCAAAGGTGACCTGCATGGTTCCAGCGCTGTTCTCAATTGGCGAGAACTCAGCGAAGGACTCTGCAAGGCCCTCTCCCATAAAGCGCTCAAATGATTCCTTCTGTACAGAAATCAGATTTGGCAGCTCCATAGCTGCGGGAATCTTACTGAACGTCCTGCGTCCAGTATGCGCCTGAGGCGTGGTGAGGGAAGTCTTTTTAGCGGTAGACACCAGGTTGTCCTCCTTCAAAAGGGTGGAAGGTGGCAATTGTCGCAACCTAGTAATTTAGTCAAGATTTTAATGCGCGTCAACAGAAAAACACTTGATTTTTTAAGACGTTTTGACTATATTATCGCGTTTATGTTTTTCAACTGCACAAACGTTATGTTGCAGGTAAATCCTTGACTAACTCGTCTTTTCTATATGTGAAGATTTTGTGTAGAAGGTCCACGGAGGCAGAAATAGCTTTCGGTGAGCGGCGCTCCCCCGCCGCCGTGCTCCACACGGTACTCCGAGCGCACGGGTTTCTCGCCAGGCGCGCCGACCTTTTGCTGCGTGCGCCTGAAAAGTGCAAAGAATCTGTATTTGAGCCACCGATTCTTTTGCAAAATCAGGCAAATCCACAGATTCTTTTGCAATTTTAGGCAAAAGTTACAGATTCTTTGTAGAAATCAGGCGCGAGGAAGCTGGGTTAAGTCACGCAGTAAGCTAGAGCAATCACGCAGGATTTATGAGCCTGAAATGCACACCAAGTCTGAGCAAAAGTACTCAGACAAGGCGAGAAAAACAGGCAAATAGCTCAGACATGGCGAGAAAATCCGGCAAATCTCTCAGACTTGATGCACTTTTCAGGCTGCAGCAAACGCATCCAAGCTCCATGCACTCCAAGCACACCGGGTTTCTCGCCAGGCAAACAAAAAAGAGGCCAGACCGAAGTCTGACCTCTCCAGTAAGCAATGTAGGATGGACTTACTTAAGGGTGACGGTAGCGCCAGCCTCCTCGAGCTGAGCCTTAGCAGCCTCAGCGTCCTCCTTCTTAGCGCCCTCGAGGACAGCCTTAGGAGCACCCTCGACGACCTCCTTTGCCTCCTTGAGGCCAAGGTTGGTAAGAGCACGGACAACCTTGATGACGCCGATCTTGTTGTCGCCGAAGCCCTCGAGGACAACGTCAAAGTTGGTCTTCTCCTCTGCCTCCTCAGCAGCGCCACCAGCTGCAGGAGCAGCAGCGACAGCTACAGGAGCAGCAGCGGAAACGCCAAAGACGTCCTCAAGCTCGTGAACGAGCTCAGAAAGCTCGAGTGCTGGCATCTCTTTAAGGGCCTCAATGATCTCATCTTTAGTGACAGCCATGTCAATTCTCCTTTTTAAACGATGCAGCCTTTGTACTGCATCTGGGCAAAAGCCCGGCTTGTATGTGTGCGTTTAAGTGCGTCTACACTCTCACGCGGTTTGCGCCAATGCGCGGGTACAACAAAACGTTGCTTATGCAGCGTTTTTCTGATCTGCGACTGCAGAAAGAGCGGTTGCGAGTCCACGAGCTGGACCAGCGCAAACCTGTGCAATACCGGTAAGTGGGCTTGCAACAACGAAGACAAGCTTTGCAATGAGCTCCTCGCGAGAAGGAAGGTCTGCGTAAGCCTTTGCCTCGTCAGCGGTAAGTGCCTGACCATCAGCGATACCACCAATGAACTCAACTTTCTTGAGCTTCTTGGCCTGATCCTTGATGACCTTAGCGGCCTCGACAGGATCATTCTCATAGAAAACGTATGCGCAGGTACCGGCGAGCATCTCGTCAATCTCTGGCATACCAGCGTTCTTAAGAGCAATCTTGACGATGTTGTTCTTATAGACCTTCATGTGAGCGCCTGCTGCGGTAAGTGCGCGGCGAAGCTCCTGAGTCTCCTTTACGGAGAGACCACGATAGTCGATAACAAACAGGCCCTTGGAGTTGTCGAGAGAAGCGGAAACCTTCTCGAGCAAATCAAGTTTAGACTGAGCTGGCATGTAGTACACCTCCTTTATCATGTCTCGGGCACGAGCGCCAACAGGTGCGGCCCTCACATGAAAAGACCCCACTTTGGCAACCAAAGCGGGGTCTGGATGTACTAATCTCAAGACCACCTCGGCAGGCGGGAATTCCCATTAAGCCTTGGATTCAAGGCGCCGGCTGTCTTTGGCAGCGAACGTGCAACTACAAGACGTCTGTCTTGCGTTGGATATTGTGCAGCAAAAAACTATCCAAGTCAAGGTTGAGCGCGCAATTTCTTTCTCTTCACAAAAATTTGACGAGAAGGGCGGCTAAGCAGCTACGCACAACTCAGCCACACACATCAGCCGCGTGCACGCTTCAAGAAAAATCCGGTACCTGCAAGCAGATACCGGATTAAACGTGCTAGGTACTTCTAAGCGATTAGCTTAGTCCTCCATGAGGTTACGAACCTTGGTTGGATCAACCTTGATGCCAGGGCCCATAGTAGAGGAAATAGCAACGGTCTTGACGTACTTACCCTTAGCGCTGGATGGCTTGACACGAATAATCTCAGAGAGAAGTGCGCCATAGTTCTCAACAAGCTGCTGGACCTCAAAAGAAGCCTTGCCGATTGCAACGTGGCAGATACCAAAACGGTCTGCACGATACTCAACACGACCAGCCTTGAGCTCGTTAACCATCTTTGCAACATCCATGGTAACGGTGCCAAGCTTAGGGTTAGGCATAAGGCCACGAGGACCAAGAACGCGACCAAGACGACCAACCTTACCCATCATCTGAGGGGTTGCGATTGCTGCGTCAAAGTCAAGCATGCCCTTCTCGACCTCTGCGATGAGCTCGTCGCCACCGACGATGTCAGCGCCAGCTGCCTCAGCCTCGCGGGCCTTCTCGCCCTCTGCGAAGACTGCAACGCGAACGGTCTTACCAGTGCCGTGAGGCAGAGAAATGGAACCGCGGACGTTCTGGTCAGCCTTACGAGTATCGACACCAAGGCGAATTGCTACCTCAATGGTCTCGTCAAACTTAGCAGTTGCAAGCTCCTTAGACAGGGTTACTGCCTCTTTTGGGCTGTAGAGGTTTGCACCGTCTACCTTGGCAACTGCATTCTTGTAGTTCTTTCCGTGCTTAGGCATTATGTACCTCCTGTGGTTAGCGGGCGTCTGCCCTCCCACTCCTGCATCTTCCGTCCATAGTTACGCCCTCTTGGCGAGAAACCCAACTACGTGCACTAACGTCGGATGCTCTGACAAAACAACCGTCAGCCACACAAATGGCTGACGGGAGTAAACACTACTCGGCGATGGTTACACCCATGGAACGAGCGGTACCAGCGACGATCTTCTTTGCAGCCTCAATGTCGTTTGCGTTGAGGTCAGGCATCTTGATCTCAGCAATCTTGGTGAGCTGCTCCTGGGAGAGCTGGCCAACCTTATCGCGCTGAGGAACACCGGAACCACCCTTGAGATGAAGCTCCTTCTTGATGAGCTGAGCTGCTGGAGGAGTCTTGGTTACGAAGTCAAAGGAGCGATCCTCGTAAACAGAAATCTCGACTGGGATGATGTCGCCAGCCTTGTCCTGAGTTGCAGCGTTGAATGCCTGGCAGAACTGCATAATGTTGACCTGTGCAGCACCCAGAGCTGGTCCTACTGGAGGAGCTGGGTTTGCCTGGCCTGCAGGAATCTGCAGCTTAATAAAGTTAACAACCTTCTTTGCGGGCATGTTAAGCCTCCTGTTTGAATACGTTTGAGTCTATTCTCGCGCACTCCCGAGAAGCAATCCACAAGGGACGAGAAGTGCGGGATAAGCCGTTAGTTACTAGTCTATCAGGGAAATCTGATCCATGGTGAGCTCAACTGGAGTCTCGCGACCAAAGATGGTGAGCATAACCTTGATCTTGCCAGACTCTGCGTTGACCTCGGAAACAGTTCCGTCGAAGTCAGCGAGTGGACCAGAAAGAACGTGAATTGCCTGACCGACCTCAATATTGGTTGCTGTACGCTTAGGTACAGGGCTACCCGTCTTCATACCGCCGCGACGCATAATCTTATCGAACTCATCACGACGCAGAGGAACTGGCTTGCCGTCAATGCCAACAAAACCAGTTACGCCTGGGGTGTTGCGAACAACAGCCCAAGTATTGTCATCCAGCTCCATGCGAACAAGAACGTAACCTGGGAAAACCTTAGACTCTTTGGTCTCGCGCTTGCCGCCGTCCTTGACCTCAGTAACTTCCTCAGTAGGAATCTGAATATCAACAACAGCACGCTCAAGGCCATAGGTCTCAATACGGTGCTCAAGGTCTGTCTTTACCTTGTTCTCATAACCTGAATAGGTGTGAACTACATACCAGCGCTTAGCCATTGATTATCCCCTCAGTCCAGTAAAGGCGACGAGACCAGCAACAATGCCAGTATCAACCAGCCAAGTTACCAAGCCAAAGAAAATGATTGTTGCAATTACGGCTACAGAGAAACCAGCAAGCTCAGAGCTTGAAGGCCACACGACGCGGTGCATTTCTGTACGAACGCCTGCAAAATAAGCACCCAGGCGGCCAAAGAAGCCAGGGTTGGCGTTACGCTGAATGGACTTCTCCTGCTTCTTTGCCTCAGCCTTAGTGGCCTTAGCAGAAGCTTCAGGAGTAACTTCAGCCTGAAGGGCCTCACGCTGGGCGCGCTCTTCTGCGCGAGCCTTACGTGCGCTCCTCTTATTGCGCTCCTTATTTGCCATCCTACGCTCCCTTGGATGTTATACCTACATACAAACCGGCCAACCCTTATGGGAAGGCCGGTGAAGTTATCTGGCAGGCCAGGAAGGACTCGAACCCTCAACAAACGGTTTTGGAGACCGCCGCTCTACCATTGGAGCTACTGGCCTAGAACGAACCCACCTAGCCTAGCGGGTCTCGCGATGTACCGTGTGCTTGTGGCACCATGGGCAGTACTTCTTCAACTCCATACGATCTGGGTTGTTGGACTTATTCTTGTCCGTAGTGTAATTACGACGCTTGCACTCAGTGCAGGCGAGAGTAACGAGTGTACGCATTGATCCTCCTGAACACGGTCACGAGATGTATTCTCGAAATGTGACGCGGTTGCTTAGGTTAGCACCCACTACCCAGAGATGTCAATACTTTTCTCTAATTACTCTAGGCGTTCACATATTTTTTCTCGACAAAAAACCCGGCGCGCAAAAAGCACGCCGGGCAAGTTAGCAACTTTAAAAGAAGTTACTCGATGACGGTGGAAACACGGCCATCGCCGACGGTGTGGCCACCCTCGCGGATAGCGAACTTCAGACCCTGCTCAAGAGCGATTGGGTGAATGAGCTCGCAACCAACGGTGATGTGGTCGCCAGGCATAGCCATCTCTACCTTGCCACCGTTTGCATCGGTGAGCTCGTAGATGTCGCCGGTTACGTCAGTTGTACGGAAGTAGAACTGTGGACGGTAACCAGAGAAGAATGGGGTGTGACGGCCGCCCTCTTCCTTAGTAAGAACGTAAACCTCACCGGTGAACTTCTTGTGTGGAGTAACGGTACCAGGCTTGCAGAGAACCTGACCGCGCTCGATATCCTCGCGCTTAACACCACGAAGAAGAATACCAACGTTGTCGCCAGCCTCGCAGAAGTCCATGGTCTTACGGAACATCTCAATGCCGGTAGCAACAGAGTTCTGAGTTGGCTTAATACCAACGATCTCGACTGGATCGTTGAGCTTGAGCTCACCACGCTCAACACGGCCGGTAGCAACGGTACCACGACCAGAAATGGTCATGACGTCCTCGATTGCCATCAGGAATGGCTTCTCGTTGTCACGAGCTGGTGTTGGGATGTAGGAGTCAACAGTGTGCATGAGCTCACGGATGGACTCAACCCACTTCTCCTCGCCGTTAAGAGCGCCGAGAGCGGAACCACGGATGATTGGAAGGTCATCGCCTGGGAAGTCGTACTCGGAGAGAAGGTCACGGGTCTCCATCTCGACGAGGTCGATGAGCTCGTCATCGTCGACCATGTCGCACTTGTTCAGGAAGACGACGATGTAAGGAACGCCGACCTGACGTGCAAGAAGGATGTGCTCACGAGTCTGAGCCATAGGACCATCGGTTGCAGCAATAACGAGGATTGCGCCGTCCATCTGAGCTGCACCAGAAATCATGTTCTTGATGTAGTCTGCGTGGCCAGGGCAGTCGACGTGAGCGTAATGGCGCTCCCAAGTCTCGTACTCAACGTGAGCAACGGAAATGGTAATACCACGCTGACGCTCCTCTGGAGCCTTATCGATGTTCTCGAAGGCGGTATAGTCTGCCTTGCAGCCCTCAGTCTCAGAGAGAACCTTGGTGATTGCTGCGGTAAGGGTAGTCTTACCGTGGTCGACGTGACCAATGGTACCGATGTTTACGTGTGGCTTTGTGCGGTCAAACTTTTCCTTGGCCATTGCCAATCCTCCTTCTGGAACTAACCCTCGGGCTAGACCGTGGTGAAAAAACGTCTGTTTATACTCAACGGCGCAAATGTCTAGGACATGTACGCCGTAAAGAGTCTGGTACCGGCGACTGGATTCGAACCAGTGACGTCACGGGTATGAGCCGTGTGCTCTAACCAGCTGAGCTACGCCGGCATAAATGCCGCTTGAAAAATGGAGCCCGCGACCGGATTTGAACCGGTGACCTCTTCGTTACCAACGAAGTGCTCTACCTACTGAGCTACACGGGCGTGGTGGGGATACTTGGACTCGAACCAAGGAACCCAGAGGGAGCGGATTTACAGTCCGCCGCAGTTGCCGCTGTGCCATATCCCCGAATGCCGTTTTCAAGCACTCTAGAAGCAATTGTGTACGCTGTTTACCTTGCGGTTTAACGTACGCAGGAAGTCTAGTTGATCTTCCAATTACCTCTCAAGCGGGAAAATATTACGATTGAATAAAAATCTTGTCAACGTAATCCACCCAACCGGGCGTATCTTATCAATTTTTTTCCACAATTTCAAGCGATTTTCTCGCCACGATTCCATGCGGTTTTCTGGCCACAACTTCAAGCGGGTTTCTCGACACAACTCCACCGATTTTCTCGTCACAACTCCAAGCGGGTTTCTGGCCAGCCGCATACGGGCTTTTACGGTTGTCTATAAAAGCCATACGCGATACGTCGCGAATGCCCTAAAATTCGCACGAAAAAAGCCAGGCAATGCCTGGCTGAAAATTCAAGTGGTGCCGCCACCAGGCTTCGAACCCGGGACCTACTGATTACAAGTCAGTTGCTCTACCAGCTGAGCTATAGCGGCATCAAGTGCAGAGGATATTCTATAGACTTTTCTGACTTTGGTCTAGTCTCAATTTTCGAGAAATTTTTCTCCACAAACTGGTCAATGTGGCTCGTAGGAGCGCTGCCCTTCTGTGGGGGTGAACTTGGTACAAATGCGCTGTCTGGTTAAGTTTAGTCAGCCTGAAAAGTACATCATGTCTGAGTAAAACAGCTCAGACATGACGAGAAAAACCGGCAAAACACTCAGACTTGGCGCACTTTTCCGGCAAATCGTTCAGACTTGGCGAGAAAATCAGGCTCGATGAAAGCGCCCATGAACCACACCAGATTCAAAAGTCACGTCACGAAATGCCCGCCTGAAAAGTGCAAAGATTCTGTATTTAAGCCACCGATTCTTTAACAAAATCAGGCAAATCCACAGATTCTTTGCTGTTATCAGGCAGAATTTACAGATTCTTTGCAGAAATCAGGCGCGCTGATTGCGCCCAGGCACGTCGAGTGCATTGGCGCGTCAGTCAAATTGGCGCGTCGGGCGTATTAGCGCGTGGGCGCTTGCGACGCTGACCTGGTCACCTATTTGCCCAGTAGCTTCCAGAGTTTCTCGCGCTGTTCTGGAGAAATGCGGTCTTCAAGCGTCATGCGCGTACTGACCTGATTGCGACGCATCTCTTCGACAACGTTATCTGCTTGGGAAATCTCATGGACCAGAGATGCGCTTGCAATGCGCGTGACCTCGCCGGGGCCAAAGCCGGCCGTAGCGCGGATGTCCCTGTCCGACGTAACCAGAAATACCTTGCGACCAGCTTCTCGCGCGTCCGTGACCAGGCGCTCAATAACGCTATCCGCGGACTCCCCAGTCTCGGAAAAAACCAGTTGCACGCCAGCGTGGGTGCGCTCCGGGCGCTCGTCGTTTACGTTTCCCTTGCCGTCAAACACAATAACGGCCTCGTAGGTGCCCTGCGCAAACGTGGCAACGTCAGAAATGAGCGCCAAACGGGCGCGATAAAACGGATCGGTGTTGAGGTGATAGGCTCTCTCAGCAGCGGTTTCTTGTGCAGAAGAGCCACGCTCATCCAGCAATGCCTCATAGCGAGGAGTTGCCAACATGACGTTATAGCCATCGACTACAAGCAGCGATTTTTTCTGAGCCATACCTTACGCTTCCTGGGCTTCCTGGGCTTACGCTTCCTGAGTCCTGCGGAGCCACTCGTAGCACATGACCGTCGTTGCCTGAGCAACGTTCAGGGACTCTACCTGGCCAAACTGAGGAAGTTTGCACGTAAAATCGCACTTCTCGAGCATAAGGCGAGAAATTCCTGAACCTTCAGAGCCCATGACAAGTGCAAGGCGACCTCCCATAGGAGCCTCCCACACGGACTGAGTGGCGTGCTCGGTAGAGCCACATGTCCAAAAACCTGCGGCTTTAAGCTCTTCAAGAGCGCGTGGCAGATTTGAAACCTGAGCAATTGGCAGGTGAAGCACAGCTCCTGCGGAAGTCTTGTATGCTCCAACGCCAACTCGGGCGGCGCGAGCGTTTGCAATGACGACGCCGGCTGCGCCAACTACCTCGGCACTTCTTACGATTGCACCAAAGTTTCCCTCGTCAGTGACGTGATCCAAGACCACAACCAGAGCGTTTTCTGATCCAGCGCGCTGAATGATTTCAGAGAGGTCAGCGTAGGCAAACGGCTGCGTACGGACAATAGCACCCTGGTGAGCGCCATGGCTTGAAAGCGAGTCAAGCACGGGCTTTGCAACACGCTCGACAGGAATACCCTCCTGCTCAAGCTGGCGTGCAAGCGCCTCAATCTCTTGGTCTTTCTGCCCACTTGCAGCTTGAACCAGCGCATTCTTCAAAGGAATACCAACGGTCAGCGCCTCTGCTACTGCGCGACGACCCTCGATAAGATCGGTTGCAGGCTTCTTGTTACCGGGACGTCCAGCGCCAGCGCCTCGCTGTCCACCAGCGCCTTTCTGTCCGCGGGTGCCCTGAGCTGCGCGTGCGCCCTGTGCAGAACGACCACCTTTTGAGCCCTGGCCATTCTTGGCACCGAAATAACCGCCCCAGTCGGCAGCCTTCTTGGAGCCGCGACCTGCGCCACTGCGACCTGCAGCGCCACCGCGACCTGCAGCTCCCCCACGACCCGCAGCGCCACCGCGACCAGCGCCGCCGCGTCCGGCAGCTCCCTCGGAGCGAGTGTTTTTAGAGGTAGAACGCTGATTTCTTGCCATAGTTAGTCTGCCTTACGCTTAAGTCGAGCGCCAGCGGCGGTATCTTCAATCAAAAGTCCAAGCTCGGCAATGCCGTCTCTAATTTGATCAGCAACTGCCCAGTTCTTCTGGGAGCGAGCCTCCTGACGAGCAGCAAGCAAAGCCTCTGCAGCCTCGTCAGCTGACGTGCCCTCATAACCTGCTACCTGTGCTGCAAGCGCCACAAGCTCTTCTGGTAAATCAGAGGTAGACGCCGCCTGAGTCAAATCAATTCCCAAAGCTCCCGTGAGCTCGCACAACATATCTGCTGCACGGAGAACAGGACTTGCGCCAACGTTCTGACCAACCTCTGCAAGATATGTATTTGCAGCAGTTACCAGAGCAAAGATAGCAGCGAGTGCTCCTGCGGTATTGAAATCATCATCCATCTGAGCGTCAAACTCGCTCTGAGCTGTATTGATTGCCTCAGCAAGCGTGCTATCAGCGTCGGAAAGTTCGTGCTGAGCAGAAGACTGCTTGAAAGCCCAGCGGAGATTTGCAACGCAGGTCTTCATGCGCTCAAGCGTACCAACGGTGCCCTCAAGACGCTCAAACGAGAAATCAAGTGGTGCGCGATAGTGCGTTTGAAGCATCAAAAGTCTTACTGCATCTGCAGGGTACTTGTCCAAAACTTCCTTGAGTGTGTAGAAGTTGCCCAAAGACTTGGACATCTTCTCGCCATCAACGCGAAGCATTCCGGTGTGCATCCAATAATTGGCGAGAGGAGCGTGCCAGGCGCAGGATGCCTGCGCGGTCTCGTTCTCATGATGAGGAAATACCAGGTCAGAGCCACCACCGTGAATGTCAATTGGAGTACCCAGGTAGCGATGAATCATGGCGCAGCACTCACTGTGCCAACCTGGACGACCTTCTCCCCAAGGGCTTGGCCAGCTAGGCTCACCAGGCTTTGCAGCCTTCCAGAGTGCAAAGTCAAATGGATCGCGTTTCTCGTCATTAACCTCAACACGCTCACCTGCACGAAGCTGATTAAGATCGCGACCAGAAAGCACGCCATAGCCGTGGTCAGAACGGACCGAGAAGTACACGTCGCCCGAAGGCACCGCGTAAGCGTGACCCTGCTCAATCAAAGATTGAATCATCTGTAGCATGGCTTCAATCTCGTGCGTTGCGCGAGGACGAATATCCGGATCTAGAATATTGAAGCGGTGCATCTGCTCGATAAACGCCTGAGAAAACTCTTCAGAAACCTCTTGAGCAGTCCTTCCCTGCTCAATAGCGCGCTGAATAATCTTGTCGTCAACGTCAGTCAGGTTCTGAGCGAAGGTGACCTCATAACCTTTGTGCATCAGATAACGTCGAATAACGTCAAACGAGAGGAAGGTACGGGCGTTTCCGATGTGAATCTGATCGTAAACCGTAGGACCGCACACGTACATGCGGATTTTGCCCTCGTCGATTGGCTTGAACTCTTCTTTTTTATGCGTCTGAGTGTTATAGACAAGCATGCATACTCCTCGCAACCATTGTGTATTGGTGTAAGTATAAACGGTTTGTGGAAAACCTTTGAGTTCCATACCGTACTAATCAAGATTCAATTTTGTTACCGTTCACGGATTAGTGCTGGATTTGTTTTTTTGTTTTATTAAACTTGATGAACAAAAATTTAAGAAATTTATATTTGAATCAAAACTGCGAAGAACTAGAAGACAAGAAATCTTACTCTTAACAACTTCAGAAGGTGATTTGAATGAGTAAGTTTTTTAACATTATCCACTACTGTATATCTACCATTCTGGATAAAGGCAGTCTTGCGATTTTTCTCTTTCTGTCATTCTTTGTCACAGCGCTTATGGTGATCCAACCTCTTCTTGTTGGATTTGTAATTAATCTTTTTATTTCAGGGACAATTTGGAGCGAGATACTTTTCTATTGCGCCGTGGTTGCCGCACTAGGAATCCTTATTGCCGGCTGTTCCTATCTTGCTAAAACACGCTATTGTCAGTTACAAATTGATTCTTCGTTTACTATTGAGCGACAGCTGATTGACAAGATTCAACATGCAGATTCATCATTTTTCTCGTCATATGATTCTGGACATTACCGCCAGACAGTAAATAACGATTCTAATGACGTTTCGATTTTTATACTTACACAATGTGTGAGCTTTGTAACAACTATGGTCTCTGTCTTAGGCACACTGGCAATTATTTTATATTTGAACCCATTAACCGCCCTTGTAACGGTTGTTCTGTTGCTAGTGAGTTTTATTATCTATAAGCAAATCCAAGCTTCGGCCTATAAAAGATACAAAGAATCTAAAGAACTGCGGTCCCAGTATGGATCTATTGAGCTCTCCCAATTCACAGACGTAGATTTTATCAGGCGTCATTCTCTCTTTGAGCGTTTCTTTAATCAGCACTATGCCGTCAATCAAAAAGTTCGTAGTGCCATTCATGAGCAGTACAAACTGGAATTTGGCGTACAGGAATTAAACAATGCTGTAATTGCTGTATTCCAAGCTATTGTCTTTATTACCTGTGCATATCAAATTTTTCTTGGAGCACTGCAGCCTGGCTATATTGCAACCATTTCAAGCTATTTTGTATCGCTTTTGGGCTCTATTACGCTTCTTATGGAATTTGGCATGGCTTATCAGAGCATTACGGTAAGTCTTAATCGAATTGAGCAGATTCTTGAGGTACCTCAAGAATCCGTTGGTAACATCATTCCATCAGAGAACGTCAATCAAATTACCTGCACAAATGTATCTTTCTCTTATCCGCATACAAATAAAGTACTGATGAACAACTTGTCTTGTAGTTTTGCAAAAGGAAATATATACGCCATTACCGGTGGAAACGGAACAGGCAAATCTACATTCCTGAAACTCATTAACGGAGAGTGGTCTTCTCACCTATCAGGCACTATTGCTATTAATGAGGATTTGCTCACTCAAATTAATCAGTATGAACTCCGAAAAAATACTCTTGGATTTACCGAACAAGAGCCAAGCATTGTTGACGATACAGTAAGAAATAATCTGACCTTACTCTGCAAAAACCAACCAACAGATGAAGAGATAATCAGCTATATCAAGCTGTTCAATTTGGAAAAATTGCTGCTTGGAGACGATCAAAATCTTGATGTCCGCCTTGTTGAACGAAGCTCTGCTATCTCTGGTGGAGAAAAGCAAAAGATTGCAATTATCCGCATGATGCTTATGAATCCAAGTGTTATGTTGCTTGACGAGCCAACTTCTGCATTAGATCAAAACAGTGTTGATGTTCTTCTTAATCTTCTCAAGAAGGTCAAGCAGGACCACATAATACTTCTCATATCTCATGACCCTAAAGTGGTGGAGGCAGCCGACCATATCGTAGAGCTATAACTTATTGCGCGCTACGTCCCAGCAGTACAACTGCCCAGGCAGCAATGCCTTCTTGAGTGCCCACAAAGCCAAGGCCTTCGGTGGTGGTTGCTTTTACACCAACTTTATCTGGCGAGACACCCATGACCTCAGCCATGCGGTTTCTCATAGCATCGCGATGAGGGAGCAACTTAGGCGCCTGAGCTGCAACGGTGCAATCACAATCCAGAAGCTCAAAGCCCTCATTACGAACAAGCTGCATAACATGGGACAGGAGCACCATAGAATCAGCACCCTCATAAGCAGGGTCTGTATCAGGGAAAAGCTGGCCGATGTCGCCGGCGCGCATAGCTCCTAGCAGGGCATCCATGAGTGCATGAGTCAAAACATCGGCATCGGAGTGGCCGAGAAGACCTTTGGTGTGCTCAATTTTGATGCCACCTAAGATAAGATCTCTACCCTCTACCAGGCGGTGAACATCGTATCCGTGGCCAATTTTAAGCTCTGGCATGCTCACTCTACAGCCCCACTTCCGGTTGCGCCTTCTACCAGGCGACGGCTGAGCGTAGCCTCAACAATTGCAAGGTCAGACGGGTACGTAACCTTCACGTTTTCTCGTTGCGACTCAACGCACAGCACGGTAAGACCAAGTCGCTCAACTAACGACGAGTCATCGGTTCCCTGGTAGCCTTCCTGGCGAGCTACTTCGTGGGCTTCAAGAAGTGTACGTGTCTTGAACACCTGAGGGGTTTGAGCAGCCCAGAACGTTGAGCGGTCAGGCGTATCTACAATGGTTGCACCATCTACGCGCTTTAGCGTATCAGTTGCGCGGTGAGCCAAAATTGCTCCCGCAATCTTAGGCGACTTGCGAACTGTACCAATGACCTGCTCAATAGTCTCTACCTCAATGAGCGGACGAACCGCATCATGAACAGAAACAAAATCATATCCAGCAGGCACTACCTGGAGCGCGTTGTAAACCGATTCCTGTCTAGTGGCACCAGACGTTGCAAAGTGAACAGGCTTGTGGAGTACAAGCTTGGCCACAACACCCTCTTGAACTGCAGCGCGTTTCTCGTCAGAGCAAGCAATCACAATATGAGCCACGCTTGGTGCGTGATCAAACGCAAGGATTGACCAGCTCATCAGCGGAAGACCGCAGACAGAAATAAACTGCTTACCGTCAGGATACCCAAAGCGCTCGCCAATGCCGCCAGCCACAATGACGGCCACGGTATCGGCTTTTGCTCCATGTGTTGTGAGGCGAGAAGGACGTGGCTTTAACACGACCTTTGCACAGGTGCTGCTTGCAGCCATTATTCTGACTTACCCCACATTCTGCGGAGACTGTTAGCAAGTGCACCGGGGTTCTCGACACCCAGAGATTTGAGGCTGGACGTATCGTTTTCTGCAACGTGAAGCAGCTGCTGCAGGTTATCGTAAGCGTCAACAATTCTGGCCGCAATCTCATCGTTGACCACGTGAACGCGGGAAAGCGTGCGCAGGCCCAGAGGCTCCATGGACGCATCTTCTCCGCGGCCATCGGAGTAACCAAGAATCTGGCCAACACTTTCTGCGGAGCGTAGCTCAGTGTTTGCTGTCTCGTGGAAGCGGCGGCGAATGGCGCGCGCCTCTTCAGCGGAAGAATCTACGGCGTAGTCGCGAATCATCAGGTTATAGGCCTCGTCGATGCCGCCCAAATATTCCTCGCGCTGCATAGCGGTGGTTTTTCCCTCGCTACCTAGCTCCAAAAGACAAGAATCAAGCTGATCAGCGGCACTCAAAAGAACCTCAAAGAGGTAGAAAATGCCTGCTACATCTCCCAGAGTAACGTAGTTATCAAGCTCAAGAGCGGTTAGGCGCAGAAGCGCGCGATCAAGCTGCTGGCGTGTATTTTGCATAGCAACCGAAAGCTGGTTGACGGTAGACATAATGGCTGGTACTGACTTCAGCGGAATAACGTGACCATCAACGTAGACCGTAATCAGCGAGCGGCGAGAAGACACTGCAATCACAATAGACTTGGTGAGCAAGCTCATGCGAGCGGCAGTACGGTGGCGAGTGCCTGTCTCGGCAGTTGGAAGCGTTGCATCAGGATTAAGGTGGAAGTTAGCGCGAAGAATTCTGGTGAGGTCTTTGTCCACCACTACAGCGCCGTCCATCTTGCAAAGCTCAAACAATCGATTTGCTGTGAAAGAAACATCAAGTTTGAAACCATCTCCGCCCGCAGCAAGGACGTTTGATGTATCTCCCACACAAATGAGGGCGCCCAAACGGCCAGCGATAATCATGTCCAGTGCAACGCGGAGCGCTGTGCCAGGGGCAGTCATCTTCAGAGCGGTGGCAATACGGTCCTCGTTTTCTGTTGCGCTTGGATCAAGTTGCGTTGGCTCCATGGCTCTCCCTCAATTACTTGCAGCTTACAGGCTGCGTTTTGCGTTCTGGTGCGTTTGCGGCTTCAGTTTGTTTCAACATTTCAAGTATACGGTTTTGTTGCCGGCGCGTGTAGTGACGGTTTGGAGAAGACGGGTTTCTCGACGGGTGGATGGGCGGCCTGCTCGACGGGTTTCTCGCCAAGAGCTTATGCCAAGAGAACTGTGCGTTTTAGCTGCGATACAAAAAGACCCGAGGCAGAACCTCGGGTCGGAGTGTCTTACTCGGCGGAGGACATCAGGTCGGACGAACCGCCTGCACTACCCTGTGGCAGCGAGGATGGTCCCATGCTGACGTCCATCTGGTCAAGCTGCGCCATTGTCTCTTTCTTGCGAGGCTCAGGGATGACGCCCGTGGTCTTGGTGAACACAAGCTTCTTACCCTCAGTGTCAACATCAACAGCAACAATGTCGCCTGCGTTCCACTGGCCAGAGAGAAGCTCCTCAGACAGTGGATCTTCAATCATCGACTGAATGGTGCGGCGCAGCGGACGAGCACCGTAGACAGGGTCGGTTCCGTCTTTGGCAATCAGGTCCTTTGCGGCCTCGGTGAGCTCAATGGACATACCATTGGCAATCAGGCGATCGCGCAGCTCAAGAACCATGAGGTCAACAATGCCACGAAGCTGCTCGGTAGAGAGCGACTTGAAGACAACAATCTCGTCCACACGGTTCAAGAACTCTGGGCGGAATCCGCGCTTGAGCTCGGACATAACACGGCTGGTAATCTCTTTATCGGAAAGACCCTTAGAACCTTCTGACGAGAAGCCCATGGTATTGGTACGGGCAATCTCGCGAGCACCAATGTTGGATGTCATGATGACAACCGTATTGGAGAAGTCCACGTGACGACCTTGGCCATCAGTCAAGCGGCCCTCGTCCAGAATCTGCAGCAAGATGTTGAAGACGTCTGGATGTGCCTTCTCAATCTCATCAAAGAGCAGAACAGAGTACGGACGCCTGCGGACAGCCTTGGTGAGCTCGCCGCCCTCATCGTAGCCCACATATCCTGGAGGTGCGCCAACCAGCTTAGCTACGGTGTGTCGCTCCATGTACTCGGACATGTCGTATGAAAGCAGGGCGTCTTCGGAGCCAAACAGGAACTCTGCCAGGGCTTTTGCAAGCTCAGTCTTTCCTACGCCGGAAGGGCCTAGGAAGATGAAGGAGCCTCCAGGGCGTTTAGGGTCTTTGAGAGGACTACGGCTTCTGCGGATTGCCTTTGCAACCTTAACAACAGCCTCATCCTGACCAACAACGCGCTGGTGAAGGATGTCTTCTGTACGAAGCAGCCTTGAAGCCTCAGTCTCGGTGAGGTTAGAAACAGGAACGCCGGTGATGCCAGAGACAACCTTTGCAATATCGTCCTCGTCAACGGTGACAATATTCTTGTCCAGCTGCTCACGCCACTCAGTCTCCAGGCGATCCCTCTCTGCTACCAAGGATTTCTCCTGGTCACGCAGACGAGCTGCCTGCTCAAACTCCTGAGCGCTTGCTGCCTCAGACTTCTGGGTACGAACGCGGAGAAGATCTGCGTCTACCTGGGCAATCTCTGGTGGAAGGCTCATCTTGTGAATGCGTGCGCGGGCACCAGCCTCATCGAGGACGTCAATTGCCTTGTCTGGCAGGAAGCGGTCCTGGATGTAGCGACTAGAAAGCACAACAGCAGCCTTGATAGCAGCCTCGGTGTAGTGGACGTGGTGGTGCTTCTCGTAGCGGTCCTGAAGTCCGTGAATAATAGAAATGGTGTCGTCGTTGTTTGGCTCGCCGATGTTGACAGGCTGGAAACGCCTCTCAAATGCAGCGTCCTTCTCGACATGTTTACGATACTCTTCTGCCGTAGTTGCACCAATGACCTGGATTTCTCCACGAGACAGCGGTGGCTTCAAGATGGACGCGGCGTCGATGGAGCCCTCTGCGGAGCCGGCGCCAATGACGGTGTGAATCTCGTCAATGAAGAGGATGTCATTCTTGGATTTCTCCAGCTCAGCAACAACCTTCTTCATGCGGTCCTCGAACTCACCGCGATACTTAGATCCTGCTACCAGACTTGCTAGGTCAAGCGTCCAAACCTGCTTTCCGCGCAGGATGTCAGGAACGTTGCCGGATGCAATAAGCTGAGCCAAGCCCTCAACAATGGCGGTCTTACCAACGCCGGGATCGCCCAGGATAAGTGGGTTGTTCTTCTGGCGGCGGGCAAGAACCTGCATGACACGCTCAATCTCGCGGTCACGGCCAATGACAGGGTCAAGCTTTTTATCTGCGGCAAGCTTAGTAAGGTTGCGGCCAAACTGCTCCAGCATGGAAGCGTCGTCATTTGCGTTAGGACGCATCTGACCAGCGCCAACAGGCATACCAAAGATGCCGCCCTCAATACGAGGCTCTGCCATACGAGGACCAGCAGGTGCATCTTCTGGAGTCTGGGCAACCAGCTCATCAACAGCGTTTCTTACGGCATCGCCCGAGACACCCATGGTACGCAGGGCATCCATAGCACGACCATTACCCTCGGATACAATACCCAAGAGCAGGTGTTCTGTTGCAATATAGCTTTGACCGTGGGTCATGGTTTCTCTGTACGCGTCCTCTAGCACGCGTTTTGCGCGAGGAGTAAACGGAATGTGGCCGCCAGGAATAGGATCTCCCGCGCCCGTGGTAAGCTCTTTTACAGTTGCCAGAGCCTCGTCATACGAGACCTCCAGCTTAGCCAAAGCCTGAGCAGCAATGCCCTCCCCCTCTTTGATGAGAGCAAGTAGCAGGTGCTCGGTACCGACATACATCTGGCCAAGACCGCGAGCCTCGTCCTGAGCCAAGCTCATGACTTTACGCGCTCTGTCAGTGAATTTATCAAACATGTGCTGAAACCTCTCAAAACTCTCTATATATTTCTGATTTATACCCATCAGAGGGCTCTGCAAACATACGACTCGCGTTGGATTTTTCTCCTCCGTACGAACCACACAAACGCCTCCTGGCGAGAAACCCGCATCGTCGTAAACTCCGCGGCACACTGCCGCACACAAAAAGCCCGGTACCTGCAACGAGCGGATACCGGGCCGATGTGTTTATGTACTGCGTGGGGCAGCTAAGCTTCCAAGCTCTTAGCGCTTCTCGGGCTTGAGCTGTGGGAAGAGAAGGACGTCGCGGATAGAAGGCTGATCGCAGAAGAGCATCATCATGCGGTCGATGCCGTAGCCGATACCGCCCGCTGGTGGCATACCGTACTCAAGTGCGCGGATGAAGTCGTAATCGTATTCCATGGCCTCCTCGTCACCCTGACGCTTAGCCTCCATCTGGGCAGCAAAGCGCTCCTCCTGATCAACGGGATCGTTGAGCTCGGAGTATGCGTTTGCGTACTCTGCGCCGCAGATAATGAGCTCAAAGCGGTCGGTCAGACGAGGATCGTCTGCCTTGCGCTTGGTGAGCGGAGAAACCTCTGCAGGATAATCGCAGACAAAGGTTGGGTTTACGATGCTCTTCTCGCCAAGCTCGTCGTAGATCTCAAACAACAGCTTGCCGGCCTGCCACTCTGGGTTCCACTCAATCTCATAGCGGTCCAAGACTGCGCGGAGCTTCTCGACAGGGGTATCAATGGAGAGCTCCTCGCCAGTGACCTCGGACGCAATCTCTGCCAGGGACGCGACGCGCCAGTTGCCGGAGAGGTCAACCTCGGTGCCCTGATAAGTGATGACCTCGTGGCCCTCCTCGCAGCCGCAAGCCTTGCGGGCAATCTCCTGGAAGAGATTCTGAGACAGCTCGCGCATGCCAGCCAGGTCAGAGTAGGCGGCGTATGCCTCCATAGAAGTGAACTCTGGGTTGTGTGTGAGGTCGGTGCCCTCATTTCTGAACTGACGACCAAGCTCGTAGACGCGCTCAAGACCGCCAACAAGCAGGCGCTTCAGTGGAAGTTCGGTTGCAATGCGCAGGTAGTTCTCGGTGTTCAAAGCGTTGTAGTGCGTAATGAACGGCTTTGCGTTTGCGCCGCCAAGAATCTCCTGGAGAACAGGGGTCTCAACCTCCATGTAGCCGTCCGCCTCCATGAACTGGCGGATGATGGAGATGATCTGCGAGCGCTTGCGGAATACGTCGCGGACCTCGGGGTTCATGATGAGGTCAACGTAGCGCTGGCGATAACGAACCTCGCGGTCGGTGAGGCCGTGGAACTTCTCTGGCAGAGGACGCAGCGACTTGGAGAGGACCTCCAGCGAAGTCACTGCCAGGGAAAGCTGGCCGCGGCGCGTACGCATGATAGCGCCGGTTGCGCCGATGATGTCGCCAAGGTCGAGAAGACCCAGGAGCTCCCAGTTCTTCTCGTCAAGGTTGTTGATGCGGCAGAAGAGCTGAATCTGGCCGGTATAGTCCTCTACCACGACAAACGCAATCTTGCCCTGGTTGCGGATGGCGCGGACGCGGCCGGCGACGGAATAGACTTCCTCGCCAGTCTGGCCGTCCTCGAGGTCAGCGTAGCGCTCCTCCAGCTCAGCGACGTGAGCGGTGACGGTGGACTTGATTGGGTATGGGTCAACGCCGGCGTCAAGTAGTGCCTGACGACGGGCTTTGCGCTGGGCGCGCTCGTCGTTGATGGAAGCCTCTGGGGTGACCTCGGTTGCGTCGACGTTCTCGGCGGCAGTTGCGTCAGCGGCGGCCGAGCTACCAGCGATGTTGTTCTCTACTTCGGACATGTATCCTCCACGTAAAAACGCCCCGCGCCAGACGGACACGGGGCGACCAAAATCTTTTGTGCCAGTCTAGCGAGTAATAGAGGTAATGGTGTACTTCTTCACCTTGCCGTTTGGCGTGGTGAACTCAACCTCGTCGCCCTTCTTATGACCAATAAGAGCCTCGCCAGCTGGGGACTCGTTAGAGATCTTGTGCTCAAGGGAGTTAGTCTCAGTAGTACCAACAATTACATATTTAGTTGTCTTGCCTTTTGCATCAGCAAGCTCGACGGTTGTGCCGATTGCAACGGTGACATTGCGCTTGCTACCACCCTCGACAACCTTTGCGACAGAGAGAATCTGGCGAATCTCGTTGATGCGGGACTCGTTGTGAGACTGCTCTTCTTTTGCAGCGTCATACTCGGAGTTCTCAGAAAGGTCACCAAAACCACGAGCCTCTTTGATGCGCTCAACAATCTCGTCGTGTTTCTCGCCCTCACGATAAGCCAGCTCATCGACAAGCTTCTGACGGCCTTCTGGGGTAAGTACAATCTCTTTAGTAGTGTCCATCGTGTTCTTTCTGTTGATGGGTCAAGTAGGTCTATACGTGTGAGATGGGGTTACTCAGCCTTTTTGGACTCTTCGTCCTCAATGACCTCAGCCTCTGGCTCCTTGGCTTCTTCCTTGGTCTCAGACTCCATGCCCTCACGAACGCTCTTGACGGTCTCGCCGACAGCCTTACCGAGCTTTGGAAGGTTCTTAGGTCCAAAGATGACCATAACAACGACAACAATAATCAGAAGCTCA
Source organism: uncultured Atopobium sp. (assembly GCA_937905925.1). GTDB lineage: Bacteria > Actinomycetota > Coriobacteriia > Coriobacteriales > Atopobiaceae > Lancefieldella. Next base: position 141,748 of record CALCXO010000029.1, read on the forward strand.
GGAATACCAAGTCCTAAAATCATATAAACCCCCAGAAAATCTTTTCCTGTAAAAGCGTTCAGAAAAAACGCCGTATCGGCTAGTATAACCGAGGGAAACCTTACTAACAAGGAATTAACATGGTCTTACATGATTTTTGGACATTTTTTATCTGGTCGACCGTAGCGGGGCTTGCCGTTATTGGCCTTTACCAGCTATTTCTGTTAATTCTGCGCGCTCGAGGCGTTTTTGTGACGCGTACCAAATTTGGCCTCACGATGATCTTTGACTCCGAGGACGCCGACGGTACGCCCATTAGGCTGCTCAACGTTAATGGCACCTTCCAGTCCGTGAGCTACATTGCACCTGAGCTGCGTTTTGAGCTCTGCGTCCACTATCACCGCATGATGGCAAAGGTTATCCAGCAGGTGTCTGCTCGGGGTCACGTTGTAGTCATGGGCGGCGGAGGTTTCTCGCTGCCAAAACACCTGGCTACGCACATGAGCGGCGGCGTTATTGACGCGATTGAGATTGATCCGAAGATAGTCTCGCTTGCACGCGAGCATTTCTTTCTGGACGAGGCTCTAGCTGCGGCTTCAAGTGAGCTGCGAGTCATCGAAGATGATGCGTGGAAGGTGTTGCAAGACGCAGAAGCCGGCAGCGTTGACGTGCTGGTAAACGAAGTGTTTGCTGGTCGGAAGTCGCTTGGACCCCTGGGAACTCCAGCTGGCGCACAAGTGGTTAAAGAAAAACTTGCAGCTGACGGGGTATATCTGGCCGATGTTCGCTGTCCGCTCGAAGGCCGTGGATCTACGCTACTTCCCCAGGTTACGGACGTCTTTGCACACGAGTTTGCACACGTTGCGTACGTGCCCGAGTGGCCCGATACTCCTAAAACACCAGGTAACAACCTCTTAATTGCAACTGATGCGGATATTGCGCTTCCTGAAGGTGCTGTTGTGGTGAAATAACGTCGCTTTGAGGGCTGACCGCTATCCAATTGACCGAGCAACATCCAATCACCCGAGAAAATTGCATATTCCACCTTGTTTATGCGGAGTTTTGTATCAAAAATTTGAGCCACCAAAATTTGACCCCTCTTTTGGGTAAAAAATCCGTTTAGTTGGAAGTCAAATCGCAATCACGGAAATTCTTGACTTGCGTTTGCGCAGGTGGCAAAAAGTGTCCAGATTTTACTATTTTTATCCGTAACAAAACCGCAGTTAAATGGCTTGCATAAAAATCAACCACCACTGCATATTCCAACTAAACGCATTTTTTACCACTTGCATGCCAAGCGCTCAGCAAAACCGCAGTTGGCATTAATTCTGTCTTACATTTCTTCGTTAAAACGATTCTTTCAAAAGGATTTGAAAACACGACCTTGGTATTTGAAAACATCACCTTGTCAGTTTAACCAAATTTATATATGCACAGGTGAACATATATGTTTAGCAAGAAAATTTTTCTAAAAAAGAAGGGAATTTCTTCTAATTCTCGTAAATACGTAACAGAGTATGGGTATTGTTATCGCAGATAGAAAACATATTCTATCTGCGCCAAATACGGCAATTATTAAAGCTGATGCACTAAGGAGGCATCATGAAGACGGGTTTTGAACTACTGAATGATCCATTTTTGAACAAGGGAACCGCTTTTACGCAGGAGGAGCGCCAAAAATATGGCCTGGTAGGCCTTCTTCCTCCAAACATTCAGACCATTGAGGAGCAGGCGGAGCAAGCATATGTGCTTTTCCAGCAGTATCCTGACCTCGAGACAAAGCGCCACTACCTCATGAGGCTTTTCTCTGAAAACCGCACGCTGTTCTACAACCTGTTCTCCAAGCACGTTGAAGAGTTCATGCCTATTGTCTACGACCCAACTATTGCTCCAGATATTGAGCAGTATTCTCAGCGCTATGTCGATCCACAGTATGCATGCTTCCTGTCAGTTGATCGTCCTGAGGCCCTTGAAACCTCGCTGAAGAACGCAGCCGCAGGTAGAGACATCGACCTGATTGTCGTCACCGATGCAGAAGCAATCCTGGGTATTGGCGACTGGGGCACTAACGGCGTCGAAATTTCCGTTGGCAAGCTCATGGTTTACACTGCCGCAGCTGGTGTTGACCCTAATCGCATCATGCCTGTTGTCATTGACGCTGGCACCAATCGCCAGGAACTTCTCGATGACCCGCTATACCTGGGCGAACGCCACAAGCGCGTTGATGAAGACCGCTATAACGCATTCATTGACAACTTTGTAACCACCGTCGAGAAGCTCTTCCCTAACCTCTACCTGCACTTCGAGGACTTCGGCCGCTCGCACGCTGCAGCAATCCTGGACCGCTACAAGAACACCTACCCTGTCTTCAACGACGACGTCGAGGGTACTGGTATTGTTACCCTTGCAGGCATCCTCGGCGGCCTCAATATTTCTGGCGAGAAACTCGTCGACCAGGTATATCTCTGCTTTGGCGCAGGAACTGCTGGTTGTGGCATCGCTGAGCGTGTACTTCAGGAATTTGTGGACCAGGGAATGGACCGTGAAGAGGCTCGAAAGCGCTTCTATCTGGTAGATCGTCAGGGTCTACTCTTTGATGACATGGACAACCTCACTCCACAGCAGAAGCCATTTGCTCGCAAGCGTTCTGAATTCGCAAACGCTGATGAGCTTACCAACCTCGCAGCTGTTGTAAAGGCGGTTCACCCAACAATCATGGTTGGAACCTCTACCGTTTATGGAGCGTTTACCGAAGAGATTATTCGCGAAATGGCAGCTCATTGCGAACGCCCCATGGTCTTCCCTCTGTCCAACCCAACTAAACTTGCGGAGGCAACCGCCCAAGACCTGCTGACCTGGACAGACGGTCGCGCGCTTGTAGCCTGCGGCGTCCCATCCGATGACGTGGAGTTCAACGGCGTAACCTACCAGATTGGCCAGGCAAACAACGCTCTGATTTATCCAGGTCTTGGACTGGGAACCCTCGCCGCAAAGGCTCGCCTGCTCACAGACCAGATGATTTCGCTTGCAGCTCACTCGCTTGGTGGAATCGTCGACACCACAAAGCCTGGTGCGGCAATTCTTCCTCCAGTCTCCAAGATTACCGAGTTCTCCGAGCGTATTGCTGTTGGCGTTGCAGGGGAGGCAATTAGGCAGGGTCTGAACCGCGAGCCAATTGCCGATGCAAAAGAGGCAGTTGACGCCCTTAAGTGGTTCCCTGTCTACAAAGAGTTAGAGGCATAGCATGTCTGTCTTTTTGACATCGCTACAAAATGTATTGCCCATCATTTTGATCATTGTGCTGGGTTATGTACTGAGGAAGATTAACTGGCTCAACGAGACATTCGCTGGTCAAGCATCTAAGCTCATCATGAATGTGGCGCTTCCTTCCTCTATTTTTGTAGCGGTACTAAAAAACTTGTCTCTCAATCAGCTGCTCCAGCTTGGTCCCTCGGTGCTTATCGCAGCGATTAGCTTTACTTTGTCATATGCTGCAGGATTTTTGGTTATCAACGTTTTCCGCGTCCAACCAGGTCGCCGAGGCTTGATGCTCAATACCTTTGCAAATGCCAACACCATCTTCATTGGTATGCCGCTTAATCTTGCGCTCTTTGGCGAGCACGCCGTACCGTACTTCTTGGTGTACTACATCATGAACACTATTTCTACCTGGGCAATTGGAATCTTCTTCATTTACGGTGATCCAATGCCAACAGAAAATGATGGCGAGAAAAACAACGCAGCTGAGCACAAATTCAATATCAGCAAGTTGTTACCACCACCATTGCTTGGTTTCTTGGTAGCCCTCGTTTTTCTCGTGTTCAACATCCCTGTTCCAGCAGTTGTAAACACTGGTCTTACGTATTTAGGCAACCTAGTAACGCCACTTTCGCTGATTTACATTGGCATTATTTTGCAGGAAACGGGACTCTCGAGCATTCGAATTGACCGCGACACGGCAATTACGCTTATTGGTAAATTTGTTATTGCCCCGCTTATTATGGTTGGCGTAATCATGGCGTTTACCGGCGTGTTTGGTACACAGAACGTACTTGAAACTAGAACGTTTATCATCCAGGCCGCAGTTCCAGCGCTAACCGTTCTGCCAATTCTGGCAAACGAGGGTAAGGCTGACGTCAAATTTGCAACTAACGTTGTTGCAACTTCAACGGTGCTCTTCGCGATTGTCATTCCTATCGTAATGACCATCATTGGCTAAAATACGTTACCAACCAGCACTTTTACGCACTACAAAGCCTCTTCTCAATGGCGAGAAGAGGCTTTTTTCTTGTGACTTTTTCTTGTGACTTTAATGCGCCAAAATTAGTCCAATAGCACACCTTCAACTGCAGAGGCGGAGCCGTCGAGGACGTTGCACTTTTGGATCTGGTGGACAAACCAAGTACGGAATGCCTTTTGGTCAACGCCAACACATACAGTTGCATTGGGTTTCTCGCCAAGATATCCGGCCAGGTCAACGACGGTGCAGCCAGCGGTTAAGCCTCCAGCGCATTCGACGTCCACAAACACGTCTTTGGTCTCGAACATCTGAGGTGCCAGCAGGTAGGCCACGGCCGTTGGGTCGTACATGCTGAAACCCTCCTCCTGGTAGTGAACGCGGTAGTTGAGCAGCAGCTTGACCAGCATGTCGCCGCTCTTGCCGGAGTTCTGGATGTTCTCGATATCCTCGGGCATGACGCGAGCAGCGTCGCCCACCTCAAGGCCAACCATGGCCACGTGAATGCCGGATGCGAAGACAATTTTTGCCGCCTCGGGGTCAACGCCGACGTTAAACTCGGACATGACGCCAAGGTTTCCACGGGTCAGAGCGCCGCCCATCATAACAATGCGCTCGATATGCTCTTTGACCTGTGGATATGCTTTCAGCAGCAGTGCGATGTTAGTCAGAGGACCAAGCGTCACCAGCGTGGTTTTCTCGCCAGACGAAGCACCCTCCATAATGACGCGACGCTGTGCTTCAAGTGCAGTTTCTTCGAGCAGACAGTCCGGCTGAATGCCATCAAATTCGTAGCCCCTCATGCCCGAAGCGCCGTGGACGTCGCTTGCGTCCATCGGTTTTCTGAGCAGTGGCTCGGCAGCACCACGCGCAACAGGCACATGCTGATTCCAGAATTTGAGCAGTTTAAGAGCGTTATTGGTGACGTTCTCGATGCCAACATTTCCGCTGACGGTAGTAATAAGCTTGATATCCAGCGCCTTTGCGGCCAGGGCAAATCCCAGCGCAATGGCGTCGTCAATGCCGGGATCCGTGTCAATGATGACGCGCGTCTTAGTTGAAAGCGTTGTCATAAGTCTCCTTTGTGCGATTGAACTGCGTGTACGTTACGTTTGAGCTGCGTATAGACTGCGTTTGGACTTGGTTGGAGCCATTTGAACTGCGTGTAAGCTGCAAATTATGGAGCAATAATCACTGCAATTTTAACCTAAAACTCAACTACCTGCTGATACGTTGGAATTGATTGCTGGGCGCCAACCTTAGTGGTGGCAAGCGCCGCGGCCTTTGCAGCCACATCAAGCGCCTGCTTGATATCGTGCCCCTCTAGCTGGCCCGATGCCTGGAACGCAGCAAGCGTACCCATAAACGTGTCGCCCGCACAGGTAGTGTCCACGGTGTCCACGCGGTAACATTCCTGCTGGTACACGCCGTGTGAGTCGGCAGCAATGGAACCCTTGGAACCCAACGTCAACACCGCAGTTGCCACGCCACTTGCAAGCACCTTCTGCACTGCAGCCTCGGGATCTGCCAGCGGGCTGATCTTGCCCTCGCCAAACAAGTCTGCAAACTCAATCTCGTTCAGGCAAAGCACGTCCACGCTGGCGAGAAGACCGGTGGTCATGGTAGCCGATGGCGACGGGTTCACCATCGTATAGAGTCCCAGCTCATGTGCGTATCTGATAAGCTCAAACGTGGTCGACAACTCGCACTCGAACTGCGTCAAGAACACGTCACCTGGCTCCGCAATGCGATCAAGCACCGCTTTTACATCGTCGGCTGTGCGTACGTGATTTGCACCGTGGTCCAAAATGATACGGTTATCGCCCCCCACACGCACAATCACAGCAACACCAGTGGAGACTCCAGACAGCTCATCTACCTGCTCTGCATTGACACCATAATCAATAAGCGACTGCTTCAGATCTTGTCCGAACGAGTCAGCGCCAACCGCGCCAATCATGTGAACGTCCGCGCCCATTCGAGCTGCAGCAACAGCCTGATTAGCACCCTTTCCACCTGGGCTGGTAACAAGGTTTTTGCCACCAATAGTCTCGCCTTGCTGAGGCATCTTATCCGCCTCGATGGATATATCCATGTTCAGGCTTCCAAATACAATCACTTTGCCCATGTGAGGTCCCTTCCTTGCAAGAGTGCAGCGCTCAACGTTGCCGGTCAACAGTTCGGTTCAGCACTCACCGCGATGTAAAACGCACTTCTCGACGTTGCAGCCCGACGTTCTTCTCGACAGTATGTATTAAATAAATGTCCTGTTTATAGGGTATATAGTAATAACTTGACCAATCGCGTCAACCCAACTACTCTTAGAGTGCTTGAGTGGACGGACGTTCAATTTTTCAGTTGGCGCCGCTCTTGCAAAACACCTATTTCAAGGAGGTGCTTTATATGCCTGGTCGAAGTAGCAGCTTACGTCTGACAGCAGATGCTGACCCTGTTCATTTATGTGTGACGGATATAAAGAAACCTCTTATTCAAAAGTTTTAATTTTTACTGCACCGCGAGCCTATAGGGATATAAATTTGCAGGTTTATAGAGCAATCCTGTAGATATATGAATCTATGTGGCAGGTTTTAAGTCCCACACATAACAGAACGCTTTCAGTTTGCGTCATACACCAACCAGTTAGTCACTTATTTCCACTAATTATCGGAGGTGCACATGGCAATCATGAAGCGCACAACCCAAACAAAGACAGCTCAAACAAAGACAACTCAGACTACCTCGGGAGAGCTTGGACAGTCCTTGACCTTTGCCGCAACTCACTCGGTAAAGAGCGTCTGTCGTAAGTTCCATACCACCCCGGACGGCCTTGCCATTGACATTGCGCAGGCAAAATACGACCTCAACGGTCCAAACGTTATCACCAGTGCCGCTGAGGAGCCCTTTATCATCCGTCTGCTCAAAAGCTTTGCAAGCCCCTTTACCTTCATATTGATTGCGCTCGCAGGCATTTCTTACGTCACTAACGTGGCCCTTGCCGCAGATGGCGAGAAGGACCCGTCAACCGTCGTCATCATCACGGCAATGGTACTTATCTCCGGCATCATTGACTTTGTCCAGAGCTCCAAGGGAGCATCGGCAGCGGCCGCGCTCTCCAAGATGGTGACCTCAACCACAAGGGTCATCCGTCGTCCCATCGACTTTGATGACACGGGCACTGAGCAGGGCTTAAACCAGAACTCCGACCAAGAGCTTAGCCAAGACCCAGACGCCAATGCGTATGACCTCACGGACTTCGAAGAAGACGCCGCTTATGAAGGCGCTGCCGATGAAGACGAAGCTCCTGAAGAGCCCAAGCTTGCTTCTGCTCTGGGAGAAGAGATCCCCTTTGAACAGGTAGTCGTTGGCGATATCATTCGCCTTGCCTCGGGAGACATGATTCCTGCGGACTGCCGCGTTCTGGACGCCAAGGACCTCTTTGTCAACGAGACCGCGCTCACCGGAGAATCAGAGTCCGTCGAGAAAACTGCTGGTGTAGTGCACGCTCGCCGTCGCGCGGATGGTACACGCTATCCCCTCTCGCTCTCTGAGTGCACAAACCTGCTGTTTGCCGGTACTACCGTTCAGTCGGGAAGTGCCACGGTAGTGGTAATTACAACAGGCAATAAAACCTACGTAGGCACTATGTCCGAGCTGCTTCAGCAGCCTTCTGGCGAGACCAGCTTTGACGAGGGTCTCAAATCCGTCTCTAAAGTACTTGTCTCGTTCATGCTAATCATGTGCCCTATTGTGTTCTTTGCAAACGGTTTCCTTAAGGGTGACTGGTTTGACGCGCTGCTCTTCAGCGTTTCCGTTGCCGTTGGCATTACCCCTCAGATGTTGCCTGTTATTGTAACCACTTGCCTTTCTCGCGGTGGAACACAGATGGCCAAGCAGGACGTTATTGTTAAGAATCCGGCCGCAATCCAAAACCTGGGCGCCATGGACATCCTATGCACCGACAAAACCGGTACCATCACCGCAGACGAGGTTGTGCTTGAGCGCCACCTCAACATTCTGGGCGAAGAGGATCCTCGCGTACTCCGCTATGCGTACCTGAACAGCTATTTCCAGACGGGCCTTCGAAATCTCATCGACAAGGCAATTATCAAGACTTCAAACGATGAACTGCCCACTAACCTGCTGAGCATTGAGTACGAAAAAATCGACGAGGTCCCATTTGACTTTGAGCGTCGCCGCATGAGCGTTGTAGTGAGAAATACAAAAACTAACAAAACGCATATGATCACCAAGGGCGCCGTTGAAGAAGTTCTCAACGCGTGCTCCTTTGTTGACCTGGACTCTGAAATCAAACCGCTAACTCCCGCTCAGCGCAAGAACGTTATGGACCGCGTCTACCAGCTCAATCAGGAAGGCATGCGCGTGGTTGGCGTTGCTCAGAAGAGTGACCCTCGTGGCGTCGGCGAGTTTGGTGTAGACGATGAGCGCGACATGGTGCTCATTGGCTACCTGGCCTTTTTGGACCCACCAAAAGAAAGCGCTCGCGAGGCAATTGCCAAGCTCAACCAGAGAGGCGTGCAGGTCAAGGTACTTACCGGCGATAACGAAGGCGTTGCCGCTGCCGTCTGCAAGAAGGTGGGCATCCACGTTGACGAGCTCTTGCTAGGTAGCGACGTAGAGAACCTTAACGATGAGCAGCTCAAAGAGCGTGTCGAGAAGACCCAGCTCTTTGCAAAGCTTTCCCCTATGCAAAAGGCTCGTGTTGTCTCTGCACTCAGGTCCAACAACCACGTAGTCGGCTTCATGGGCGACGGCATCAACGACGCTGCTGCAATGCGCTCCTCCGACGTAGGAATCTCCGTTGACACCGCCGTTGACGTGGCAAAAGAGTCTGCTGACATCATTTTGCTGCAGAAGGATCTGCTGGTACTTGAGCACGGCGTTGAAGAGGGTCGCAGAACCTACGGCAACACCATCAAGTACATCAAGGCAACCGCAAGCTCCAACTTTGGTAACGTGCTATCCGTTTTGGTGGCCAGCTTCTTCCTGCCATTCTTGCCAATGAGCGCGCTTCAGCTGCTCCTCTTGGGCCTTGCATATACCGTTACCTGCATTGCGATTCCTTGGGACAACGTTGACGATTCGTTCCTCTCAAGCCCTCGCTCTTGGGATGCTCATTCAATTACAAACTTTATGCTTTGGATTGGACCTATCAGTTCAATCTTTGATGTGCTGACCTTTGCCCTCATGTTCTTTGTAGTCTCTCCCGCACTTGCCGGAGGAACCTGGGCAGAACTTGCTGCAGCTGGAAACACCGCTGCTCAAGCACTCTTTATTCTGTCTTTCCAAACAGGTTGGTTCATCGAATCCATGTGGACCCAGACCTTTGTTCTCCACGCGCTCAGAACCAATAAGATTCCGTTTATTCAGAGCATGCCATCAGCATCGCTGCTTGCTCTAACCTCTGCGGGAATCATTGTGGTCAGTGCTCTTCCGTATCTGTCGGTTTTCGCCCAGCCCTTGAGTCTTGTTGCGCTACCTTTATCATTCTTTGGATGGCTAACTGCACTCATGAGCGGGTATATGGTTCTTATCACCATAATTAAGAGCCTCTACGTCAAGCGATTTGGCTCGCTGCTTTAACCTTGCTCTAGGAAGGACCACGATGGACGTAAAAGAAGCTATGGACCAGCGCATATCTCTGCGCGCGTACGACCAAAAGCCTATTGAGCAAGAGAAACTTTCTCAGCTCCAGGAAGCCATTGACGTCGCAAATGCCCAGATGGCAGAGGTAGCGCCTGATCACCCCGCAATCCTTACCATCGAGGGCCCTCACCTTGAGGATGGCACTTCCGTTCACATGAAGAACAGGTCTATTGTCGGTCCCATTTACCACTACGTAGCAGGTTATTGTGAAGACGCAATTGCTCGTGAACTCATCGGCTACTATGGCGAGAAGATCGTTCTTCTCGCCACCCAGCTGGGCATTGGTTCATGCTGGATTGCCGAGACCATGGACTGGAAGACCCTGGCTCGCGACGAGTACAACGGCCTTAAGCTGGGCATTATTATTTCTATCGGATACGCTCCGGAGAAGATTCCACTCAAGCAGGAGGGCATTCGTACCGCAATTCGTCTGCGCACCAAAAAGCCTGCGCAGATTATGACGGCAAACGGTACTCCAACTGAGCCGGAGCAGATGCCCGAGTGGTTTAATCGCGGCATTGATGCGGTTTTGGCATGTCCAACCGCCATTAACAAGCTGCCAGTTGTATTTGACCTGACAGATGGCGTGGTAAGCGCGTCTATGCCTAACCAGCGCCACCTCATCCAAGACTATGACCTGGGTATCTCCAAGCTGCACTTTGAGCTTGCTGCCGACCTCAAAGGTACGTGGGAGCTTGGACAGCCTGGTCGCTTTATCGTTTCCGAGTAGCCTTCCGCGCGTAGCGCCCCAGCTCACAAACGTCATGTTCCCGAGTGGCGCATTCCTAGACGACACTCCCGGCTCACCGCACCCAGCGCGCCTCTCAGCTCAGCACCGCACCACTAACAAGAAAGGACCTCACATGGCCTGTTCCGCACAGCACGTTGCAAACAAAGTTCTCTCGTCCTACCAGTGGAGACTTGCAACCAAGAAGTTCGACCCAACCAAAAACGTCTCTGACGAGGACCTTGAGGTGATCCTTGAGGCTGGTCGTCTGGCACCAAGTTCCTACGGTTTGGAGCCTTGGCGCTTCCTGGTTGTTAATCTGCGAGAGGATCAGGCCTCTGAGCAGTCTCTTCGCCTTAAAGAGAAACTTTACGAGCCATGTTATGGTGCTCGCGCGTCCCTTAACGGTGCTCATTATCTGGTTATTCTTCTTGCTCGCAAGAACGTCAACGCAGAGTCTGCTTACGTCAAGCATATGATGCACGACATCAAGCAGCTTCCTGCAGACTTTGAGCCAACATACGCCGCTGCTTTCAAGAACTTCCAGGAGAACATGTTTGACCTGGTAGGCAACGAGCGAGCAACCTTTGATTGGGCTTGCAAGCAGACCTACATTGCGCTTTCAAACATGCTCACTATGGCCGCTATGATTGGCGTTGATAGCTGCCCAATCGAGGGCTTTAACCGCGAGGCTGTTGATAAGATTTTGGAAGAAGAGGATCTTCTCGACGGCGGTCAGTACAACGACTTTGGCGTTTCCTGCATGCTTAGCCTGGGCTATCGTGACATGGATCCTGTCCAGAAGCGTCGCCAGCCAGCTGAGGATGTTATCGTCAAGCTGTAAAGGCTGTAAGTGTCATTACCTTTTAAGCTGCCTCCTATTTCCCGACACCGAGGAAATGGGAGGCAGTTTGTTTAGCAGGCAATTCTTTGTTGAGTGGAAAAGTCTTTGCTATTTAGGAAGCTTATTGCTCGTGCGAAACACGGTTGCACATAGCTTGGTCGCATGCCATTTTGGCACCAACTGGCCTTTTCTGGTGCGAAATGACTTTCTCTGATCAAAAAATGGCCCATTTCTGTGCGAAGTGGTAAAAAATGCGTTTAGTTGGAGTATGCAGGATTAATAAATTTCTATGCAAACGATTTACCAGCACTTTTAATTGGACGAATTTTTCATGTGCATTCACATTATTTCTGAACTGCTTAAACGTAAATGCCAAAATGGCAAAACCAAAAATTTATTTCCAACTAAACGGGTTTTTTACCCAAAACAGCGCCCTCTAAAGGTCATATCAATTTCTTGATTAGTTTTTGTGCATATTAGGCAGTCTTTATGCACGCTGAGGTGTTTTCGAGCGCCCGCGTGCGCCTCATGCGCCCTGTGCGCCTCGTGCACCCCGTGCGACCAACGCGCTCTGGCGCGCCATACTTGCCGCCACGTAACTACGGCGCATATGACGCGCTCGCACGAGCAGCTCAGCCAGCAGAAACGTTTAACTACCTGCGGATAAACCTAAAGCCACGGCCGGAGTGGATGTACGGCAAGAATGCCTGGTCTTCTTCGCAGATGTTTCCTGCGACGTTATCGCGAGCATCAAGCTCCAAAAGACCTCGGGCAATCGAAAGTTCCCCTGCATAGCGACCATATGCTTTACTGCTCACCAAAATGGCGCCAGTAGCAACAGTTTCCCAGGTAGAAGGCTTCGCATCGTACACCGGAGCGTCTTTCCAGAGTCTGGACTCCTGTGAACGGATAATGTACGAGCTGGAATCAGGTCGATCGGTCTGAAGTCGATCATACAGATACTCAAAATCAGGCTTGAGCTCAGTTTTTAGCTCGATGCAGTTTCTTTCAAGCTGGCCAATACGCTTCCACGTAGCCTCAGTAACATCTGGGTCACCAATGAGTACCACGTCAGAGTCTGCATCATAAAGCGCAAGCATTGCCTGAACAAGCGCATCACCCGAAAGTCCACGGTGTTCCTCGACAGTTGGCAATCCCTCGTAGAGAGGTCCGCGGAAAACCTCGCCAGGAATAAACGAGAAAATCTGGAATCCAAGCGCAGAAAGATGTGCATTAATCTGCGCGACACGCTCCAGCGAAAGGCCCGTGTAGCTCTTGGGATAGTAATTGTGGCAGGCGGCAAAACGAGTGAAGTCGGCACCGGCTGCTCGCCACGCAGAAATGTCATCTTTAGTAATGGTCGAGGCATTAAAGACCACGTGGAACTTGCGAGAAAGCTCAACGGTCTCCGCTGCGTCAAATCCAAAGTCAAGGCGCACATACGTAATGCCAAGTTCTGCAAGCTCGTCAAACTTTTGAACGCCAAGTTTAGAAAGAGTAGCAGGAGAAACGTCGGCAATGAGGTTGATCTCAGCATTTTTGCACAGCTCTAAAAGTCGGCGAGCCTCAGTGCGATAATCAATCCCCTCTTCCTCGGGAATCTGTAGAGAAGTGAATGCATAGTGGCATCCGGCCGCCTGCGCTTTTGCCACAACCTCAGCATTAGCCTCATATTCGCTGGCAAAATACAGTGAAATTCCGGTGCGCATAAATCCTCCAAGCAATTGCAAACGCTTTCTAAAAGACGGGTTTCTCGTCAGGCGAGAAAACCGACGGGCAGCCAGTCGGGTGCCGGGCGAGAAAAAATCCCTCTTCCTAGGATACCTAAGAAGAGGGATAAACGTTTCTAAAACGTGTGGTTTTTACTCGCCGAAAACGTCGTTAATACGATCCTCGTCAACGCCGAAGAACCAAGTAAGTGCAAATCCTGCAGCGTAAGCAAGAAGCATAGCAAGCAGGTAGAAGACCTGGTTACCAGGCTGGACGATCAGCAGACCAAAGAGGCCGGAGACGCCCTGGGAAACGGTACCAAGGTGGAAGAGGTAAGCAACTACGGAGCCAATACCGGAGCCAAGGCATGCGGTGATGAATGGCTTACCAAGAGGCAGGGTAACTGCGTACATAAGAGGCTCGCCGATGCCGAGCATACCAACTGGGATGGACTCGGTCAGGTACTTCTTGACACGCTTGTTCTTGGTCTTGAAGAGGATTGCAAGACCAGCACCAACCTGGCCGCCGCCTGCCATCATCAGCAGAGGAAGCAGGTAGTTGATACCCTGAGTTGGGCCCTCTGGGTTGTTAAGCATAACGTGGATTGGGGTAAGTGCCTGGTGAAGACCAACGGAAACCAGTGGCAGGAAGGTAGAACCGAGCAGATAAGCACCAAAGACGCCAAGCTTGTCATAGAAGAACTGAAGGACAAAGAAGATTGCCTGAGTGAGCCATGCACCTGCAGGCTGAAGAATCAGGACAGAGCCAATGACACCGATGATTACGGTGCAAAGTGGAGTTAGGAAGGTGTCAAGAACGCTTGGCATAACCTTGTGCAGGTTCTTCTCCAGGAATGCGAAGAAGATTGCGCAGATGATTGCACCAATCATGCCGCCTGCTGCTGCGTTGAACAGGTCAGAGGAAGCGACGATAAATGCGCCCTCCTTGAAAGCAACAGTTGGGAGGCTGAATGGAAGGTGAACCAAACGAGTTGCAACGCCATCAACAGTCTTGGAAGCGAGAAGAGGCATACCAGCGTTAGCAATGGAGAGTGCACCAGCCATAGCACCAAGAACGCGAGAACCACCAAACTCCTTGGCAGCGTTCTCGCCAGCGAGAATTGGCAGGTAAGCAAAAAGTGCCCAGCCCATGGTCCAGATAGCTGCGAACCACCACTCGTTAGCAAAAGCCTTACCAGTGGAGAAGTTGATAACGTTGATGATACCGTTGATCAGACCTGCAGAAATGATGCCAGGAAGCAGTGGAACAAAGATGTTTGCAATCTTCTTGAGGAAGCGCTGAACAGGCTTGTTCTCGTACTTAGCCTTCTGAGCTGCCTTGTTGTCCTTAGCTGCGGAAACAACGTCGTCCTCAGATGCATCGCCAGCAGCTACGCCGGTGAGCTTGGAGAACTCAACAATAACCTTGTTGACAACGCCAGGACCAAGAACAACCTCAAGGTACTCTGCATCCTCGACCAGGCCCATGACACCGTCGATAGCCTTGATGGCCTCGGAGTCAACCTTTGAAGGATCTGCGGTCTTAATGCGGAGCCTGGTCATGCAGACCATGTTGCTCTGAACATTTTCTTTGCCACCGACGGCAGCAAGAATCTGTTCTGAAAGCTTGGTGTAATCCATACTTTCCTTCTTTCTCTCGTTGCGATGTTGCAACAAATACCTATCAAGAATACATAAAAAATGAACTTATCGGTACAACAATCCATACCTGTGGTTCATTGTTTCATGTTTTGACCTAATTTGAGCGCCCTGTTACTGCAGGTAAACTGAGCGTTTTTCAAAACTTGCCGACCACTTGCGCGTCGTGCTGATACCACTGACCGATGTAACTGAAACAAAATGCTTACGCGTGTGTCATTTGTTACAACTGTAATTACTACAGTGCGCCTCTGACATGGCCATGAGCTGCCTCGAGCTTAGCTTTAGCCTCGTCAACAGGCATCTGAGTAAGCAGCATAACAATCGCAAGCTTTGCATTACCGTCAGCCTGCTCAAGCGCCTGAGCTGCCTCTTCGCGAGTGCAACCAGTTGCTGCCATGGTGATGTTCTGCGCGCGAACTACCAGCTTCTTATTGGTCTGTTGTACGTCAACCATAAGATTCTGATATGCCTTGCCCACACCAACCATAGAACCGGTTGAAATCATGTTCAGAATCATCTTCTGAGCGGTACCAGACTTAAGGCGCGTGGAACCTGTAAGAACCTCAGGACCACAGGAAGGCTCAATAGCAAGCTCTGCCTCTTTGCCCACTTCAGAACCCTTATTGCAGGCAATAGCAACAGTCTTGCAGCCCAAAGAACGAGCATAGCGCAGGCCGCCAATAACGTAAGGTGTGCGACCACTAGCTGCAATTCCAATAGCAATGTCGTTCTTGTTCAGGCCAATCTTCTTGAACTCCTCTTCGCACAGCTCAAGAGAGTCCTCTGCACCCTCAACTGCGCGTACAAAGGCCTTCTCGCCACCGGCGATAAGACCAACAACCACGTCGGGAGAAACGCCAAAGGTAGGTGGGCACTCAACTGCGTCCAAAACGCCCAGGCGGCCAGAAGTTCCGGCGCCAAAGTAGACGATTCTGCCGCCGGCCTCAAGCGAGGAAACTGCCCACTCGATAGCCTGTGCTACCTGCGGAAGCACCTCTTTTACGCCAGCTACCACGTTTAAATCTTCCTGGTTCATAACGCTGACCAGCTCAAGCGGGGTCATCTGATCCAGGTCCATGGTGTTGGGGTTTCTTGTCTCGGTGACAAGTTTTGTTAAATCAATCACGTTTTCACCTTCTGTGTTGTGATTTTTACGCAATTACGTCATTAGCTATACCAGGCAAATCTTGGTCAGAAGAAAGCGTGGCTACACGCTCAGCTGAATCTAACTTGCCAATATAGTTTGTCGAGAAACGCTTAACGCTCTTCTCGTAATTTCTATTTACATAGGCTGCAAAGAGTGCATCTACTACGTTGAGCTGGGCAATTCTTGAAGACATGGCGCCGCTTCTCATGATGTGCTCTGTTTCTGCAACGCCCAAAACGTAATCGGAGCGGTGAATCAATTCCGAATCAATGCCACCGCGGGTAATGGCAACCACCTTGGCGCCATTTGCTTTTGCAATCCAGGCACACTCAATGGCTTCTCGCGTGAGGCCCGAGTAGCTGATCACAATGGCAAGATCTTCTCGCCCCATGTTTTTGGCGTAGAGCATCTGAGAGTGGTAATCGTCGCTCAAGTTGCAGGTAATGTTGAGGCGCATGAGTTTGAGCTGCAGATCTCTTGCAACCAGAAGCGAAGCTCCCATGCCAAAGAGGCAGATGGAATGAGCTTGCATCATGAGTGAAACAACTGAGTCAACAACCTGAGCGTCAAGCAATTGCCTGGTAAGCTCCAGCGAAGAAATGTTCTTTGCCGTAACTTTTTCGATGATCACATCAGTGGTGTCACCTGCGATAACGCCGCCGACAGCAATATCGTTGCTTTTGTTACTTACTGCCAGCTCGTAAATGAGCGCCTGCTGGAACTCTTTATAGCCACCGCAGCCAAGCTTCTTGCAAAGCCTGACAACCGTTGACGCAGATGTATACGTTTGAGCTGCTAGTTTATGGATTGATTGACCAACTGCCGCCTCTGGATCAGACAGAATATAGTCGACAATATCGCGTTCAGCTGAACTAGCATTCTTGCGATACTCTTCCAGACGTAGACGAACACCTCTCACGCAATCACCTCCGGCCGTCCAGTTGACTAAAACGTTTGACTATATTGTTTCACGATGCCATAAAAATTTCATCTGTAAAGTAGGCAGTGCCGTAAACGGTAGTATTGCATACACAAGTGTAAGCGCGCTCCATGTGCGTTGCATGCGCGACTGCTCATGTTTTCCCAGCATAATGCGGGGACAATTGTCGCAAAAACTGAGCCTTAATTTGGGCACGTTACTATCACTTCATAAAAACTTTTACTACCGAGTAGACATTTGACCACGTAAAACCTGATTAAAATATTTCATCTTTGCCTAAAAAATTCAAATTTAGATACCATTGACAGCTTTTTTGATACCACTCGCAGTACGTTAACGTACCCATTATTTCATCTTGGACAAACTAGCTGCAATTTTGATGAAACGCACGTCATCATAAGCGCAAATTATCTCAGCCAATTGAGATACCAGGTGTTTCACCTAAGGCAAAACCGAAGGAGACGATATGCGCACCAACGAAGATTTGCACCAGAATCAAAACGCTCACTCTGAGCACTCATCTAACGCAGGCTTCCCTGCTGGACAGACCAGAAGGCAATTTCTGAGCAGAAGCGCTCTTGGTCTAGCCGCTCTAGCAGGTCTTGGCCTTACCGCCTGCCAGACAAAGGGTGGCGCAACTGCTGCTAAGGGAACCGCAAAGAAGGTTGACTCTGTAGACGGAACCTTCCAGTACGAGAAGGTCTTCCCTGTTCTCAACGACAACGAGGCATTTGACGACTCTCTTGTTACCAACCAGCTCAACAGCTTTGTTTGCTTTGCTGGTCAGGGCACCGTCTATGTAAAGAGTTCCGAGCCTCAGAGCTTTGAGCTCTTTGTAAACGGTCACCAGGTTCCAACCGATAAGCTTGACGGCTCTTCCTGGAACCAGATTGACATCTCTGACGTAACCGTCAACGGCGATAACCGCTTGCAGGTCAGCACCGTCAAAGAGACTCAGGCAACCTTTGAGGTCAAGATTGGCTACCCAACGCTTATTGACGGCACCAAAGATTACGCCGACAACGACAACTTCAAGCTGATTGACCAGATTATCAACGCAGAGATTGCCAACGGCTTCACCTCTGCCCAGCTGGTAGTTACCAGGTACGGCAAGGTTATCAAGAAGACCAACTACGGTAACGTCAATTCTTACAACAAAGACGGCTCTCGCATCAAAGATGGCAAGGCTGTTGACGACAATACCCTCTACGACCTGGCTTCTAACACAAAGATGTATGCCACTAACCTGGCAATTGAGAAGCTGGTTACCGACGGTCAGCTGGACGTTTCCAAGAAGGTTCAGGAGTACATTCCAGACTTCAAGGACCAGGAGGGCGATAAGATCCTGGGCAAGAACGAGCTCACCGTTCGTGAAATCCTAGAGCACCAGGCTGGATTCCCACCAGATCCTCAGTACCACAACCGCAACTACAACCCAGAGAAGCCTGACGATCCACAGCCAAACGCTAACCAGAAGCTGTACTCTCAGAATCGCGATGAGATTCTGCAGAAGATTATCGAGACTCCTCTACAGTACGTCCCAGGTACTAAGACTGCCTATTCCGACGTAGACTACATGCTTCTTGGTTTTATCATCGAGAAGATCACCAATAAGCGCCTTGACCAGTACGTTAAGGAAGCTCTCTATGAGCCACTGGGACTCAAGAACGTCACGTTCAACCCACTGGACAACGGCTTCAAGGCTGACGGAATCGCAGCTACCGAGCTTAACGGCAACACCCGCGACGGCCTGATTACCTTTGACAACATGCGTACCGATACCATTCAGGGCACCGTCCATGACGAGAAGGCCTACTACGCCATGGGTGGAATCTCTGGTCACGCTGGTCTGTTTGCAAACGCCTCCGACCTGGCTGTTCTTGTCCAGACCGTTATGAACCGTGGTGGCTACGGCAACACCATGCTCTTCAGCGAGGACGTTCACGACCAGTTCATCAAGCCAAAGGACACCAGCGTCACCTACGGTTTGGGATGGAGACGTAAGGGTCACATTGGCTACCAGTGGGCCTTCTCGCCAATTGCAAACGCAGCAACCGTTGGCCACACCGGCTGGACCGGCACACTTACCGTCATCGACGTCTACAACAACACCAGCTTGGTACTGCTCACTAACACCAAGAACTCGCCTGTCATTGACAACAAGGTCAATCCTAACGACTTTGTGGGCAACCACTTCCTGACTGGTGGCTACGGTGTTGTTTCTACGCTGGCATTTGATGGCCTCGACGACGCAAACGCCGAAGGCAACAACGCCAAGCTCATGGACATGGTTATTGCCAAGTACAAGCTCATTCAGGCCGAGGCAGATTATCAGACTGACCCCGATAAGGCTTCCCTGAAGGCATTGCTTGAGGTCTGCGACCAGAGGAAAGACTCCAAGGTTATCAAGGACTTCCAGGCAAGCGACTTGTACAAGACCATTTCGGAGTTTGTTGGTAAGTAAAGCTCGTGTAAACAAGCTGCGAAGCGGGAATAAACGCAGTACACGAACAAGGTACGATACACATCTTGTCTAGCAACGGCCCTCTCCTCCGTCTAGACACACCAAAGCCCGGATGCTATTGCGCGGCATCCGGGCTCTTTTTGTGTGCTCGTACGTGCGCGCACGCTGGGCTTTCGAGTGCGCGAGTCGGGCGCGCCGCGAGCCTGAAAAGTGCAAAGAATCTGTATTTGAGCCACCGATTCTTTGTCAAAATCAGGCAAATCCACAGTTTCTTTAACGTTTTCAGGCAGAATTTACAGATTCTTTGCAGAAATCAGGCACGCTTTGCGGTCACGAGCTTGCAGGTGCGTTCGCCGGGCTCGCAACTTACAGTGCGGAGAGAAAATCCTCTGCTTGCTGAGCAATTGCCTCGTGAACCTCGGGTTCTGGCTCCCAAGTTCCCTCAGTCCAAGCGGTAACAGGAAGCGAGAAGCCATTGAACGGCTCAACTGGCTTAGTGCGCAGGGCCAGGAACTGCTGCTTTACCACGGCGAGCGATCCTGCAGTCTTGTTTCGGCCGCCAACGCCACTTGCAGTGACAACCTTGCCAGCAATGGCGGTCTCGGACTTCTTCTCGTAATCGGAAGTGAGCGGACGGCTCAGCCAGTCCAGCATGTTCTTGACGGTGCCGGGAATGCTGTAGTTATACTCCGGGGTAAAGAGCCACACGCCGTCGGCAGCCATGACTGCGTCCCTAACCTTTTGAACACCTTCAGGAGCTGGGAATTCCTCGTCCTGGTTGAGCAGAGGGACGTCCAAAACGTCAACGACCTCAATCTCCGCCTTGCCTTCGAGTGCCTTTGCCGCAACCTGGCTCAGCGTCTTGTTAAACGAGTTCTTTCGACCAGAACCGATAATAAATACAATTTTCTTCATGAGCAGCCTCTCCGCATGCGATGTAAATAAAAATCATGCACGAGCAAACCTGCCCGTACATGATTTGTGTACCCAAATGTTAACTCTGTAGTCGTATTTAACAGAAGTCCGAGAAATTCGCACAGCTCTCAAGCACTTTTACCACCCGCTCAAGACCTGCGAGGTCTTCCTGAGTGAATCGAGCCACGCTCGGACTATCAATATCCAGCACGCCAACTATTTGGCCATCCTTGAAGATAGGAACGACCACCTCAGAGTTTGATACAGACTCGCATGCAATATGTCCTGAGAACTGATGCACGTCCTCTATCAGCTGACTTGTCCTTGTTGCCGCGGCAGTACCGCACACTCCCCGTCCAAAGGGAATGCGCACGCAGGCAACTTTGCCCTGGAACGGTCCCAGGCGCAGCTCAGGAGTGCACGGCTCGTGGTCGCTCGGGGCCGCGCCCGGCTCCACGCCCGAACCCGCGTCCGGCTCCGCATCCGGGGCTACGTCCGGCTCCGCTCCCGACACCGTCACAGAATCTACCAGGTAGAACCCCACCCAGTTGACGTCGTCGAGCGCGTCCCACAGAAGAGCTGCGACGTTGGACAACACCGGCAGCCAGTGAGCGTCAACCTCGGCAAGCGAGACAATCTGTTTTGCAAGTAAACCGTAGTCAGTCATGTTTACTTCTCTGGCAGAATCTCAATCCAGCAGCCATCAGGGTCTGCGATAAAGTAGAGTCCCATCTTTGGGTTCTCTTTAACAATACAGCCCATCTCCTCGTGAAGCGCGTGGAACGCATCAAAATCGTCAACGCGGAACGCAATGTGAGTGTCTTTTCCGCCGTTGTCGTAAGGCTCCACCCAACCGCGGTTCCACGTGAGCTCCAGCTCAAAAGGAGACCAGTCGTTTACCAAAAACGTGTTAGTCCAAGAGCCGTCCTCTGGTCCCTTAACGCGGTCAACACGGAATCCCAAAGCCTTCTTGTAAAACTCGACGGTTTTCTCGTTATCCAAAACATGAGTGCAGCGGTGAACAAAACGTGCCTGCATAAATCCTCCTTTGATATCGAGAAACCCCGCAACTAGACGGGGTTTCTCGCCATGTGAACTACGTGCTGGTAAAGCGCTTGCGAGCGGAAATCGCGCCCGTAGCCGTCGCGCCTAGTTGAGCTCCTGCTCAAGCTGATCGACAAGCTCGCCGAAGTACTTGAGCGCAGCGTTAACGGGGTCTGGAGTGGCCATGTCAACGCCAGCGCCGCGGAGCAGCTCAATTGGAGTCTTGGAGCAACCACCGGACAGGTAGCCAATGTAGTCCTTGACCGCAGGCTCACCCTCAGAAAGGATGCGCTGAGACAGGGCAATAGCTGCCGAGAAACCAATGCAGTACTGATAGACGTAGAAGTTGTAGTAGAAGTGAGGGATGCGCGACCACTCCAGCTTGATCTCTTCGTCCAGCTCAATGCCAGGTCCAAAGTACTCTGCGCAGAGCTTGCCGTAGCGCTCAGAGAGAACCTCGGCGTTCAGAGCCACACCGTCAGCATTCATCTGGCTGATGTCGCGCTCAAACTCTGCAAACATGCACTGGCGATAGATGGTGCCACGGAAGCCCTCAAGGAAGTGGTTGAGGATGTACGCGTGGCGAGCAGGATCCGTCTCGTGCTCAAGCAAGTAGTGCGAGAGCAGCGCCTCGTTGCAGGTAGATGCAACCTCTGCGACAAAGATGGAGTAATCAGAGTAGGTAATCTCCTGGTTGTGGGACGAGAAATACGTGTGCAGGGAGTGGCCCATCTCGTGAATAAGGGTGTAGACGTCGTCAAGGCCGCCCTGGAAGTTGAGGAGCATAACAGGGTTCATACCCTTACCACCTGCGGAATAAGCACCGGAGCGCTTACCTGGGGTTTCGTACACGTCAACCCAACGGCTCTCAAGGCCCTTCTTGACCAGGCTGACGTACTCCTCACCCATAGGTGCCAGCGCCTTAACAATAAGGTCGCAAGCCTCCTCGTAAGTGAACTTCATATCAACGTCATCAACAAGAGGAGTGTAGACGTCCCAGAAGTGCAGCTCATCCAAGCCCATGACACGCTTGCGCAGGTCAACATACTTGTAGAACGCTGGGAAGTTCTGGTGAACGGCATCGATGAGGTTGTTGTAGACCTCAACAGGAATCTCGTTCTCTGCAAGAGCAGCCTCAAGGGAGCTTGCATACTTTCTAGATGACGAGAAGAACTGCAGGTTCTTAACCTGACTGGTCAGAATTGCAGCGGAGGTGTTACGGAACTCGCCAAAACGGCTGTAAAGCTGCTTGAATGCGGACTCGCGCAGGACGCGGTCAGCATCCATCAGCAGAGGAACAAATGAACCGCTGGTCAGCTTATGGGTCTTACCCTCAGAATCAACTGCGTCATCGAAGGTAAGGTCCGCGTCATCAAACATGGAGAAGATGTTGGTTGGCTGAACAGCAAGCTCTTCAGCGCGCGCCAAAAGAGCCTCTTCCTCAGCAGAAAGGGTGTGCTCACGCTGGTTCAAGATCTTGTTGAGCTTACGACGATAAAACTCAAGAGCTGGAACCTCTGCATAGAACTTCTCGACAGATTCTGCTGGAATTGTAAGAAGCTCTGCGGCAAACCAAGAAGTTGCCTCGCCAACCTGGGTATATGCGCTGGTAGCGTTTGCGACGTATGCCTGGTACTTGGCAACGCGGGTATCCTCGTCACTCTTGCGCTCTGCGTAGTTGATAATCTTGTAGAGCAGAAGGTTCATCTGGTCCTCAAGCTGCAGAAACTCCAGAAGAGCCTGAGCAGAGGTAGAAATCTTGCCCTTGAACGCAAGCAGCTTTGGGCAGTAAGCCTTAAGCTCCTCGAGCCCAGCCTCAAATGCCTCATCGCTAGGGAACATTGAGGACAGGTCCCACTTATATTTGCTGTCAATTTCTTCGCGAGACTCGTATGCCATGAGCCTTCCTTTCTTGACCGGTTAGTATTCACTGGTATTTAGTGTCCCACATACACGCTGATTTCATGCTGATAACAACAAAAAATGAACCCATTTGATACAAATCATCAAACGAACGTGTTGCAATGCCTGAACTTCCCTGACGGCCTGCGACTATCCTATCTTCCACCCTTCCGCCTCGGCACGTGCCTCAACGAAGCGCCTGTACACACCTTCTTGCGCGAGAAGCTCCTCATGGGTCCCCCTCTGGATGACGGTACCGTCCTCTACCACAAGGATCTGGTCGGCATGTTCGATAGTCGCAAGTCTGTGTGCTATGACCACCACGGTCTTCTCGCGCGTAAGTTCCGTAAGTGCCTGTTGGATAAGCTGTTCGTTCTCCGGATCGATCGAAGCCGTCGCCTCGTCAAGCACCACGATAGGGGCATCCTTGAGCAACGCCCGGGCAATCGAGATGCGCTGGCGCTCTCCCCCGGAAAGGCTTGCGCCTCCCTCGCCCACAATCGTGTCATAACCGTTGGGCAGGGCGCTGATAAAATCGTGACACCGTGCGCGTTTGGCAGCTTCGACCACCTGCTCATGCGTTGCGCCGGCAGTCCCAAACGCAATGTTGGCCTCCAGGGTGTCATTGAACAGGTAGACATCTTGGAACACCATCGAGAAATTCCTCAACAGGCTGTCCACTGTGAATTCACGGACGTCGTGGCCGCCGACACGCACCGCCCCACTATCGACGTCGTAGAAGCGCGCCATAAGGCTGAATATATTGCAGGAAAGCCGACCAGAGTCTCTAAGAGGGAAAGGGTTCAGAGTTCCCGGACCTCATCGCATACGGCGAGAAGCTCCTCATCGTGAGACACAACGATTACCAGGTGGTCCTTACGAAAGTCCTTGAGGAGGTCAATGAGATGGCTCCGACTTGCCGCATCAAGTGCCGAAGTTGGCTCGTCAAGCAACATCACCTCTGGGTCTTTGAGGAGCATGCGGATGATAGCGATCTTCTGTTTCTCCCCTCCTGACAACGCAACACGATGTGCATCAATGACGCTCTGCAATCCCCTGTCTGGTGAGAGGAACTTCTGAAGTCCAAACAAGTTGACAAGCTGCAAAACCCTATCTTCACTGGGCATCTTGTTGCACAGAAGCGTCAAGTTGTTCCACAGGGTATCTTGGAGAATTGTCGGCTCTTGCTCAACAATGCCGATGACGTCGTGCCTGAGGGCGTATTGGTCAAGCGTTGCAAGGTCGGTATTGCCATAGTATATGGATCCGTCATACAGGCTGAAATATTCCCCCGAGAGAAGCTTCAAAAGCGTACTCTTGCCACATCCATTGGTACCTGCCAAGGCATAGATCTTTCCCGCTTGAAAGCGCCCGCTCACTCCACGGAGGGTCCTGTTTTTATTCCCTGGATATGAAAAGGCCACATCGTCGCAGGTAATCAGGCTGGTGTCCGTAGGAACTCCGGAACCGTTCGGCTCCTCTTCCTCATCCCAAAGCTCTTGTAATCTGTTGTAGTTCACGCGGGCGCTCTGGTAGTCGCGGCCAAACTGCTCAAAGTACTCGACGGATGTAACCATGGTGGTGAAGTAGCCGAAGGCAGTTGCCACATAACCCACCTGCATATGGCCGGCAAAAACTTCCCTGGCAGCAACAAAAAGAAGTGCCGCCTGGGCAATGCCTTGGACCACTCCCGTACAAAGAAACACTTGCGCCGCAACCTTGTTCGTTTGATACATTGCCTCTCGGACCGTGAAGAAGATCTCCTTCAGGCGTTTTGTGGAACGGTTAAACAGAACATGTTTCCTGATAAACTCGACTTCCTCTAACTGCTCTTGAGCCCGTGAGGAGTACTGTGACATCTCATTTGTAAAATCGAGTCTTGTCTTATACATCCTATTCATGAAAATCATATAAATACCACCTGAGGCAATGGCAAGCACTATAGATACCAATGAGAGCAGGGGGTCTATGACAAACAGAACGACCACAATGACTACGAGAATTGCAGTGTTTTTAAGAACATCGACAATAGACATCAGGAAGAAGAGCGAAAGACCATTAGTGTCATCATCTAGACGCCGACGCCAATACGCAGGATCAAAACCTTTAAAGAAGGCCGGCCTTAGGTGTTGGATATGCTGAATAGCATGAAGCTCAAGATCAAATGAGGAATCTGCCTGAAGGTAGGTGTATACCAAGGTGGCCAGGTAATCAAAGAGCGCAGCTAAAATACAACATATTGCAAGGAATAGACATGCCAAGATCAACGAACCCATCGGCGTATTGGGTTCAAGAAGCATATTTATGGTAACCCCGGCCACAAGTGGAGCCACAACGGAGAGAAGCGCCTGGATCAGGCGGGCAACCAGATATCCTATAAATCTTCGACGATTGGAGATGCTCTGCCAGCAGCATCGGACGAGATCAAACATCCGCATCACCCAATTCAATTTCATGTGCTAAAAAAGCCTAGTGTCTCATCTCTCGATGTCCTGGTGTCACACTTTCCAAAGATATTTTTATGCACCAGTTGGCACTCGCCAGGCTCGACATCGTTCGTCCCAATGGCATAATTTTATCTCCAGAACAAATGCTATTCTCGCCAAAAACCCGAATAACCAGGAGGCAAAAGCTCAACTGGAAGGGCTTCTCGAAAGCGCGCCACATCTTTATGCCATCGCTGAAGTGAAATAGAGACCACAAATTGGTTCTTGGTCAGCCAGTTCCTGCGTCAGCCCAGTGCCATACCTATCATATAAATAGGGAGATACGTAACACCTTCGAAAGCTCCTGGAGTATCCACATTGCCGTCATGAAATACGTAGACATGTTCGAAGCTGTAGTTTTTTGTTGTTAGGAGATTGTCAAGCGCGCTGTGGCGTCGATAGTTCTTACCACTCTTTATCTCACAGAGGTCGATGCCTCCTTGTTGCCCCTGAAGCACAAAATCAACCTCGCCTATCTTGGAGGAATTATAGTAGCGCAGTTCCCTTCCACACGCCTTGAATTCCTGGGCTGCCACATTCTCAAATATCGACCCAAAGTTTATGCTTGACCTTCTATTGAGGATATCGATATCGACATCCCCCATCATTTGGGCGGTAAGCAGGCCGACGTCATTTGCGTAAAGCTTCAGCATGTTTCGGTCCTCATGGGCGGCAAGGGGAAACGTCGGCTCATTGACTCGGAACGCCGGAAGAGCGACCCCTACGTGCTCAAGCCAGTCGAACGCGAACTCAAGGTTGGCAAACCTCAGACTCTTCCCCAGCCTTGCATATTTGAAGCGCTTGTTTTCGGAATTCAACTGAGAAGGTATGGACTCGTATACCATTTGTACCTGGCGCGCCTCAAGCGTATCCGATACATACTTGGCCATGTCCATCTCGTACATGTTCACAATTCCCCTCTGCAGATTACGGGCTCGCAAGAGGTCGTTGTTGTCCACAAAGGCCTGCACAACGTCAGGCATACCGCCTACCAAAAGATACCGGTAAAAGATATCCGTAAGCTTATCATGCAGATAATCAGGCACAGGGGTAAGGGATTCCATACAGGCAGAAACAGCTTCCAATGCCGTCTTGCCTATCCCACTTGCCCAGCAAAACTCCTCAAAATCAAGGGGATACAAGGTTACTTCCTGCAAAAAACCAACGGGAAGGGAGGAAATATTGGATACCTCAAGCCCCAGCAGAGAGCCCGAAAGAATGTAATCGTAGTCGGTCCGTTCAAGGAGCATCTTGATCCAGGTGAGCAGGTCCGCACCACACTCCTGGATCTCGTCGAGGAAGACGAGGGTCTTTCCGGCCTCCAGTTCTTTCCCGCTGAGCACGGAAAGACGTAGAAGCAGGTCATCGGCATCAATCGCCCTCATGACCGTCTCTTTGGCAGTCTTGTTGTCGAAGAAGTTCACCTCGGCGAGGATCCCATAGTTGTCTGCGGCAAACTGCCTGACAAGGGTCGTCTTTCCTACCTGTCGGGCTCCTTTGACGAGAAGTGCCTGCTTCGTCTTGTATCGTTTCCAATCCTCCAGCCTTTGGTATGCCTTGCGTTTGAGCATGATTTCATCTCCCCATAGTAATTAACAAGCGAAATGCGTTTTTCACACTCTATGATACGCTTTCAGTTGCGTTTTTTACATCATTTTATAGAGGTTTTATTGCGTTTTTCGCACGCTAGGACAGTCTCTCGGTCGCGTTTTTTACACCCTGTACCCCTAGTCCACGTCCTCCCGGTGGTCCGCGATGTTGTCTCACCACGGGGCGTAATCAGGGTCAGAGTGACCTGTATCGTTTTTTTCGGACACGGGCATCCCAGATTCAAAACCCAGGAATCGTATATGCCCAGACAACCGAGAAAGCGAGGCAAGGCATGGGCAACAACAAGTACACCGACGAGTTCAGGCGCGAGAGGTCGCACTATGCATCGACTAAGGCCGAGGGGACTTCCTCATAAACGGTCTCGGTCTGCGCCGTGTCGCTCGCGCCCAGAAGGTAGGTTGTGCCGCTCCTCGTCCGCACGAGGAGCCAGGGGCCGACCTCGGGGTCCAGGCACACCTTGAGCGATCCGTATGCGTCACTTGAGAAGTTACCTTCAAGGAAGGTTTCACTCGCGCCGCCAAACGTGCGCGTCATCTTGGGAAGTTGGTCAACAAGCTCCACAGACACCACGTCGGCCATGTCAATCTCATAGGTTGTGAGCAAGTGGTGTGCCCGAATCGTCTGCTCGCTCAACTCAAGCGTCACAGGAGCTCCAAATTCCTCCGCCATGAACGCTCCCGTCACGGGCAGGCAGAGCAGCGAGCAAGCGAGGGCCACTACAATCGCCTTTCCCGCCGGCCGTGCCAGGTTGATCGACGTGTTGATGCCCACGCGCTCGTTCACTATGAGCTCAGCATCGTCGGGGTTATAGTAAAAGATGCCAAAGATCCAGTGATCGTCCTCGTCCACGTAGAAGCCCTCGCCGCTGGCCTTTGTAAGACGCTCCTGTAGGCTACGCACGCGCATCTCGGTTGCAAACGCCACGATTCCAAGGACCGTGCAGGGAAGCATCATACCGATAAAGTACAGATTGGTTGAACCCTGGAAGAGGAGCTGCGCCCAGCTCATGAATGCAAAAGACGCAGCCGCGACAAGGAACACCCTCGCCCAGGCGCGCCGGCGTATGCGCGTGAGCGTCTGCGTGAGGGCGGTGTTGTCGTCCACCACCTCGCTGCGATTGCGGTAACACCAACGGAAGATTGCCCACATCATGAGCACACATACGGCAAACAGCAGGTAGATTACTACGTTGTCACGGTCGAGCAGGACGGGGACCAGGCTCGCCGCGCAGATGAGGACAAACCATATGCTCGAGACGCGCGGGTACGACTGCGCGGCCGCCCCAATATCGGCCACCGTCACGCGCTGGGCCGCGGCGCCTCTGGGCCGCCAGCCGCGCTCGTCCTTCAGGGCCGCGAGCCTGCGGTTGGTGAGCGCGTAGATCACCTCGGGCACGATACAGACCACAAGTATCCAGACGCTCCAGCAGAACATGCTCGATCCGACCCACGCTCGTACCGTTCCTGTCGCCGCACCACCAAGTGCCGCAGCCACGAGCACGATAGCGCACGCGAGCTGTAGGCGACGGTAACTGGTAAGAAGCGCCTTTACCTGCATGTCTTCCCGCGCCTCGCGCGGGAAGGTGACGCCGACGACAATGTTCTTCTTGAAGCGCGCGCTGTTCCTGAGCGTCCACCATATGAGGAGTGGAGTCCAGCTGCAGGAGAGCCATAGGATAGTCGCAGTGCTCATCATAAACTTCCTTACTTCTAGCGATACGCAATCTCATCCAGCAGGTGCTCGCAGAGCGCGAGAACCTCTTTGCCTGACATCCCACCGGCCACCAGCTCAGCCAGGCGCATCCGCAGCGCGTCCATGATGCCGGAATCGGGGTCCGAGCTGCCATCGGGCTCGCACACGAAGGTGCCACCCCTCCGGTCGCCGAGTACGTGTCCCTCCTGCTTGAGAAGCTGATAGGCCTTGCTCACCGTCATGGCGTTGACGCCGCACTCCGATGCGAGCGCCCGCACGGTCGGCAGGCGCTCGCCAGGCGCAAGCTCGCCTTCGGCGATGCCTCGCACAATCTGATCGCGGATCTGCTGGTAGATGGGTGCCGCGGTTGAGAAGTCCAGCTGCAGGAGCATGGTGTGAGCCTCCAACGATGTCTGTATCGTATGTATTACTCACAATAATACATACGATACAGACAAAGCTGCAAGCGCAGAGGAAAGCACAGTCCAAGCCGCTTCCGTCATCGCATCATTTCCCATTGTATGATCTGTACCTACAGTAGATCTGCCTTGGTAGAATCGGGGTCCGGCCATGCCCTCCCATTAAGAGCTCGTCTTCGACACGAGCGCTCAACTCCTCGGCGCAGAAATTGACCGGATAGCGAGAAGCAAGAGATCGCCGAGAAGGGCGGACTCCTGGGTGGCGGACATCCGCGCCCGCATCCGCGTTGCGCGCTCCGTCACGAAACTCTAAACAAACAAAATGAAAAACGTTACCTCAGGCTACTCATAGATCTCGCTTTAGACAAAGTCTGATCGCGAACGTACGCAAGTAACCGTACAAGCACAACAATGCAAAGCCCTGCTGCAAGCACAGTTTCAACAGTAGCTATTCCGTCGAGCCATTGAAGAGGCTGGCCGAGTCCAGCTAGGTATGCCGACGTCTGCGTACGCGCAACAACACAAATTACAAAGGGAAAAGTAAATGCGGCATGACTGGGAAAGAACGGTTTTGTAAGACACCTGATGCACCACACAAAAGAAACCACATAAATAATTGAAGCGATTGCCAGCATAACCAAAAGAAACGGTACAGACTTTGGCGTAATAGATTGAATATATCCCGCAATACAAAGACTTGTTGGAGCTGCATAAATACAAGCGAGCGACTCAGCGAATCAGGCACCGGCCCATATTTTATGTACTTTATGCTGACTACAATGAAAAGCACAACAAGGCAGATAAATCCAAACCAAAATGCAATCGTACCAACACTGGTTTCAAAGGTAAACGCCGGCGCTGTAACACTAGCAACAACAATGCCTACATACACAATGAACCAGCTGGCGTGCACATTCTCCCAATTAAATTTTGCAATATAGCGAGAAGTAAAGAAAGCTATGCACAGGATGTGTAACGCAATTCCTGCGAACCAAAACAACTGTGCCACATCACCAATATCGGCCTTCATATACACCGAAATCAGCATAACTGCCATAGGATATGTTGCGGCAACTGAAAGCCCAATTGGATCCGAGAGCTCTCGCAACACAACTTTTGTAGACACCATAAATTTGAGGGTATAGAGAGCTAAAAGAGCAATAGAGAGTATGCCACAGGCAAGATAAAGACCCTCGAAAGAAGTCTTGAAAAGATTTCCAAGTGCTGCAAAACCTAAAGCAACACCACAAATAGCAACGGGAACTTTTTGAACATAGTTCATAAGGATTCTTCTATCTGTTTAGAAATCTCTTTTCTAACTCGAACACCTATACGATAGTGTATCTAAATAACCCTTTAATACTCAAAACCCAATGAACTTCCACAACAGCTTTCTGTCATAATAAACACCGACGTTATTTCTTACAACAAACGTCCACAAAGATAAAAACGCAACGTGTACTGGATAAAGTATGCTAGAACCGGTAGGTAGCCCGGTCGTCTCGTTATTACGAGATAAGTAACCTTCCCTCCTTGGGTTGTCCGTTCTTTGTGTAACTACATACAAGGAGGAATTTCATGAATCGATCTAGCGTCACGCTAACCGTTTTATTTGATGCTCCCTTTTGGGTGGGCGTCTTTGAACGTGTTGACGACGATAAACTTACGGTAGCAAAAGTTACATTCGGTGCAGAACCAAAAGACTATGAAGTATATGACTTTATACTCAAGAATTTTTATCGCCTTAAATTTAGTCCATCATTGATTATTGAAAATAACCGTACCTTTGAAAATCCCAAACGAAAACAACGTGCTGCGCGCAAACAGATGCAGAAAACGGGCATAGGCACCAAATCACAACAGGCCCTACAGCTACAACTTGAAGCTAAAAAAATAGAGCTTAAAAATTTCAACAAAGTACAACAAGCAGTCCTAAAACAACATCAATTTGAGCTTAAGAAACAAAAACATAAAGAAAAACATCGAGGCCATTAATAGCTCACTTTGCTTTCATGCTTTCCAAGCTTCCCATTCTTTTCAAGCTTATTGTCAAGCCACCAAATTGGAATTGGAAGAATTTCATCAATGGGTTGAGTATTGTCCCAGATGTCGATAAATTCCTTTGTCTCCCTATCGTATAAGAACTTGCAATATACGTCATAATCAGGGGCTGAAAATTCTCCGCCGTAGAATCCGTCATCATACTCAATGTTATGAAAATAATAGTTGATATAATATGCGCCCATTTTTACCTCACTTAGTGGAAAATGCACTCCAAGAAAATGCATTTCCAGTCCATCTCCAAATATGTGAAAGAAGGATAAGACCTACAGACAATTTAAGTGGGTACTGCAATGGACAGTAAAAAATCTATGTTGTTGCTAACGAACATAACGATGAAAGGACTGGCATTATTCAATTACCCAATTAAATTTGAGGTCGTATAATTCAATCAACAAGCAATCCGTTCCTGATTGGAGTGAATATGATGTTATATTCAGTTATATCTTGGTCTCTAACCGCGATTCTTGGCGTTTGGTCTCTTATACTTCTATCCGGTCATGGTGCTGCTTCAATTGCTGGATTTAACACAATGACTGAAGATGAAAAGAAAACAATAGACGAGAAAAAGCTTTGTTTTGTAGCGGGTATTTGCATGCTTATAAGTGCGTTAGTACTCTTTTTCATGGCTATGCTTGGATCAAAAAATATAACAAACACAACAGCAATCATTGCGGGCAGTATTATTGCGATTGATGCGGCAGCAGCGGTTTATATAGCAAACACAAAATGCAAAAAATAATAAAAACCTGACGACAAAATACTTGAAGTTCTCATTACCTTTGGACAATGACTCTTGTTAAAATAAATGCAAAACATCACCTCAAACTACTCGTCTCTTTCGTCCCTCTTAAGACAAAGTCTGATCACGCACGTACGCAAGTAATCGTACAAGCACAACAATACAAAGCCCTGCTGCAAGCACTGTTTCAACAGTAGCTATTCCATCGAGCCATTGAAGAGGTTGGCCGAGTTCGGCTAGGTATGCCGACGTCTGCGTACGCGCAACAACACAAATTACAAAGGGAAAAGTAAATGCGGCATGACTGGGAAAGAACGGTTTTGTAAGACACCTGATGCACCACACAAAAGAAACCACATAAATAATTGAAGCGATTGCCAGCATAACCAAAAGAAACGGTACAGACTTTGGCGTAATAGATTGAATATATCCCGCAATACAAAGACTTGTTGGAGCTGCATAAATACAAGCGAGCGACTCAGCGAATCAGGCACCGGCCCATATTTTATGTACTTTATGCTGACTACAATGAAAAGCACAACAAGGCAGATAAATCCAAACCAAAATGCAATCGTACCAACACTGGTTTCAAAGGTAAACGCCGGCGCTGTAACACTAGCAACAACAATGCCTACATACACAATGAACCAGCTGGCGTGCACATTCTCCCAATTAAATTTTGCAATATAGCGAGAAGTAAAGAAAGCTATGCACAGGATGTGTAACGCAATTCCTGCGAACCAAAACAACTGTGCCACATCACCAATATCGGCCTTCATATACACCGAAATCAGCATAACTGCCATAGGATATGTTGCGGCAACTGAAAGCCCAATTGGATCCGAGAGCTCTCGCAACACAACTTTTGTAGACACCATAAATTTGAGGGTATAGAGAGCTAAAAGAGCAATAGAGAGTATGCCACAGGCAAGATAAAGACCCTCGAAAGAAGTCTTGAAAAGATTTCCAAGTGCTGCAAAACCTAAAGCAACACCACAAATAGCAACGGGAACTTTTTGAACATAGTTCATAAGGATTCTTCTATCTGTTTAGAAATCTCTTCTTATTTCTTTCAATAATAGATATTTTTTCATGGAAGCGAACTCAGTAGCAGATATATATCTATGCGTTGTAGTAATTAGCTAACAAAAACCCGCCTGGCTTCTGCTTCCGAGCATGTACACTGGCGGGTCTTCCTTATGCGATGTGCCTGCAATCTGCCCTGACCCGAGCTCGAAGGCTAAGGGCGGCCGCATGGGCCGACCTCCCGTCGAGACGATTGGCGTGGTGGCAGAGCGACCCTCTCAATCCGAAACCAAACACAACGCCACAGCGAACGCCGAGGCCTCCACACGCCCCGACTATCGAATCGAACCCGATGCGCCACTCGAGTCTCCGGATGTCGCATCGAAAGGACGGCTGCCCTTTTGCCGCCATGAAATCCGGGAATTCAGATTCACGGCGAAATTGGAGATCGTGCGTCAAAGGCATACCCTACGTCGTCGTTCTTCACCCTCATAGAGCGAAGACGGTCTCCCCGTCTATGGGCCCGCCTTCGGGCATAACACGACTCAAATCGCAGTGATCGGCCTCCTCTCGGCTGCGTTATCGTTGACATCAAAGTTAGATAAGGTTAATATTAGACCGACATTCGTTCTGATATTAAAAACCCATCGGTATGGGACAAGGAATCGGAGCATTGCTTGAGAAAGAACAGCAAAAAACCTGCAGAGCGACGCAAGGAGCTCGTGGATGCGGCAGCGAGGCTCTTCGCGGAGAAGGGCTACGAGAGTACATCGGTGCGCGACATCCTGGATGCCGTGAACGGCGCTCCTGGCATGTTCTACTACTACTTTAAGTCGAAGCAGGACGTCTACGTGGCCGTCATGGAGGACTTCATCTCGGAGCGCATGGACCGCAAGTGCGCAGTCATGGAGGACGAGGGCCAGCCGTTCGACGAAAGAATCGCCGCTCTGCGCAGTCTCGTAACGGATGACGTCAACGAATATGTCCGCTCCTTCGACCCCGAGCCGGGTGAGTCAGTTCCCGACGCCTCTTACAAACTCTGGGACATGGTCCAGATGATCGATCGTATGGCAGGCCCCTACACCAAGCTCATGCTGGAAGGGATACAGACAGGCAAGCTCAAGAACCGTCTCGGCGTAAACGAGAGCAATGCACAGGCCTGCGCGCTGTTCATGCTGTACGGGCTCTGGGGCGTCATGTACGACGGGCGTTTTGCACCAGAGTGTGAGCAGCGTTCTCCTCAGGAGGCATTCGAGATAGCGCAGAAGCTGTTTTATTGATGTAGGCAGGTTGCAAAATCGCCGCTCTGAGCGGCGTGCAGAAATGGGCTGATGACGGGAGCATCCAGATGGATGCTCCCGTCAGTGCATTTAAGAGAAAAACGGAACGAATTCGTTCCGATAGCAGTGAAAGGAGCACGGGTCCATGGAGGACGAGACAGACCTGGAAGACCCAGGTAAAAACTTGAAAAAGAAGCAGGGCATGGCCAGGCTGCTGGCCCTCTCTGAGCGAGGGAAGGGGCTTCTCGTGTTCGGCATTGCGCTCGGCTGTATCGGGTCAGTGCTGCAGCTCGTGCCCTATCTAGCCTCATGGCGGGTCATAACCTCTCTAATGTCAGGTGTAGCATCTGGCTCGGCCCCCGAGGCGGGCTCCATGCTATGGTGGGGAGCCGTCGGCCTCGCGGGGCTTCTGTCTGGAACTGCAGCCTCCTGGATCGCTGGAATCGCCGCGCATGCGCACGCCTACCGCACGGTCTGCGACATACGCATCGCGGTCGCAGAGCATGTGGGACGCCTCCCGATGGGCTACCTCGACTCCTCGTCCATAGGGCAGGTCGAGCAGGTGATGGATGCGGATGTCGAGCAGGTCGAGGCATTCCTCGCCCACCAGGTGCCCGACCTCGCGAGCGCTCTCGCCACGCTCATCGTCCTCTTCGTCCTGATGTTCACCGCGAATGTCTGGCTTGCCTTGGCCTGCCTTGCGCCAATTGTCATTGGAATCGCCTGTCAGCTGCAGGCGATGGCCAAGGTCATGAAGACGGGCGCAATCAAGAAGAACTTCGATGTCCTTGAACGAATCAACTCGTCGGCGATTCAGTACGTCGAGGGGATGCCCGCCATCAAAGCGTTCGGCCAGACCACGGCGTCCTTTCGCGGCTTCAAGGACGACACCGAGGCCTACCGGGACTTCACTGTAGGCATGACCGACCAGATCCGCCCGGGCTACGTGCGTTTCCGCGTCTTCACGCTTTCGGTCGCGACTTTCGCAGCCCCAGTTGCGATAGCGCTGTTCCTCGACAACCCCTCGGACGTCGCGCTCGCAGCCGTCTGCGTCTTCGCCCTCGTGGTCGGTCCCGCCGCCTCCTCGCCAGTACTCAAATTGCGCATGTTCGCCGAGAGCGTGAACACGGTCAACGAGGCGGTTGGGCGTGTGTGCGCAGTGCTTGATCTGGAGCCGCAAAGACAGGTTTTGCAGGATGTCCGGGCGACTCCCCAAGATGCGGGCATTGCATTCGACCATGTGACCTTCTCCTATCCAGGTGCCGAGAATCCCGCGGTAGATGGGGTGTCGTTCGCTGTAGAGCCCGGCAGCACTTGTGCCATCGTGGGTCCTTCGGGCGCCGGTAAGTCCACAATCGCCGAGCTAGTCGGCCGCTTCTGGGATGTGGATGAGGGAATGGTCCGCATAGGGGGAGTCGATGTGCGCGAGCTGGGGACCGATGCGCTCATGGACAGCGTTGCCTTCGTTTTCCAGGACAGCTTCCTCTTTGCAGGAACCATCCGGGATAACATCGCCATGGGACTGCCCAGCGCGACCGAGGATCAAATAGCCGCAGCGGCTTCGGCGGCCCAGTGCGACGAATTCCTCGCGCGGCTACCGAAGGGAATCGACACCGTCGTCGGCGCAGGTGGTGTCCGCCTGTCGGGAGGTGAGCGGCAGCGCGTGGCTATAGCGCGGGCAATCCTCAAAAGCGCCCCTATCCTCATCCTCGACGAGGCCAGTTCCTTCGCTGACGCACAGACGCAGTTCTCGATCCACCGCGCTCTGGCGGAGCTGACGAGAGGCAAAACGGTTCTGACAATCGCCCACAGACTTGAGACCGTACAGTCGGCGAACCAGATTATCGTGATGGATAAGGGCCGGATTGTGCAACGGGGCAGACACGACGAGCTCATAGAGGTCGATGGGCCCTATGCAGATATGTGGGTCTCCGGCGACAGAGCCGCCGACTGGAAGCTTGGCACAGAGAAAGCTGAGGTGTCGCTATGAGAGACATTATCGAAGCAATAACCTGTGGAGAACCGAGGCGCATAGCCAGACCCGCATTCTGGAACACCATTGCCCAGCTCGTATGGTTTCTAC
Source organism: uncultured Atopobium sp. (assembly GCA_937905925.1). GTDB lineage: Bacteria > Actinomycetota > Coriobacteriia > Coriobacteriales > Atopobiaceae > Lancefieldella. The sequence continues at coordinate 178,382 of CALCXO010000029.1, forward strand.
CCTTCATCTGTCTGGTGCTGATTGTCGACTGCATGTTTGGCTTCTATACCACAGGCGGACTGAGCAACGCCGAACTCTGGCTCGCGTGGGCTGGCATGGCCGCCTGCTTCGTCCTTGCCCTCGCGGTCGAGAACATCGCATGCAAGGTGACTTTCCGTAGCGGCTACGCTGTCGGCGCTGAGGGTCGCACAAGCCTGGCCGAGCATATCCGCAAGCTGCCCCTAGGAAAACTCGAGGGAAAGGGTGCTGGCGGCATCGCTACGACGATGATGAACGACTTCTCGCTCGTTGAGACGGGCATGACGCACCTGCTCGCCCAGGCCATCAGCGCCGGTATCGTGGCGCTCGTCACGACGGGGGCGCTCTGCCTGCTCGACTGGCGCATGGGCCTCGCCCTCTTCGTTGGACTGCCCCTGTCTCTCGCCATCACCGCCGTTGCACAGGGCTTGCAGAACCGCGCGGAGAGGCGCCTTGCCGCAACGAGAGTGGAGCAGACAACCCGAATCCAGGAGTATCTGAGGGGCATGCGCGCCATCAAGGCCCATCACCTGCAGGGCGCGAGCTTCACGACCCTCGCCAAGGCATGTGAGGACTACCGAGATGCCTGCATGGCAAACGAGAGCGCGACTGGCTCGCTCGGCGCGGTGTCGGAGGCAATTCTACGCAGCGGTCTGGCATGCATGACCCTCGCCGGCGTCTACCTGCTGGCCGGCGGCTCCCTCGACCCCACGGGGTTCTCCCTCTTCCTCCTCGTCGGCACGCGAGCTTTCGAGCCTCTTGCCGTGGTCCTCACGAGCTGGCCCGAATTGCAGCGCTGTGCGGCGGCGGGCCGCCGGATTATGTCTCTCTTGGGCGAGCCGGAGATGCCCGGCGAGTCCGATGCCCCCGAGGAGTGCAGCATCTCCTTTGACCACGTGTCGTTCGGCTACGACGATAACGAGGTGCTTCACAACGTGAGCCTGGACATAAGGGCTGGGGAGCTGACAGCACTTGTCGGACCCTCTGGCTCAGGCAAAAGCACGATTCTGAGGCTTGCCGCACGTTTTTGGGACCCGCAAGCAGGGCACGTTCTGCTCGGTGGGCTCGACGAGCGCTCCATAAACCCGGAGCACCTGCTCAGTCGGGTGTCGATTGTCTTTCAGGATGTCTACCTGTTTCAGGACACGATTGAGGCCAACATCCGCTACGGGCGCGCGAATGCAACGCACGAGGAGGTCGTTCAGGCGGCCAAGGCGGCACGCTGCCACGACTTCATAATGGAACTGCCCAACGGCTACGATACCGTTATCGGTGAGGGCGGCTCGACTCTTTCGGGCGGTGAACGCCAGCGTATCTCCATCGCCCGCGCCCTCCTCAAAGACGCGCCTATCGTCCTTCTGGACGAGGCGACAAGCGCACTCGATTCGGAGAACGAGGCCGAGGTGCAGGCGGCTATGGGCACGCTCGCACAGGGCAGGACTGTTGTCGCCATCGCGCACCGGCTGCGCACGGTGACGCGCGCCGACGCCATATATGTGATCGACAGCGGTCGCGTCGCGGAGAGCGGCACCCACGAGTCGCTGCTTGCCAAGGGAGGGACCTACGCGAAACTGTGGGGACTCCAGACAGATCTTGACGCCTGGCGCGCAAAGCACCCGCACGGCAACGGCGACACGCCCGCACGATGACATCCTCCGAAGACAACGGCGTTCATCAACCACAAGAGAAAGGAAACATCATGGAACCACAAAAGAAGAGTACATCCTCGAGGGCTGCTATTTCCGCAGGCGTGTTCATTGCGCTCTACCTGGCCGTCTACGTCATCATCGGGATCGTGTGCATGCCGGTGCCGATTCTGTTTCTGCTCATGCCCGCCCTCGTCGCCCTACTTGCGGCACCCATCTTCCACATAATGCTCGCCAGGTCACCCTCGGGCGTGCCCATCTTCATCGCCGCTGTCCTTCCGAGCCTCGTCCTCATCGCCTCGGGACACATCCCCATCGCACCTGCTGTCTCGGTCCCTGCGGGCATCGTTGCGGTGCTCATCGCACGTGCTGGAAAATATCGCAGCTTCGCATGGAACGCCGCAAGCCACGCCGTCTTCTCCTGGAACCTGCTCGGAGGCTTCGTGCCCATCTGGTTCATGCGCGACTACTTCTTCCAAGACATCCTTGAGCGGGGTATGAGCTCAAGCTTCTGCGAGACGCTCTATGCGCTCACGCCCGACTGGGTGCTTCCGGCCATGATGGTCGCCATCGTCATCAGCTCGATTTTGGGCTCGCTGATCGCGCGCAAGCTGCTCGCAGCCAAGCTCGGACGGGCAGGAATCCTGTGAACCCCCTCGAAAAGCTATATACGGAGCAGGGTCACAACGGAGGCATTGTCTTCGACCCTCGAACGAAGGCGACCCTGCTCGTCCTGCTCGACATAGCCGTCTTCCTCGGCCGCTCACTGCCCTACGAGGCCGCTGTCTTTTTGGTTTGCGTCCTGATTGTGGCAGTCGGCGGCATGGCCAGCACCGCCCTGCGCTACTGCGCGGTCTTTTCCCTGCTCGTTGCCGTCCAACAGCTAATCGGTCCCATGGTGGGCCAAAGCGCCGTGCTTTCCCTCGTGCAATTCCTGGCAGTGGCGGTCCGCAAGGTCCTGCCATGCCTGCTTGTGGCTTACTGGGCCGTGGGGACAACCGGCGTTAGCGAGTTCGCGGCCGCCCTGTGGGGAAGCGGGGTGCCGAAGAGCGCCATAATCACAACATCGGTGGCCTTCAGGTGCTTCCCGACTATTAGCGAGGAGTGGCGCGCCATAAGGTCCGCCATGAAGATGAGGGGTATCGGAACGGGCCTCTCATCCTGGCTGTTCCATCCCATCCAGACGATAGCCCACATCTATGTGCCGCTTTTCGCCTCCGTGATCTCTATAAGTGACGAACTCGCGGCTGCAGCTCTCTGCCGCGGCATGGACGATCCAGCTCCTCACACCTGCCTGGCGCAGATTGGGTTGCGCACCCAGGACTGGTTAGCTCTGGCGCTTGTAGCTGCGGGAACGGCCGCGGCAGCGGCGTTCGCCATTGCCGGGAAGGGGCTCTGAGACGATGGGCCAGCCGATGATATCGCTCACCAACGTCAGCTTCTCCTATCGTGGAGCAGAATCCCCGAGCCTATCGTCGCTGTCGCTTGACGTGAAGGCGGGAGAATGCGTGCTCCTGTGCGGGAAGAGCGGTTGCGGAAAGTCAACCGTCCTCCGCCTGCTGAACGGCATGATACCCGAGTTCTTTGACGGTGACCTTACTGGTCGCGTGAGGGTTGGCGGCATGGATCCCACCACCTGCCCTCAGTACAAGGTGGCCCGCCAGGTAGGGACTGTGTTCCAAAATCCCCGCACGCAATTCTACACCCTCGACACCACAAGCGAGGTGGCCTTCGGCTGCGAGAACCGTGGAATGCCGCGTGCCGAGATCTCACGTAGGGTGAACGAAGCCGCAGCCGATTTGGGCATCGCGGCACTCATGAATCGCAACATCTTCCACCTCTCGGGGGGTGAGAAGCAGCGCGTTGCCATCGCGAGCGTCTATGCTACCGGCCCGGAGGTGCTCCTACTGGACGAACCATCGGCGAACCTCGACTTCCCCGCAATCAGGGAGCTGCGACGTACCTTGGACATACTAAGGTCGAAAGGCAAGACGATCCTCATCGCCGAGCATCGCACGTGGTACCTCGAGGGCATAGTCGACCGCGCGGTCTACCTGGACGGCGGGAAGGCTTCCGATGTTTTCGCCATGGGCGAGCTCGCCTCGCTGACCCGCAGCCAGCGCCTTGAGACGGGCATACGACCCGTGAAGCTGGAGGGATTCGACCTCCCGAGGACAGTCGCCCCAGTGAAAGACACGCCCATGCACGAGATGCATCTCGCCGACCTCGTCTTCTCATACTCACGACATGCCGCCCCCTCCCTCTCCGTCCCCGACGCGCAGTTCGGGTCGGGTCGCGTCGAGGCGATTGTGGGAGACAACGGTGCGGGCAAGTCGACCCTCGCCTCGGTGGTGTGCGGGCTCGCCAGGGAACAGCGAGGCAGCATCGAAATCGACGGCGCCGTGCTCTCCGCGAGAAAGAGGCTGCCCCTTAGCTACGAAGTGATGCAGGAGGCCAACCACCAGCTCTTCTGTGATAGCGTCGAGGAGGAGGTCGTCCTGGGGGCGAGCAACCCTGGTACCCGAGGCCTGGAGTCGGTGCTAGGTCAGTTGGACCTCCTCGACGTGAGGGGGCGCCACCCCCTGACGCTGTCGGGAGGGCAGAAGCAGAGGTGCGCCATAGCGGCTGCCATGTTCTGCGGCAAGAAGGTGCTGGTCTTTGACGAACCGACGAGCGGGCTCGACTACGCCCATATGGCGCAGACGGCCACGCTGCTGCGGGAGCTTGCCGCGTCCGGGGCCTTCGTCCTCGTCGTGACGCACGACTTCGAGCTGGCGCTGGCCGCCTGCGACAGGGTTACCGAGATGAAGGGCGGAAAGGTCACCGCCCAATACGGTCTCGACAAGGGTGGCGTGGCGCGGCTGCGCGAGTTCTTCGGAATAGGGTGACCCTTCGCATTTGAGAAGAAAGGATTTTAATTTGCAAAGCAAAAGATTATTCTCCACCCGCATAGCGGGTGGTTTTGTGTTTCGCGCGTAATACGCGCTCAACAGGCTAAAGCCTCGAAAATAATAAGACCAAGCAAGAAATGGAATTCCTGCTTGGTCTCTGTGATACGCACGTTTCAAATACGTCTATTTCTGAGGATACAGAGCCTCAAGGATCTTCTCGGCAGAATCAAATGCACGTGGCGAGTAGTCAATGTACTCTGAGTAAGGAATCTCTACGATGCTCTTGTTGGCAATAGCAGGGACGTTCTGCAGGGAGCTCTCGCCCAGAAGGGTGTCTTTAGCTGCGGCGTCAGTTGCCTTATTGCGCTCTGCGGTAACGTAAATAATGACGTCAGGATTGAACTTAATCAGATTCTCGTACGTCAGGCCGTTTGCAGACTGAGTTGTCGCAGGAGTAGCTCCGAGCTGGTCAATGATAGTAAACTCAAGGCTCTTCTCGCTACCGCCAAAGAGACCAAACGTGCCGTCCTTAAGGTTAGTCATAACCAGTACGGTCTTCTTTGCGTCTTTCTCGTGCGCTTTAACTCGATCGTTAATAGCATCAAGGCGCTTCTGCAGGTCAGCGGTATAGGTGTCGGCGTTGCTCTGAACGTCAAAAATAGATCCAAGATTCTTAATGTCAGAGATAATTCCAGCAAGCGTTGGATCACCCTGCTCAGAAGATGCAAGCTGAGTATAGACAGAAATTCCCAGGTCAGCGTAGTCCTTTGGAGTAGTCTGATCCTTTGAAGTGAAGAGACGGGAACGTCCCACAATAAGGTTTGGATTAGCAGCAACAACAACCTCGCGAGAAAGGCTCTTCTTATCGCCCAGCTGCTTGATGTTCGCATACTCGTCAGCAATGTCTGAAGGCATTGGTGCATCAGGCTTGATAGTGCCAATAATCTTGGAGCCAAGGCCCAGACGCAGCAGAATCTCAGCGGCGGAATCTGTCAAGGTAACAACACTCTCAGGAGCCTTGTCAAACTTTGCTTCAAACTCATTGCCGTCACCGTCATAAAGCTTGAACGATACGGGATAGCTCGTATTGGCTGATTTCTTTTCTTCTGTAGCAGGGGTAGATGGGCTAGACGGTGCATTGTTGCACGCAGTAAGACCCAGTCCAGCAGCAGTTGCAGCAAATCCTGCCGCAATGCTCAAAAAATTCCTTCTCGTAAAGAGATTTGAACTTACACGAGGATCCATCAGATATCCTTTCATTCATCTGTTGATACTCAACAGGCGATTAATACACGTAATCAATGCTGATACCGTTTCCAGCAGTTGATGGGCGGACCATGCCCTCAACGCCATACACATCAGCCAGCAGCTCAGGTGTCACAATGTTCTCAGGTGCTCCCTCAGAAACAATTGAACCCTCTTGTAAGAAGTACAGGCGGTCGACATAGTGAGCTGCCATCACAATGTCATGCAAAACAGCCAGGCAGCTAATACCCAGATTGCGAACAAGTCGCAAAATATCAATCTGGTACGTAATATCAAGGTGATTAGTAGGCTCATCAAGCACCAGAAACTCTGGTTCTTGTGCCAACGCACGTGCCAGCATTACACGTTGTTTCTCGCCACCCGAAAGTGTGGCAAAAGAGCGGTCTTCAAAGCGAGAAAGGCCAACTTTCTGAATAACGTCAGAAACGATTGACTCGTCGTGGTCGGTTTCTTTTGACAGCGCCGACTGATGAGGGCTGCGTCCCAGCGATACAATCTCGCGAACGGTAAAGTCAAAAGACAGCGAGTTAAACTGGCTTACCACTGCAACCTTACGCGCAAAGTCACGTCGTGATATCTCAGTGGCGTCGCGATTGTCCCACAAAATCTGGCCGTCATAGCGATGACCAAGGCCATAAATTGCTCGCAGAAGCGTAGACTTGCCTGATCCATTGGGGCCAAGAATGCCCACAAACTCGCCGTCTGCTACATTGAGCGAGACGTCCTTTACGATTTGCTTGTTATGAATGGCGACCGATACATTTTGCACGTCAAGGCGCATGTTACTCACCATCCCTAAAGCTGTAGTTGCGGGCGACCATGATGTAGACAAAGAACGGTGCACCTACAACAGCAGTTAGGATGCCAATAGGAACCTCGGCGTTGCCCAGGATGGTTCGAGCGCAGGCATCTGCCCAAAGAATGAAAATAGCTCCCAGTACCAGCGCAGTTGGCACCAGCCTTCGGTGATCGGATCCAACAAACGAGCGCGCAATATGCGGAATGATTAGGCCAACAAAACCGATGGTTCCCACTGATGAAACCAGCGTGCCAACCATGAGCGCAGAAATGGTCAAGTATGCCCACCTGCACAAATTGGTATTGAGACCAAGCGTTGTAGCAGCCTCGTCTCCCATCAGAAGCACATTGAGGGAGCGGAACTGTGTAAGGAAAAACACACTGACGAGAAGTACTACGACAACAGAAACACCGACGTTTCCCCAGCTTGCTCGCGCTAAGGAGCCCATGGTCCAGAACTTCAGATCCATCATGCCCTCAGCATTAGCGGCGATAGTGATGATGAAATTAGACAGCGCCGTGAACAGAGCGTTCAAAATCATGCCCGAGAGAACAAGCTTTGACGACGTCATATGGCCGCCGGTAGACGCCAGCAACAAAACGCCAATCGTGGCAATTGTTGAGCCAATAAACGAGAACAGAGGCACCGAAGAAACTCCCACAACGTGCACTGCGCCAGCTCCAAGCATGATGGCACAGGTGGCTCCGCACGAAGCTCCTGATGAAATGCCCAAAATATACGGTTCAGCCAAGGTGTTTTGAACTGACGCCTGCATGACAACGCCCGCAAGAGCAAGGCCAGCTCCAGCTACCACACCCAAGATGATGCGGGGAAAACGTAGTGACCAGACGACCTTCTCGACAGGTCCTCCTGCAGCCAGAGCCTCCGGTAGCGGCATGCCAAAAAGATGATGTGTCAGCACAGCATATGCGTCTTGTAGGGACACACCAATGGCGCCCATCGTTGAAGTTATTACAATGCTCGCTGCCAAAATTGCAACGAGAACGCCCATGAAAAGACGGAACGGTCCGGCTTTTCTTACCATACAATACCCCTCTAAAGTGACGCTGCGTTTTTGCGCACAACATACAACGTACAATGCGCGTTACACAGAAGCAGCGGAATTTTTCGAAAGTTAACTATATATTACTTTTTGAGTTGTGAGAAGACTGTGAGTTGAGAAATGCTTAAAATACCTACATCCCTTTGTGGGATGCTCTCCGCGAGGCGGCTACTGCGAGATGACGCCGGCGCCAACAGGCAATAACAGACGAGGTCAGACAAGGAACTTCATGGATTTATCAGCTCTACCAGACAACACAATCACTATCGGAGAACGCTCCGCGGTTCCTGGTCTTCTTGTTATTCTCCATGGCTCGCTGCTGATGCCCAAGATAGCTGCGCTTCTTGCTTCTGGGAAACTTGACGCGGCCAAGCTCCCCCAATGCCTTGTCATTACTGCACCGTCGAATCAAGATTGCTATTCCCCTTGGCCAGCGGCAAGCGCGCGAACAGAAGCTCCAAATTTTGGAGGATTTGGAAAAGAATTTCTTTCAGACGTCGTACATCCAGCTGTCGAGAAGTACGCTGCTCTAGCTACTCATACCGCAGAGGATACGTGTCCTCTTACCTTGCTAGGCTATTCTTTGTCGGGTCTGTGCGGCCTTTTTGAGATGCAGACAACCTGCCGCTTTGACCAGTATCTTCTGGCTAGCCCAAGTACGTGGTTTCCCGATTTTGTTGAAACTTTTGATACGAGCCACGTGCGTTCGGATGTTCGCTGGTGCATCGCTAGCGGTGAAAACGAAGGTAAATATCATCCTGAGCCCCTGCGCTCTGTGAGACAGACAACAGACGCACTGGTAGAGAAGCTGGCGCCTGCTGCTCCGAAGTATCAACGTCTGCTGGATTCTTACGATCATCACAAGGGTCTTGAGCTGAGATTACAACGGTTGCTGCAGTTTGGATTTGGCGCGTAGAGGGGTGTTTTCCTGCGCGGAAGCGGTTCTTGTACGTAAAGGCGATTCCTGTGCGTGGAAGCGATGTTGGCGTACTTGCCCAACGATCCGCTAAGATAGCCCACCCGAACAGCGTTAATTGCTAACAAAAAAACCCGCCGAGGGCGGGCTTGAAATTTTTATGGTCGCGGGGGCAGGATTTGAACCTACGACCTTCGGGTTATGAGCCCGACGAGCTACCAGACTGCTCCACCCCGCAATGTAAACGCTTGCGCGAACAAGTACTATACCTCGCAACTCTCAGTGAGTCAAGCAAAATCGACGATTTTCTCGCCATGAGGGTGTGACACTGGCGTACAAGAGCCAAGAAAGTTGCACTGTCGCCAGCACAATTGGGGCCAGACGGCTAAACTATTGATACTGTCTTTGGGGCGCTGTGCTTGCGCCAAACAGCTATCGAAGGACTTTTGAGGATGACATTACACGAGCTCCTGGCGCTCTTTACCAGCAAGAACATCGAGTACACTACCGCGAATCTTGACGCGGTGGATCAAAACGCACAGCTTACCGATGTTGCAAGCGATTCTCGTGAAATCACCCCAGGTTCGCTGTTTGTCTGCAAGGGCGCGAGTTTCTCGCCAGCGTATCTGGCAAGCGCAGTGGAGGCTGGGGCTGCTGCGTACCTCTGCCAGCAGTCGCTCGCGGAAGAGCTGCAGGCAGTGGCGCCAAACGTGACCGCCATTCGCGTGGATGACGTGCGCCTTGCCATGGCCTACGCAGCTGCAGGCGTTGCGGGGCATCCCGACAAAAAGCTCACCACCATTGGCATTACAGGCACAAAAGGAAAGTCTACCTGCTCGTATATGCTGCGCGCCATCCTTGACGGCGACGAGCCGTACTCCAAGTGCGGCGTGATTGGCGGCATCGAGGTCTTTGACGGCAAGGATACGCAGCCCGCACACAACACCACGCCCGAGGCTCCTGAGCTGTGGCGTCACCTCAAGCACGCCGCGGACGCTGGCCTCCCCTACGTTGACATGGAGATTTCCAGCCAGGGGCTCAAGTACGACCGCACGGTTGGCCTCAATCTGAGCGTCGCGGTGTTCTTAAACATTGGAACCGATCACATTTCCCCAGTTGAACACCCTACTTTTGAAGATTACTTTGAGAGCAAACTGAAGATTTTTGACCTTGCTCGCGTGGCCGTCATCAACAAGAACACCATGATGTTTGACCAGGTCATGGAGCGTGCACAGAGGTGCGAGAAGGTCTTAACTTTCTCCACAACCGATTCCGACGCCACCGTTTGGGCGGACGAAATCACCCCTCACCAGGGCATGGTCACGTTTACCGTGCACGCGCCAACCTGGACCGGCGCCGCTGCGCTGCCCATGTCTGGCCTCTTCAACGTGGAGAATGCTCTTGCAGCAATCACCGTTGCCGATTACCTGGGCATTCACGAGAAGGACGCCGTACTTCCGCTGATGAACGTTAAGGTGCCAGGCCGCATGGAGCTCTTGAGCTCGCCCGACAACAAAGTAACGGGCTTGGTCGACTACGCCCACAACAAGCTTTCCTACCAGAAGCTTTTCTCGTCAACGTCCAAGGAATTCCCAGGTTATGGCCGCTATGTGGTCATGGGAGCCGTCGGTGGAAAGGCGTACAACCGTCGCCACGAGCTGCCGGAAGAAGCAGCCAAGTGGGCGGACCTGATGATTTACACCACCGAGGACTGCAACATGGAAGATCCTGCGGTGATTTGCGCGCAAATGGCCGAGGCCACGCCCGAGGGCGCCGCGCACAAGATTATCCTTGACCGCTACGACGCCATTTACGAGGCAGTTTCCGCAGCTTACGACGACCCTCGCCCAGCTCTGGTATACCTGCTGGCAAAGGGAGATGAGCCGTTCAACATTATCGGTGGCAAGCACGTTCCGTGGATGACGGATGCTGCCGCGTTCAAAGCTGCTGTCCGCGCCAAGCTGGACGAGCGCGCCGGTCGCAGGTAGCGGGGAGCACGGCGGGCGCGGGTGTCGCTGCAAAGGTTGACGGAGCGGGTCAGAAAAGCGCAGGTGAGTTGGTGGACGATGGTGCTTCGATCCAGATAATCCTTGAGCCGCGCATGATTGAGAAGAATAGTGTGCGTTCTTTAGTTCGCTAATCAGATTTCTGCATATTTGTGTAATAAAATGCATTCTTATGAATACGTAATTTTTGACCTCAAAATTATGTGCCGAAAAAGGTAAAAAATGCGTTTAGTTGGGGATGAAAACTTAAAATTGGTCGATTTATCCCCAACTAAGACGATTTTTTACCGCCTCAAAAACTTTTATCTGGGGAAACGTTGTATGCAGAAACCTGTATTCCCCAACTAAACGCATTTTTTACCACCTGGGTGCGCGGGCGCAGTTACGTCCCAAATTACTCAAACAAGGCGAGAGAATCAGGCTCCATGAGAGCTCTCATGAAGGGGCTTTCGAAATCAGCTTCGGACATACTTCAAAGCGCGCCTGAAAAGTGCAAAGAATCTGTATTTGAGACACAGATTCTTTGATGAAATCAGGCAAATCCACAGATTCTTTGATGTTTTCAGGCAAACGTTACAGATTCTTTGCAGAAATCAGGCGCG
>CALCXO010000030.1:0-143271 GCA_937905925.1 uncultured Atopobium sp.
TGTATAAGAGACAGCAATGGTGCGCTGAGGAAGCTTTCCAGGAAGCGTCTGGGAAACAGGAACGGTTGGGTCTGCAGCGCCCGTGACGCGCATTGCCTGGTAGACATAGCTGCGGCCAGAAAGAGGGTCGCGGATAGCGCCACCGATGCAGGTAGCTGCGCCACCAAAAGGCTCAATCTCGGTTGGATGGTTGTGAGTCTCGTTCTTGAAGAGGAAAAGCCAGTCTTCGTCTTTGCCGTCAACGTCTACCTTGACTTTTACGGTGCAGGCGTTGATTTCTTCTGACTCATCAAGATTGGTGAGAACGCCCTTCTCGCGAAGGTACTTTGCACCAATAGTTGCCATGTCCCAAAGAGAGACGGCACGATCTTCTCGCCCAAGCTCTTTGCGCATGGAGAGGTACTTCTCAAACGCAGCCTTTACCAGGTCATCATCAATCTGCACGCCGGTAATTCCGGTGTTAAAGGTGGTGTGGCGGCAGTGGTCAGACCAGTAGGTGTCAATGACGCGAATCTCGGTGATGGTAGGATCGCGCTGCTCATCGGTAAAGTACTGCTGGCAGAAGGTGAGGTCAGCCAGGTCCATTGCAAGGCCGTGAGAAACAATGAACTCTTTGAGGCCGTCCTGGTCAAGGGCGTTAAAGCCCTCAAGAACCTCTACGTCTGCAGGCTCTGGGATGGAAATCTTGAGAGTCTCGGGCAGCTCAAGGGAAGCCTCGCGAGCTTCAACGGGGTTGATCAGGTAGTTCTTGATGGCGGCAACGTCTGCCTCTGTGAGGTTTCCGGTTAGCACGTAAAGGCGAGCAGAACGCACAAGTGGACGCTCTCCCTGGCTGATGAGCTGCACGCATTCAGCTGCGGAGTCTGCGCGCTGGTCAAACTGGCCAGGCAAAAACTCAACAGCAAACGTATGAACAGCCGCACCTTCAGAAGAAAACTCTGGCATGGTACGGCTGGCAAGATCGGACTGTGGCTCTGAAAAAACGGTGGGGATACAGGACTCAAAGAGTTCCTCTGAAATTCCCTCAACATCGTAGCGATTGAGCAGGTCAATGCGTTGTAACTCGGTAATACCAAGAAGGTCTTTCACTTCTTTGAGCAGGGCTTTTGCCTCGCCCTCGAAACCAGATTTTCTTTGGACGTAGACGCGCAGGACCATGGGGCCACCTTTCAATGCAAGCCTTGAACGCTTTTACTGGCTTTATTGTACGTTACTTAGGTGGCCAAATTGGCGGTTGTCGAGAAAAGAAAAATGGGTTGTAACAGAGCGTTAAAAATACAGATTATTTAGTTAAAAGTTTTACGCCAGCACAAAGATAAGCGCGATAAAACAAACGGTTGCACCCAAGGCAATTGCTTCGCGAGCGCCAAAGGTTGGCTGATGCCAACGAGTGCGAGAAGCCCCTGCTACATAGTGTCGAGCGTCAAGTGCCTTGGAAAGATTGTTGGCGTGTCTGAGTGAGCTTGCTAAAAGCGCCACCACAATGGAGAAGGTTGCGCGAAGTCTTTTAGGAAGTGAGCCTGAAGCAACGTCTCCTGCGCGAGCGGTTTGAGCCTCGGAAATAGACACCGCGTCGCCTGCAAGTGTTGGAATAAAGCGCAGCATAAGCGAGAAAATCATGGCAATTTCTTTACCGGGAAGACCAATTTTTGAGAGCGGTGCGCAAGCTGCTTCAAAGGCATTGCCTAGATCAGTTTGAGTTGTGGTAAGCAGAAGCAGCGCACCCATCAAAATTGCAGCTAAAATGCGCACAGGATAGAGAAAAGCGCTCCATGCTCCCACATCAGTGATGGTAAAGATTGACCAGGAAACAAGCACAGTTCCTTCTCGCGTAAGCAACAGGTTAAAGAGCGAGAGGAAGATGAGCAACCAGGCAAGTGGGATGATTGACACAAGCACCTGTTTGACGGGGATTTTTGCGAGTGCCAGCAGGCAGAGCACGCCTACTACCAGCAGTGCAAGCTGTGGTGCGTTGCGGATAAAAAAGGTTGCAAGCATCAGAAGGAGTGCGGCCAGACATTTAACGTTGGGATTAAGCCTATGGATGAGCGAGTCCCCGTGATAGTACTGGCCCACAGAAATCTTAAGCGCCATAGTAACCTCCTTGCGAGAGGTTGTCGGTCTTTGTAGCGTTGGCTCGCGTGTCGCCAGAGTTGGTAGGTAGCGCAGCAACCAGTACGTCTACCAGCTCAGACAAAGTCAGAGGTTCTCCCAGATTTATTCCTGTAGCGTGGGATAGATACTGGGCCCAGGCAAGTGCATGAGGAATGCCCAGACCAAGCTCTTGAAATTCTGCCTTTGAGAAATGCGTAAATGTTTGATAAGGCGAACCTGAGAAAACCAGATCACCCTCATGGAGCATGATAATCTGGTCAGCCTCCGCCGCATCTTCCATGGAGTGCGTCAGTTCAATGACGGTGCAGCCGTCCTCAAGAACAGTGTCGATGATCTTTCTGAGCTCAGAGCAATAGTAGGGATCAAGTCCGCTGGTAGGCTCATCGAGCACAAGCACCTTTGGCTGCATGGCAATAACGCCTGCAAGTGCGCAAAGTCTCTGCTGGCCACCAGAAAGCTCAAAAGGGGATGCATCTGCCTTGTGAGAAAGGCCTACAAGTTCCAGAGCAGCATCCACAGCGCCTGTGACGTCGCAGGCAGAAAAACCCAGATTAGTAGGGCCAAACGCCACGTCTTCTGCAACCGTTTGTGCAAAAAGTTGGCGCTCCGGTCGCTGCATGACGTAGCCAACAATGCCGTGGAGTTTTCTTTGATTTTGCTTCTGTCGAGTATCCAAACCAGTTACGCAAAGGCTTCCACTATCAGGCGTATCAAGTGCACAAATCAGGCGCGCCAGGGTAGACTTGCCAGAACCAGTGGAGCCGATAACGGCAACATGCGAGCCTTTTTGCACGTCAACCGAGATGTTTTTAAGCACAGGCTTCTGGTACGAGAACGTCACGTCGCGCACGGAAACCGCCGCTGACTTGAACACGCTGTCGGCTGTAGCCACGCCGTCACAACCCGCGGCCATCGCGTCGCAGCTTCCAGCCACGCCGTCCTTCTCGCCTCGTAACCCCATGGCGAGAAGCCCCGTCAGCTCGTCGAGCACGCGCTGAGCCGAAGGGGATTTGCACACGACAACTCCACGGTTGTTGAGCGCATGCGCTACCTGATAGGCAAACGGCTCTTCAAGATGCAGGCATTCAACCAGTTCGTGCTGCTTAAAGAGGGCTTCAGGTGTTCCTTCAAACGCAACGCGGCCGTCGTCTAAGGCAATAACGTGGTCAGCGGAAACCACTTCGTCCATGAAATGCGTTACATGAACGATAGTCTTTCCAGCTGCACGGAGTTTCTCGACAAGCCTCATAACGTTATTTCTATGAACAACGTCAAGAGCTGCGGAAGGTTCGTCAAGAATGAGAATCTGGGGCTTCATGACCAGCGCGCCCGAGATGGCCACGCGCTGCTGCTGACCGCCCGAGAGCATCTGTGGGTTTTCGGACGCAAACTCGGTGAGAGTTCCAAGGGTAATCTGCTCTTCTACCAGCTGAGTTATCTGATCACTGGGCACCTGAAGGTTCTCCAGACCAAAGGCAATATCGTCTGCAACCACGCTGCAGATAATCTGGTCCTCAGGATTTTGGAAGACCAGTCCAAGCTGTGAGCGAATGGTCTTGTATGCCTCAAAGTCAACTTGGCCGTCATTGACAACGGTGGTTCCCAGAAAGGTAACGGTTCCCTCGTCAGGGGCGGAAAGGCCAGAGAGAATTGAGGCAACAGTGGACTTGCCCGAACCGTTTGCGCCAACAATACAAGTACGCTTACCTGCGGGAATAGAGAACGAGACGTGGTCTAAGGCAACCACGCCTTTTGCGTGCACAAAGGTCACGTCCAAAAACGTCGCAGCTACAGGCGGGTCCTGAGTTTGTGCGGTGCTTTCAGACGTGTATAAATCAGGGGAATTGTTGCCCAGATTACTCACCGTCTTTGATGCTCTCAAAGAGTGAGGTAGCCGAGCGCATGATAACTACAAAGATGATGCTGTTAATAGCAACCTTCACCACGTTAAAGGGGAGAAGCGCGGGGACAATTAGTCCGCTTACTGCTTCTACGCTCATGCCGGTGTAGATTGGCGTAACTACAAGGTTGCCCAGAATGCAAGCAACAACACTGACAACGCTGCCCACAATGAGAGCAAGTACCAGCTGCTTGATCTTCTCGGAACGGTTATACACAATCAGCGAGACAGGCAAAACGTAGCTAAGCGTTGCCAGAATTGCCATGATAGTGCCGTAAATTCCGGACTCCGTGGTGAGGTGTAGAAGGTAGGGAAGCACCGAGACAATCGCGCCCGCGGCAGGGCCAAAAGCTACGCCTGCGAGCAGGGCAAAGACGCCCGATGGATCGTACTTCAAAAACGTCACGCCTGGGATGAGCGGGAACTGAAGCACCATGGTGCTGATTGCAGCAGCTGCACAAAGCATGGCGAGAATAGCAATTCTCTTGGTAGACCAGCCGTTAGAAGATGCGGTTGTTGCGTGGGTTGAGTGGGATGAAGCCATAAAAGTCTCCGTTTCTGACATCCGGACTGTACCGTTGGTCCTGGATTTTAACCAGGTTAACCGCCTTTTTGCGGGTCGCGGACTTGATGGCTTATAGAGCTGGGTTGTTACAAACCCTGAAGCTCAGCCACCTTACCACCAGTAGGTAATTGCAACCATTTCTGAAACATATCGATACGTACTATAGCAGAGTTAACAGCTGATAACACGTAAAACGGGATGGACATTTATACGATAGAGATGAGAGATAAGCCCAAAACAACCCGATAGAAATCTAATAACATTATGCGACATTAGGCGTTTATCTTCCTCGACTCCACGTTTTTCTCGCTTGCGATAAACTATAAAAAGTAACTTACTAAGGAGCGTGTTACATGTCTGAAAGTGGCTATGACTTACAAAGCCTGGCCGGAAAGCTTTGCTCGATTGTTGGAGAAGAGAACGTCCTGGTAGACGAGCCAATGAGCGAGCACACCACTTTTAAAGTGGGTGGACCTGCGGATCTCTATGTCATCCCTGATGATCCCGATGAGGTTAAAGAGATTTTCCTTGCAGTTAAAGACGCAGAAGCTCCTTATTTTATTCTTGGCTACGGCTCTGACCTGCTTGTTTCCGACGCAGGCTATCGTGGCGTCATCATTGCTATTGCCGATGGTCTCACCGGCGTAAGCATCGACGATACCGAGATGACCTGCCAGGCTGGCGTTGGCCTCAAAGAGGCGTCCGAGATGGCCTGTGAGCTGGACCTTTCTGGACTGGAGTTTGCGTGCGGCATCCCAGGCTCTGTGGGTGGCGCATGCTTCATGAACGCAGGCGCTTACGACGGCTGCATCGCTGACGTGCTCAAATCCGTCCGCGTTCTTCTCGCCGACGGCACCTTTGCTACGCTGGACGTATCCGAGCTTGACCTGGGTTATCGTCACAGTAGAATCGCTGATGAGGGCATGATTGTGCTTTCCGCCACGTTTAATCTTCATCGCGCAGATGGCGATAAGATCCGTGAAAAGATGGAAGAGTTCACGCGCGCTCGCGAGGAGAAGCAGCCACTTGAGCTGCCTTCCGCCGGTTCAACTTTCAAGCGTCCTGAGGGTCACTTTGTAGGCAAGCTTGTTACCGACGCTGGTCTTAAAGGCTATCGCTTTGGCGGCGCCGGTGTTTCCGATAAGCATGCTGGTTTTGTGGTCAACTACGACAACGCTACCGCTGCTGAGGTTCATGCGGTTATTGAACACGTTCAAGCCGAGGTCAAGCGCCAGTTTGATGTCGAGCTTCACCCTGAGGTAAGGTTCCTCGGGGAGTAGCGAGCCGCGGCTCACACCCATCCGCAACGGGTCGCACGCGTCCGCGCGGCACTGTCGCGTCCGCAACGAATCGCACGCGTCCGCAACGAATCGCGCGCGTCCGCGCGGCGCTGTCGCGTCCGCACGGTACTATCGCGCCCGCAACGAATCCCTACGATAACTCCGCAAGAAAACGGGGAAGTCCGTCGGTAGAAATCGGCTCCTCCATGCCCGCAACAAGAGGACGCAGGTAGGTCAGGGCGGAGTCGGTAACGTTGAAACCGTCCTTGGAGATCATTTCTCGAGGCACAAGCTTTACCTTGTTAGCAACGTCGGCAACAGGGGTCGTGCGAATTTTCGTAGCATAAGGCGTATCTGAAGTTCGCTGAACGCCAACCATAATACCCGTTTTACCTTGGAGAACAGCTTTAATTCCTGCGGAGCCCAGCGCCTCAGCCTCGTCCAAGTCAACCCTGCTAGCAGCATGCGAAGCGCAGCGCTGCAGTGTATTGAGCTCAATTCCGCGAGACTTTACGCCTAGCTGATCCTTGGCTAGCTGCGACAAGTATTGAGCCGTTCCGGACTGTGCCGCGAGGTGACCAAACGTGTCAATTGAGACGGACTTTGCATCAAAAAGGAAACTACCGTCTGCGTGATGGACGCCCTCGCTGACTACCACGACTACGTTGTTTTTCTCGCGAAGTCGCTGTTCAATGGCGTAAAGTAGTGCGTGTTCATCGAGCGGAATCTCGGGCAGAAGGACAAAATCTGGGGCGGTTCCACAAATATCTTGCGCCAGTGAACCAGCCGCCGTGAGCCAGCCTGCGTCGCGACCCATGGCCTCAATAAACGTGACGTTTTTGCTGTTGTATACGCCGCCGTCGCGGATGAGCTCAGCGGTTACGGACGCAACGAACCGCGCCGCGCTGCCAAAGCCAGGGGTGTGATCGGTGCCCTCGAGGTCGTTGTCGATGGTCTTTGGCACGCCGACGACGCAAACAGGCCTTTCGACCTGGGCAAAGTATCGAGACAGCTTGTCTGTGGTGTCCATGGAATCGTTTCCGCCGATGTAAAGCACGGCGTCTACCTGGTATTTCTTGAGCTGCGCATCAATCTGCTGGTAGATAGGGGAGATGGCTGCTGGTTCAGAGCTCGAGCAAGTAGCAGGATTAGGCTCAAACTCCGGCAGTTTAAAGCGGCAGCTACCCAGCCAGCTCGATGGCGTTTTTCTTAGGAGCTGAAGGTTTTTCTCGCCAGGATTTGTGGATGTATGGTTGGACGATCTGGATTCAGATGCTGTAAATTCAAGTGCTTCCACTAAGTCAACGACGTTGCCCTCAAGAAATCCCTGGATTCCGTTGCGCATCCCGAGCACTCGGAGGCCCTGGGCGTGAGCTGCGCGAATAACACCCGCAAGCGATGCATTGATGGCTGCAGTCGGCCCGCCCGACTGTCCAACCAGGATTGTGCGTATTACATGCTCTGATGTGGTGTTCATGGCGCCTCGGATTCTTGAGAGTTGACATATCAAGTATAACCGCGGTGGGATGCTGCGGTGCCGTTATATCGACTGACGGAACATCCTCAAAAAACTGCAGATAAAACCAGACTCAATAGCCCAAATACATCGTGGAGCAGCTTTGGTTATAGAATTTGAATTTAATCACGTACGCTCAATTCACTATTATGCATAATTTCTATCTGATATACATAATTATGAATGAAGATATATCAAAGATTTAATTACCCTTAATTTCAGAGTTAAGCAAACACATCTATGTCGGATAATCTGCAAAATCAAGGATAAAAAACACATCTAATAAAGATATTCTGCATGAGATAAGCGTTTTTCACGAAATGTATACGCTTTTTCAGCAGATTATCTGACATAGGTGTGTTCGGGCGTTTCAAACTAGGCGCGGATGCGCCTACGGAACTCATGCATCTGCTACAAACATCGGACGTGGCGAGAAACCCGCAGGTCACGCAGCTGTTCCTAGAACCACACTCGCACCCGCACCCGGACCCGCGCCGCACCCGACGTCCGCCGCGTGCTTGCAGCTCGTTCCGCGCAGCACCCGCGCGCACAAAAAAGCCGCACCTCAAATGAGATGCGGCTTCGTAGCTTCTAGCAGCCTAAACGACGTTGCAGCTCGGTCGGGCCGGACGCACGCCGTCTAACCCACAACCTGCGGGTTTAGCGAAGGTTGTAGAAAGCGTCCATGCCCAGGTACTCAGCACCCTCAGCGAGGTCGTCCTCGATGCGGAGAAGCTGGTTGTACTTAGCAACACGCTCGGTACGAGCAGGTGCACCAGTCTTGATCTGACCAGCGTTGGTTGCAACAACAAGGTCAGCAATGGTGGTGTCCTCGGTCTCGCCGGAACGGTGGGAGACAACTGCGGTGTAACCTGCGCGCTTAGCCATCTCGATAGCCTCGAGGGACTCGGTCAGGGTACCAATCTGGTTGACCTTGATAAGGATGGAGTTACCAGCGTGAACCTCAATGCCCTTCTTCAGGCGCTGAGTGTTAGTAACAAAGAGGTCGTCGCCGACGAGCTGGATCTTCTTGCCCAGACGCTGGGTAAGGACCTTCCAACCGTCCCAGTCCTCCTCTGCAAGGCCGTCCTCGATGGAGACGATTGGGAACTTCTCGACCATTTCCTCGTAGTAAGCAACCATTTCCTCGGAGGTAAGGGAGCGACCCTCGCCCTTGAGGTCATACTTGCCAGTCTCCTTGTTGTAGAACTCAGAAGAAGCTGGGTCCATAGCAAAGCGGAAGTCCTTGCCAAGCTCAAAGCCAGCAGCCTGAACAGCCTCGGAAAGAAGCTCAAGTGGCTCCTCGTTGGACTTAAGGTCTGGAGCAAAGCCGCCCTCGTCACCAACACCGGTGTTGAGGCCCTGGGACTTCAGAGTGTCCTTGAGGGTGTGGTAAACCTGTGCGCACCAGCGAAGAGCGGTGGTGAAGTCAGGAGCACCAACAGGCATAATCATGAACTCCTGGAAGTCAACGTTGTTGTCAGCGTGGACGCCACCGTTGAGGACGTTCATCATAGGAACAGGAAGAGTGTGAGCGTTTGCGCCACCGAGGTAAGCGTAAAGTGGAAGCTCAGCAGAAGCAGCTGCAGCGTGAGCAACAGCAAGAGAAACGCCGAGAATAGCGTTTGCGCCGAGGCGACCCTTGTTTGGAGTGCCGTCAAGCTTGATCATAGCGAGGTCAAGGCCGCGCTGATCCTCTGCGTCCCAACCAATAACGAGGTCGCGGATCTCAGTGTTGACGTGCTCGACTGCCTTCAGAACGCCCTTGCCCAGGTAACGGCTCTTGTCGCCGTCGCGAAGCTCTACAGCCTCGAACTCACCGGTAGAAGCGCCGGAAGGAACGATTGCACGACCAAAGGAGCCGTCGTCAAGAACAACCTCAACCTCAACGGTTGGATTGCCACGGGAATCGAGGACCTCACGTGCGTGAACATCAAAAATCTGGCTCATAGCTCACCTTTCTTTAGGTTTAACATTTTGCTGATTGCACAGACATAAATAGTATACCCATTCTGTTATGTGGTGTGTATTGTAATTACACAGAGTATTAGGCCAGAAGTAGATACTATTTGACCAGGCAGAGATAGTATTTGACCAGGCAGACACGCTGTCCACCTGGTCAAATAGAAAATACCTGTAGAATTATGCAGAATTCTGCGGAATTGTTAGGTAAATATATAAATTATTTCTGTGGATACACAACAACCAACAGCATCTTGAACTCTTCTGGAGCCTGAAGTGCATGTGGATGACCAAGTGGCATCACGATAGACTGACCTGCCTCGAGGGTGTAGACGTCGTCATCGATGGTAATGTTTGCGCGTCCCTCAAGAATGGTGACAAATGCGTCGCCGCCCGCGCGATGGCTTGCAATCTCTTCACCTGCGCCAAAACCAAAAAGGGTGACGCTGACGGCATCGTTTTGCGCAAGGGTCTTGCTGATGACCTGACCAGGAAGGCATGCAACCTGGTCTTTAAGGGTCACTACAGTCTTTGCGTCGATGTTCTTCATGACACCAGGAATCAATTCTTCGGACATACTAACCTCCAACGGTAAATGTTATCGATGACTAGCATTTACCCGAATCAGCCGCATTCAATCAGTAAATTTCCAAAAAATCGCAGGTAGAAATTGCTTTTTTTAAAGCAATTTGCTGAGCAGCGGAGTCATCTTTCCCTGAGAGACCACCATCACATGATGCATCGCACGCGACAGGGCGGTGTAGAGCCTACGGCGAGAAATTCCGTCTGCTTTATACACTTCCTCTTGTGCGTCGGCAACAATGACCTGATCAAACTCAAGGCCCTTTGCTAGTGCAAGGTCGAGAAGAACAACGCCCTTCGCGGGGAGGGAATCGTGGCTGGTGAGCACTTTGACGCCGGTGCGCGGCTTGGCCTGCGCTGCGCCGTTGGCCTGCGCCGCACCGTTGCCCGCAACGCC
The DNA here is from genome assembly GCA_937905925.1 of uncultured Atopobium sp. GTDB lineage: Bacteria > Actinomycetota > Coriobacteriia > Coriobacteriales > Atopobiaceae > Lancefieldella. The sequence continues at coordinate 10,318 of CALCXO010000030.1, forward strand.
ATCGGTCGCGCCATCTGCGGCACCGTTTCCGCTCTCTGCAAAAACATCTTCCAGCTGCTTGGACAGCCAGCGAACTCGAGACTTTTCGGTGCACACAATGGCGGTCAGTCCGTCAAACTCTTGTGCCTGCTCAATAAGGGACTTCATAGTCTGCAGGTACTCGGCGCGCTCAGTATCTTTGTTGTCAGCGACCACCTCAAAGAACTCAGGTTTTTTACCACCGCGTTGAACGGAGCTTGTCTGGCCACGCTCTTCTTCGCTCAAAAGCGAGGTAAACAGTGCGGTAATCTCGGGAGAGGAGCGGTAGCTGGTCAGAAGCTTGCAGGTAGAAACGGCGCCCTCACCGTGTGTTGTGCTAAAGATCTTCTCAATCTGCTCAAACGTTGCGGTATCTTCCCAAATTGCCTGGTTAGAGTCACCCAAAAGCAGAAAGTGCGCGCGCGAGAAGTACTTTCCAAGCACCATAAGCTGCGTTTCGGTGTAGTCCTGGACCTCATCGATCATGACAAACTTGACGTTTTTCTCGCCAGCGCCCGTGATAAGAAGACGTAGGTAAACACATTCGGCGCCGCTTAGCGCGGAGGCATTGAGCATGCGCATGCCAATGCGGTCGATGCGCAGCCAGGAAGCGGACTCGATGACCTCGTGCGCAGAGGCAAAACGCCAGTTGAGGAACTCGCGGGTGCGCGCCAGAACCTCTTCCTCGTCGGAAGGACTGATGGTGCGACCAAAGACCTCAAGCTGCTGCTCAACGTCAAGGGAGAGCATCTCTTCCTGGATTTCGTCGTTGTGGGCCATCTGGCCAAATCTGCGCTCCAGGCGGGTGTGGAGCTCGTCTTTGGCAAGTGCAATGAGGCGCGGGCCAACAGGGAATTGCGAGAACTTTGCTACGGAACTAGCCACCTGAGCTGGCTTAATGAGTGTAGTTCCTTCAACAGAAATGGCCTTGAAGTCGTCCTCGTAAAGTTCAAGTGAGGCAAGTTGCTCTTCAAGTTTCTTCAGAGACTCGGGGTTGTTGTGGGCGCCCGATGCGTGGTCGGCCAGACCCAAAGCCTTGAGAAAAGAATCCCAGGTGAATACCTGTGGATTGTGCTCGCCCATGCTAGGCAAAACGGTGTTGATGTAGCGACCAAACATCTCGTTGGGAGTGAACAGGTACACCTGATCTGCGGTAAGTGTGGTGCGCTGCTGGTAGAGAAGGTACGCAATGCGCTGCAGCAAAACGGACGTTTTACCCGAGCCTGCAATGCCGTTGACCAGTAGAACGGGCACATCCTCGTGCCTGACCACAACATTTTGTTCGCGCTGGATAGTTGCGGTGATGGCCTGCAGCTTCTCAGTGTGCTGACGCTTTAGTGCGGCAAGCAGCAGAGAGTCTTCAATGGCAACCGTTGTGTCAAAGTAGAGGTTCAGCTTGTCGCGCGTGATGTCAAATTGTCGTCTAAGTTCCAGTTCAACCGTTCTTTTCTTACCGTCTACCTGGTACGACGTAGTTCCCATCTCTTGGTTGTAATACGTCTCGGCAACGGGGCTGCGCCAATCAACAATAAGCGGCGTACGGTCTTTGTCCGTAATGCCCGCCGCACCAATGTATACATCACGAGAAGGACGTCCAGGTCGCATCTTGAGCGTGACCTTAGCAAAGTAAGGCTGCCTCAAGAGGATTTCGACTCGACCGAGTTTCTCGACAGTGAAATCGTGGTACTGGTTGTAGGTATCAATAACGCTGTTGAGCGTCTCAATGGCCGCAAGGGTCTCGATGGTTTCGTCCGCTCCGCCAAAGTCCGGACGGATTTCTTCACTCATCTGACGAAGGTCTCTAGCTGCATCTTTTTGCGTAGTATTGAGTGTTGTGTCCAAATCCTCACGAATATCAACAAGTTTTTGATAAACGTGGGAGAGGTGCTCTTGCTCTTGCTGGTGGATTGGATCCATGATGCTCCTAGATAGTTGCGTCTTCGATGCGGCGGCGCAACTCGTCAATGCCCAGGCCGGTCTCGGATGAGGTAATAATGGCCTGTTCAGGGGTGATGTGGAATGCCTTACGAAGGGCGGCTGCGGCTTGGTTTTGCTTGCCGCGTGCAATTTTATCTGCCTTGGTAAACGCAACTACAAAGGGCAGCTCAGCCTCTTGAAGAAAGCTAATCATCTGCAGGTCAAGCTTTTGAGCTTCGTGTCTGATATCAACAAGACTAATAACCAGGTTAAAGCTACGTTCTTGCTCAAAGTAACCACCGATGAGGTCTGCCCAGCGCTGTTTTTCTTGGCGAGAAACTCGTGCAAATCCGTATCCAGGCAAGTCTACAAATTTGACGCCATCAACATCAAAGAAGTTGATATTAGCGGTTTTGCCTGGAACGCTTGAAACTCGTGCAAGTTGTTTTCTGCCAATAAGTTTATTTAAGAGGGAAGACTTTCCCACGTTTGAGCGGCCCACAAAAGCCACCTCTGGGGTCTCTGGAGAAGGAAGTTGTGAAATTGCCCCGTATGATGCCTCATATTGTGCGGTTTCATACTTAAGACCCATGATGCCTCCCATTGCGCTTCAAAAACGTAAGGTATTATTTTAGCGTAAACTGGGAGGCAGCTGACAATCCATTCATCCGTAGTGGGAGGGGCGGCACGATTTGTAATGGGAGTGGTGAAATCTGTAGCTGTAGTGGTAAGAATTGCTACAGAGACACTCGAATTCGTTTTTCTACAGGTAGACGAGAAACAAGCAAATCAAACGTCGTATCAGTAATCGGAGTTCTATAGATTTCTTCCCCTGTGAGATTTACTACATAAGGCACATGAAGAACATATGAAGTGTGCGGTTTGATGGCAATTCGCGAAGTGGTTATATTTGGCTGGGCAAGCGGCCAAAGGGAATTTTCATTTCCTAAATCGCAAATGTAATAAGTGTTGTTGGCTTGTGGGATTAAAACCGTGCCGAGAAAATCTATTCCTCCTACAGGCTCAGTCTCTTCTCGATCATTTTTAATTTCTATAGTTACATCAATCACACTTGTTTGATTGCCATGAGCGTTGGGTTGTTGTGGTGTAATACCATGTTTTTCCAGGTAACCGTCATACGTGGTTAGGGCAATTTCAGTTATTCGTATTGAATATCCCTTTGTATTCTCAGAAGACGAATAATGAAAATTTCCGTCGAGGGGGACCCATTCTCCCATTTGATAAATCTCTTCAGGGATAGTTAGTGCATGGGTATTTACCCACCAAACCCTGTAGCCAAGAGCACAAACCAGTACAAGGCTTATGACAATTGCAAATAATGGTAGTTTGCTTTTTAGTTTCATGATGCACGTCTTTGCACGTCGATTTTCTCGACAATTTTGCCGAGCTTCATTTTGTAAATTACATCACAGACAATCTCTAAGAACTCAGCATCATGACTTGAGATGAGAAGTGTTGCGCCTCTATCTCTTTGTTCAACAATGAGCTCCGTGAGCATATGGACACCGTCTTCATCAAGAGCGTTTGTTGGCTCGTCAAGAATAATTAAATCCGGCTGCTCAAAAAACGCCATGGCAATTCCTAAGCGTTGCTTCATGCCAAGGGAGTATTTCCTAACAGGTCTTTTGTCTTTAGGATCAAGTCCCACTTTTTCAATTGCAGCATCAATATCTTGTTCAGACGCAATTTGTTTTATTGACGAGAGAATCTCTAGGTTCTTACGACCGCTATATGAGCTGAGAAGTGCCGGTTTTTCTAGGAGGAGACCAACACTTGGCGGAAAATCTATATCATCCCAGAGCTTTTTGTTTTCAATAGAAACATATCCTTGGGTAGGCTTAATGAGACCACAGACCGCTCGCATAAGCATTGTTTTACCAGAGCCGTTTTGGCCTTCGAGACCAATTATCCCTCTCTTTTCCAGGGATAATGTGACATCCTTGAGAACAGTATCGTTTCCGATTTCTTTTGTTAGATGTTCAACTGAAATGTACGACATGTTTACTCACCGCCAAACTCTGCATTTTTAGTTCCGATGAGGCCAAAAATGTTTAAAAAAATGATTCCAACAAGAAAATATAAAGTTGCATACAAAAGGCTATATCCTTCTGGATTAAATGGAAGAAGTCTCGAAAAAGTCATTAATGTAGAGGGGAATGGAAGTTCAGGAAAAAACTCTCCTAAAACTAGTAGTGCTACGCTTAGTAATACAGCTAGTGAATTGTGAGTATAGAGTTTCATTACTTTGTAAATAAAGGAAAAGAACAAGAGACCAAGATAATAAATGCCGAGAAGGGCTAATACTTCTGAGGATGTGAGTGAAAATTCTGTACCAGTTTGAACGGTATGGTAAATGAAGATATCCACATTTAGCGTAGCAATATCAGGGCTATTACCTGTACAAATAAGTAAGATAACGTATGTCATTATATAGACGGCAATCAAAAAGAGAGAAGATACGATTATATTTATATAGCTATAAATCCAAAATCTAGTTTTCTTCTCAAACCTCATCATGCGTTGAATAGAAAAATGTTCATTTGTGTCTGAGCTAGAAATAATGATTATGAGAAGAAAAGATATGCAAAGCGCGGTCCACTCTACGTAGAGCGTGTGGGCAGAACCGAAGAATGTTGCGATAATCAAATCACCTAAAGAAAACGAATATCCTCCTTGTGTAATTAAGCTGAATTGTGCAAAAGAAGAAATAAACGCTGTACAAGATAACAACATCACAAAAAGCGCTGCTAGAAGATTTTTATGCATATCAAAAAGTTGAGTGAAGCTCCTTGAAATTTGATGTTTCATAGCAGATCACTCCTACAAGTCTTTTTGTAAGAAATGAAGATTACTAGAAATAGCAAAACAAAACAGAAGAAATAAAATCCAAGTTTTGTTGGAGCATATTCAGAACTTATCAACTGAAAGAAATTTAACTTAATGAATGCATTTTGTCCTACTTCTCTTAAGTGAGCAGAGGAAAGGATTGCTGAAAATTGCGAGCCTAAGAATGCTAACAGGTGAAGTAGGAAATAAGAAATGAAAATTGCTTGAAATGTGGTCTTAGTTAAACTGGCAAAAAGACAAACGGCGCAGGAAAACAGCCCTCCAATTATGAAGGCTAATACGGAGAGGGCAATGACATAAGCAAGAGGAGAGTTATAAAAGAGTCCTGAGAACAAAGAGTTCATTGAGATTGCGGTATATATCTCATCGTAAATTTTTGGTGTAGATAACGGTAAGAAACAGATTACAGCTAAAAAATTAAGGATAAGAGGTAGGGCAGAGCAAATACCACCAGAAACAAAACTTACGTATAGTTTTATCCTGATAACACAAGCCTTTCTAATTCTAAGACATTGCTGTTCCAGCACTCCTTCTTTTGAATCGTTGCTTAAAATCCAGGCGGTTGGGATGGTTGCTAAAAGCGGCCATAAGAGATAGTACAGTCCACTGTAAAATTCCCCGATTCGTGTTGGGATCCAAGCGGTATAAGCAGAAACAAGGGAGAGTAAAGTGTTATAAGAAAGATGATTTCCCTGTTGAAGAGTTGCTTCTAAGGTATTAAATTCAATTTGAATTTCAATCCAAGCGGCAAGTAGTGCAATACAGGCGCCAATTGCAACACATGCCCAAAATAATGGGTTATAGGTAAGCTGTCGCTTAAATTCAGACTTGAACAATGAATTCATAGCGAACACCTACTTGTCACTTTTTAATGCAGACTGTATATCAACTAACTTTGCGTTTGAATAAATTCCTCCCATATTTGCCAGATGAATAGAAGTAACATCTCTCAGTTCTTCTGGAGATAGCGCAAAAGCAAGTTTGACGTCACATTCATCCCCTGCATTAATCCAAAAATACCCTTTTTCTTTTTCCACTTCCGAATTGTCAATTTGGGCATTTTCAGGTGTAATTTGGGACATGAAAATATTATGCCCCTCAGCATTAATAGAGTAACTAGTAAGTAATATATAGTTCGGACCAATTGGGGTGTGTTTTTGAACGGCGTCTATGTTTTTAAAATGAAGCGTATAGACTAGATACAAGCTATCTGCATTTTCTGGTGTGAATGAATTGTTAAGTGCTCCAGAGGTAAAACCTGCTTCGTCTATAGAATGACAAAGGATTACGTCTGTTACCGTTACCTCAATTGTGCCAACCCATGGCAGATCAGCCCCAAAAGAAGTCTCAGCTGGATTACCTTCTTCTTGATCGAGTCCAGTTAGCTTTGCAGTTTCGCCAATTTTATAAATTTCTGAGGCTTCGTTTTGTCTTTGCATAACTTGTTGCGCAAAAAGTTCTTGCTGCGCCTGTTTTTGGGCAAGATCGTAAAAATAAAGTAGCCCTGCAATGGTGACACAAGCAATCAATACTGCCAAAGAACGAGCCTTTTGGGGAAGTTTATTTGTTTTTAAGCTTAAGTTTCTAGAATCGTGAGAAAACATAATAAGCCCCAGATGACCTCGATAAATCTACTACACGAGTCGGGACTCCATACGCCCTTCACTATGTTTTTCTTCGGTCTTTATCCTATTGCTGTAGAGGAGTAGTTGCCGACTCTCTTACCTTAATTCTATTCCTATAGGCATCATTGTTACGTCTTTTACTGTGAACGGTATCTTTTTATCGGTTAATAAATAACATATTCAATAACCATTATTTATTAAAAAGAATCGCCACAGCTGGATAGCTTTCAATTTAGCTAATAAAGCATAAAGAACGCTTAAAACAACTAACTTCTTTATAGACCTCTTACACCCACGTAACTGCCTGGCAGCAGCGCTTAAGCGCATCGATGTAGAGCTCACCAAAGGGCGAGAGGCTCTTCTCGTCGTGTGTAACGTAGCCGACTTCCATGTAATCATCAACAGCCAGAGGAATTGCAACAATGTTTGGGCCGTTGAGCTCCTCGTTAATAAGGCCGGTGCTGATGGTGTAGCCGTTCAAGCCAATAATCAGGTTGAAGATAGTGGCGCGGTCTCGGACCATGATGTCTTTATCGCGATCAAGAGTTGCCAGAAGCTCCTCGGAGAAATAGAACGCGTTGTGCTCACCCTGCTCGTAAGAAAGGCGAGGGTAGGGGGCAAGATCGTTGAGTGTTACCGAGGAACGCTTTGCCAGCGGGTTATCTTTTCCCACAAAAACGCTTGGTTTGCACTTAAACAATGGCGAGAAAACCAAGCCCTGGTCCTGCAGCGTTTTTCTAATAACGCGCTCGTTGAACGAGTTGAGGTAAAGGACGCCTACTTCACTTCTTAGCTTTGAGACATCTTCAATAATCTCGTACGTTTGCGTTTCTCTGATACGGAAATCGTACTTTGAGCCGCCGTGCTCTTTAATCAGGTTGACAAAGGCTTCAACTGCAAAGGAATAATGCTGGCAAGAAACACAAAAGCGCTGCTTAGAAGGGGCAGTGCCCAGATAGCGCTCTTCGATGAGGTCAGTCTGCATGACAACTTGCCTGGCGTAACTCAAAAACTCCTCGCCATCTGCGGTAGGTTCAACACCCTTGCTGGTCCTGTTAAAAAGGGAGATTCCCAGCTCGGCTTCAAGCTCTTTAACTGCGCTACTCAGGGTAGGCTGCGAGATAAAGAGCTGTTTAGCCGCGGCGTTAATAGTGCCTGCCTTAGCAATAGCAAGAACGTATTTCAGTTGAGTCAGAGTCATAAGTCAGGTTTCTACGCAGAGGTTTTTCTCGCCTTATTTAACGCCATACTGCTGGTAGTAGGCATCAATGGCGCTCTTCAAGGTGTCGTCAATAATAACTTTGCCGTCAACCTCTTTGTTGTAGAGGGCCTCGGTAACCTCATCCATGGAGACAATGGCTGCGGTTGGCATGCCCCAGCGCTCGGAGACTTCCTGGAGTGCTGCAACTTTTCCGCCCTTGCCAACTTCCATGCGATTGAGCGAGACAATAAGGCCAACTACCTCAATGTTTGCAATAGAGGTAATCAGTGGATAGGTCTCTTCAATTGACTTACCAGAAGTGGTGACGTCTTCAACCATCACTACTCTCTGGCCGTCTTTGAGCTCTGCTCCTAAAAGCATGCCCGCATCAGCGCCGTGATCTTTTGCTTCTTTTCTGTTGGAGCAGTACTGAACCTGTTTGCCATAGAGCTCATTGATTCCCATTGCAGTGATAACCGAAAGGGGAATGCCCTTGTAAGCAGGACCAAAGACTACGTCAAAATCCAGGCCAAAGTTGTCGTGAATAGCGCGAGCATAATAAAGTCCCAGCTTGTGGAGCTGCTCGCCGGTGACATAGGCGCCAGCGTTCATGAAGAAAGGAGATTTGCGACCACTCTTAAGCGTAAAATCACCAAATTTAAGTACGTTGCTCTGGACCATAAACTCAATAAATTCGCGCTTGTAGTCTTCCATGGTTTCTCCTTTAGCAGGCCTTTTGAGGTGGCAGCACTTTGTAGGTACGTTCCACTGCACTAGTTTAGCCGAATTGCAGATATGTGTTTTAGGACGCGCTGTTTAGGGCGCAGTGTTTTACGGTGCGCTGGCTTGGCTGTGTGAGATTAGCGTAATTACCGCCAGATATATAAAAGTGAGCGCCTGCCATGTGGTTATGCGGTATTCTAAATAGATATTTGTTCGTCTCGCAGGATAGACCTGCAGAGCGCAGGATAAGCCTGCAGAGTGAGTTACAAGGAGGGTATGCCCGTGGAGCGCATCACGATTTCTGCATTGTACGCAGATGCAGAGCAACTTGGTGGCCAAAAAGTTACCGTGGCCGGCTGGGTACGTTCAGTAAGGGATATGAAGAATTTTGGCTTCGTCACACTTAATGACGGTAGCTGCTTCAAAGACCTACAGGTTGTTATGAATCGTGAGAACCTTGGCAATTACGAGGAGGTTGCTTCTTGTGGCGTTGGCGCTGCTCTGATTATCGAGGGCGTCCTTGAGCTTACCCCCGATCGCCCACAGCCTATTGAGCTACAGGCGCAGACCATTGTGATTGAGGGACCATCCAGCCCTGACTATCCAATGCAGAAGAAGCGCCAGTCTCTTGAGTACCTTCGTACGCAGCAGCATCTTCGTCCTCGCACCAACATGTTCCGTGCGGTTTTCCGCATCCGTTCTGTGGCTGCCTTCGCCATCCACCAGTTCTTCCAGGATCGTGGCTTTGTCTATGTGAACACTCCAATCATCACTGCATCCGATGCTGAGGGTGCAGGCGAGATGTTCCGCGTTACCACGCTTGATCTAAACAACGTTCCACGTACCGAGAAGGGCGATGTTGACTACTCAAAGGACTTCTTTGGTCAGTCTTCTCACCTTACCGTTTCTGGACAGCTTCAGGCAGAGAACTTTGCTATGGCCTTTGGTGATGTGTACACCTTTGGTCCAACGTTTCGCGCAGAGAATTCCAACACACGCCGCCACGCTGCAGAGTTCTGGATGATTGAGCCAGAGATGGCTTTCTGTGATCTTGCACAGGACATGGATGTTGCAGAAGAGATGCTGCGCTACGTTATTGCATACGTTCTTGAGCACTGCCCAGATGAGCTTGAGATGCTTAACAAGTTTGTGGATAAGGGTCTGCTTGAGCGCTTGAACCATGTTGCAACTTCCCAGTTCTCTCGCGTTTCTTATACGGAGGCCATTGAGATTCTGCAGGAGGCAGTAAAGGCTGGTCAGAAGTTTGAGTATCCCGTCGAGTGGGGCATTGACCTTCAGACTGAGCACGAGCGCTACCTCACCGAGCAGCACTTTGGAAAGCCAATCTTTGTCACTGATTATCCAGCAGAGATTAAGGCCTTCTACATGCGTCTTAACGATGACGGCAAGACTGTTGCTGCAGCTGACTGCCTTGTTCCAGGCATCGGCGAGATTATTGGTGGCTCACAGCGAGAAGACCGTCTTGAGCTTCTGGAGAAGCGCATTGTTGAGCTTGGTATGAACCCCGACGATTACAAGTATTACTTGGATCTTCGCCGTTACGGCTCTTGCACACACTCTGGCTTTGGTCTTGGCTTTGAGCGCCTTGTTATGTACCTCACCGGTGTGGATAACATCCGCGACGTTATTCCTCACCCTCGTACCGTTGGCAACGCTGACTTCTAAGATTGCCGGTCACAGGCGGTATAGGGACGCGTGGATAGAGTGCTAACTTAACCGCTACAGTTGCCAAGCCTTTCAAGTTGGATTTTTGCGTGCAGATTATGCATAGCCGTTATGCAAAAACTGCATAGCAGAGATGCGAGATAAAAAGTTTTTCTCGCCATATACCGATATATTTGCCCGTTGGCAGTAAAAATAGGACGTTCGTGCAAAATTGCGCGGGCGTCCTATTACGCTATAAGAAGCAGTTTTCTGCAGATGACCAGCGGAGGTAAACATGGTAAAGACTTTGGTTCTTGTTAGACATGGTGTATCTGAACGTGGCTCTGAAGACATGAGTCGAGAGCTTACACGTGCTGGTCAGAGGGCTTTATCTGCCAATTATCCTCATATTTTTGGTTTGTTGGGACCAGAGGGTGAAGAGGCTGAGATTTGGACAAGTCCCGCTCTTCGCGCGCTTGAGACTGCAGAGATTGTGGCAGAGGCTCTGGATGCAGAAGGTCTAGAGATTCATGACTCCCTTTACGATCAAGATCTTCCTGCACTTCAGGCAGAGCTTGAGCACGCTGATGCAGAAACACTGATTCTTGTCGGACACGCTCCATTTTTGGGTTATGTTGCAGAGACTCTGCTGGGATTTGAACTTCCGCTGACAAAGGGCGCTGTGTGCGCTATTGACGTACGTGGTTCGCTTTGTCATCAACATAAGTGTGTCTGGAAGCAGCTTGGAGATGTTCGCGAGCCTCACGGTAAGCTTCTTTGGCTGGTCAGTGGTCCTTCCACTCAGCCTTGGGAGACGCTTGATGCCCTGGATGAGGCATGTGCTCATGCGGCAACTAACCTGGAAGACGCGTACACAGAGTTCCGTGCTCATCCAGAAGATCCTGCAGTAATCGCAGCATTTAGGTTTGCCCTCAGGGGAACCCAATTGCTTACCAAGTTTTTCTCGCCGCTTCTTAATGAGGAGGCAGTTGAGATTGCCGAGCCTGTTTATAGGCTGATGCTTGGTGCAACTACGCGTCTTCGTGAGATTGACGGCTTCTCTGATACCGTTGCAGATTTGATGGAGTCTGGAGAGCTTTCTCAGGGCTCCAAGCTGGTCAGCGCTGTAGAAGCAGCTCGCGAGTCTGAGCGCGATCGCATTTGCGAGGGTCTGCGCAAGAAGGCTGTCCGTCGCAGTCTGCGCTGTGCGCTGGATGAGCTCTTTGAGCCTGCATGGTCAGACGCGGTACTAAAAGATGGTATCTCGTTTGAAGACATTAGCAGCCGCTTTGATTACATGCTGGAGACTATTGATGCGCGCCTCTTTGGTCTGGATATGACTAGCTTCTCTGAGGTACACCATGCAAGGCGAGAAGTTCGTGAAGTTGAGCACATTCTTTTCCACCTCAGTGATATGCTGGGCGAGAAACGTGCAAATTACACCCAGATTATGCAAGACATTGACTCTGAGCTCAGCGCTATTTGCACAGCTCAGCGCAATATTTCTCTGGTCAAAGAGTGGAAAGATTCTATGGACTTCAGAGATGTTACCTCAGACCTCGCAATTGTTTCAGAACATGAAAAAGTTTTGATTGAGCGTGTGATTGAGGGTAGAGAGACTAGTATCCTAAGGTAATCACATAGTCCACGTTTGGAGTGCAGAGACGTTTGCGCGGCGTGGATGATGATTATGAGGGAGGATGCTATGTCTGAGAGCATCGAGACTCGCTGCGTACAGGGCGGTTATCAGCCTGGTTGCGGTGAGCCTAGGCAAGTGCCTATCATTCAATCAACCACGTTCAAATATGACGAGTCGATGCAGCTTGGAGAGTTGTTCGACCTCAAGGCTGCGGGTTATTTCTATTCTCGTCTTCAAAATCCAACGCTTGATAACGTAGCTTCAAAGATTTGTGCGCTTGAGGGCGGTACGGCTGCAATGCTGACGTCTTCTGGTCAAGCCGCAAACTTCTTTGCTGTCTTTAATATTGCTGAGGCTGGAGATCATTTTATCTCCCTGTCTACCATTTATGGCGGCACCTTTAACCTGTTTGCTATCACTCTTAAGAAGATGGGTATTGAGTGTACGTTTATCTCACCAGATGCAACTGACGAGGAGATTAACGCAGCATTCAGACCAAATACAAAGTGCGTCTTTGGTGAGACTGTTGCAAACCCTGCACTGGTTGTTCTTGATATTGAACGTTGGGCAAAGGCCGCTCACGACCACGATGTGCCACTGATTGTTGACAATACATTTGCTACACCTGTGAATTGCCGTCCTCTTGAGTGGGGAGCAGACATTGTGACCCATTCCACAACTAAGTATATGGACGGTCATGGCTCTGCTGTTGGCGGCGCTATTGTTGACGGTGGCAATTTTGACTGGGCTGCTCATGCAGATAAGTTCCCAGGTCTAACCCAGCCTGATCCTTCGTATCACAACCTTGTCTATGCAGATACCTTTGGTAATGGTGGCGCCTTTATTACTAAGGCAACCGTTCAGCTTATGCGTGACTTTGGTTCCATTCAGTCACCACAGAACGCTTTCTATCTTAACCTTGGCCTTGAGTCCCTGCACGTTCGTATGGCTCAGCATTGCAAGAATGGCCAGGCAGTTGCCGAGGCGCTTGCAAACAATCCTAAGGTTGCACACGTAAGCTATCCTGGCCTCCCAGGTGACAAGTACTACGAGCTTGCTCAGAAGTACCTTCCAAACGGTTCTTGCGGTGTTATCACCGTTGACGTTGCGGGTGGTCGCGAGGCTGCCGAGAAGTTCTTGGGTAACCTCAAGGTATTCTCCATTGCTACACACGTTGCGGACGCTCGTTCTTGCTGTTTGCACCCAGCTTCTTCAACGCATCGTCAGCTTACTGACGAGGAGCTTGTAGCAGCAGGTATTACTCCAGGTACTGTGCGCTTGAGCTGTGGTATTGAGGGCACCGAAGACCTTATCAACGACGTCGAGCAGGCACTTGCTGCGCTGTAGTTAGACGCTCTATAACCGCTCATGTTTATGGCGAGAAGATCTTGGAATCAGAAGATCTTCTCGCCATGTTTTTGTGAGGAGTAAGTTGTTGCGTGGAGCTGTGAGAGTGCGGGCTATTGAGCTCGGGAGATGGATTCTGGGTCCAGGTGATCTTCTGGGCTGGAGAGCTCGGACGCTGTAAGCTCTGCATCGGTGAGCTCGGAGTTCTCTTCCTGTGCATCGTCTGCGGCATTGGAATCGTTTGTATCTATGCCCTTGAAATGCTTGCGATAGATGTGGATGAGGCAGCCAACAGAGAGCAGTGCTGAGAGTATATTGGACACAACTGACACGTACCAAAGTGCATCCAGACCAAATGGTCTCAGTACCAGTAGTGAGCTGATAGGGAAGATAAGTGCCATAAAGATGCTCAAGAGATTGGAAATCTTTGTCTGCTTCAGGGCAATAGCAAGACTCTCGGTACACATGGTAATCCAGCTAAAAATGAAGATAAAAGCGTGAATGCGCATAGCTGGGATGGCCATGTTAAGCAGCTCTTGCGTTCCTTCAGGCAGGTAGAGCTTGACCAAGAACTCCGAGAAGAAGAACGAGACACAAAACGCAAAGATGCCAATGATAATGCCTGTAGAGAAGATGTACTTCTCAATGGCAAGTACTCGATCTTTTTTCTTTGCGCCCCAGTTATAACCAATAGCTGGCTGCATGGCATCAGCTTGTCCATAAATGAGCGGCTGAATGAGTCCGCCAGAATAGAGAAGCACGCCGTAAGAAGCAATGGCAATATCTCCACCAAGGGTGAGCAGAGCAGCGTTCATAAGCAGGGAATAAATCCTGCTTGAGATGTTCTGCATAAAGATAGGGAAGCCGTTTACAAAGATTTCTTTGATATGCGTCCAATTAAAGTGTGGCTTTACAAACTTAAGGATTTGCTTGTTGCCAATAAACGGCCAGATGCCATAAAGGGACGAGAAAGTGATTGAGATGCAGTAACCCAGTGCTGCGTACTCAACGGATAATCCCAAAACACCTAAGAAGTAGTATTCAAGCACGGTTCCCAAAATTGCAGAAATAAAGGCAATACTGGTAGAGCGTCTAATTTTTCCGCAAATCTTAAGGAAGTTATCAACGGCGTACGAGATGCACATAACGGGTAAGAAGAGAGTCCATACGCGCAGGTAGATGGTTCCTTGTTCGGCAACCTTTCCTTGAGCACCCATCAGTGCTAAAACGTTTGGTGCACAAAAGAAGAAGAAAATGCCGCTGATAACACCTGTGGTAATAAGCATGATGAATGCAATGGTAAAGATGTTATTAGCTGTGTGGTGATTCTTCTTGCCGTGCTCAACGGCAATAACCGCAGAGGCTCCAACGCCAATAAGGTCGGCAACTGCAAAGCAGAGAATAACTAGTGGAATGGCAATGGTAACCGCGCCAAAGGACTCCTGACCCAGATATCGTCCAACAAGGATTCCATCTGCAGTGTCGTAGAGCATCGACGCAAGCATGGCAATAGCACCCGGGAGGGCTGCTCGTATAAATAATTTAAATGGTGGTGTTTCCGCAAAAAGCTTATTCGATTCCATACTTCTCCTCGATTAGTGGTGGAACATGTCAGACAGACTCGTGGTGTGGACATGTGACACGCTCACGAGAAGATTAAAAAAGCATCGAACAAGCCTCCTTACATACTTGCAGGTACACGGACAGTTGCAAATACTAACACAGCAAAGTAGCTAATGCTATGATTTATTTGAACATTTTGGACAGGTGTGAGGATTTTTGTGTCAGTGGAACAGAAAAAAGATATCGGCGCTGAGATCGCCAAGCTGGCTGAAAACTCAAAGGTAGGAGAGCTTTCTAAAAAGGTCACAGAAGTGTCGTCTGAGCTGGCAGAAAACGTTTCTGAAGTAGCAGAACGTGCCGAGAAAATCCTTGTGGTTGGTGAAGATGAGCCATTGGAGCGTCCTGCGTCTGATCGAGTTAAGGCTACTGTTCCTAGAACCCCTGCTCAACATATCTTACGTATTGTCTCAATTGTATTGATTATCTTGGGCACGGCAGATGTTTTAACAACATTAGCGTCTCTTTTTGCTACTATTACAGGCTTACAGCCTGCAGTTCCTTTGGAGAGGCTTGAGTTTAGTGGCGTGTATTTTACGTTTAGCAATAACGTCCTTCTGGGCTATGTATTTGTACTTCTTATTGGTATGTTGCAAGTTGTCACTTCGATATTTGGATTACGTGCCGCCAAAGACTCATCAAAAGTTGAACCATACAGATTTCTTTGCTACCTGATTGGCCTGATTATTCTGGTAGGAATTTTATGGGCCTGGGGTAGAGGAGAGTTGATTATTCTTGATCCCTTTGTTCAACTTAATACTATAGTTTACGTGGTAATTTGCTCTAATCTTGCGGATAAAGTAAAGAAGGAACATGACCAGGGTATTGTGGGAACTACATATTGGCGCTCTCGTCATCAGCGAGTCCTTCATTTCTTTTCGCTGGTCTCTATTGCGTTGAGCGGAATTGCACTTTTTCTAGTTCTGATTCTGCTTGGACTGCATGACCTTTCTAGAGTTGTAAATCAACCGTTCTTGGCAACTGTTAATCAATTTCTTGAGCAACAGGGTATTCTTACCATTTTCTTGGTGACAGTTGGTGCAGTATTTTCTCTTGTTGCAGGTCTTCTTGCCCTTAAGGGTTCAAACAATGCTCGCTTTATTAGGCCTTATATTCTTGCGGTGACCCTCATTGTTGTATTTGACGTAGTAAGAATTATCTTTACAGCATTAACGCAGGGCATCCCTGCTGTAAACAGCCAAGATATCTTTGAGTTGGTTTATAACGCCACGGGATGGTACTTGGCTGTTCGTATTGAGGCAGGACTTCCTAATAGCTATGGTCTACGCTTGTGGAAGAAATTTACTTCCTAGGCGCAGCGTAGTGAATAATTGCTTGCAAAAAGCCTCTGTATCTGAACTGCCTCCCATTTCTTGGACACGAGAAATAGAAAGCAGTTCAAAACACACCTAAGTCGGATAATCTGTTAAAAAGACGTATACATGACGCTGAAAATACCTCAAACGTGCAGATTATCGTCATTAGATGTGTAAAATGCCCGCAATTGAGCAGAATATCCGACTTAGGTGTGTTCCGTAGATACAGAATTTATCGATAGTTAAATTCCTTATATAAGTCTATTCATGTTTAAGCATATTAGATGAAGTTTATGCATAGAGATGCATAGCAGGCAGTGCGACCGCCTAGCTGCCTGCTATCTTGATTGGGAACATGTCAATTCTTCAGCAAAACCTACCAAAGCTGCGCTATTTTGTGCGCCAGGCCTAAAAGCCGACGCTAACGCGCTGCAGAATCATAATCACCTGCATATGAACTGCCTCCCATTTCTTATGTCCAAGAAATGGGAGGCAGTTCAGAATAGGCAGCCGTTTAATTTTACTTATGAGACAAAGTTACTCTACTGAAGAAGCAGAGGAGCCTTCCTCATTGGAGTTCTCAACTACCGGTGCAAAGGTATTCTCGCGCTTGAGGATATTCATGAACTCCTCGCCGGTAATAGTCTCTTTCTTCTGCAGGTAGTGAGCAATTTCATGCAGCTTAAAGCGGTTCTCTTTAAGCGTCTGGAGTGCGCGCTGGTGTCCCTCTTCAACAATGCGTCTAACTTCAGCATCAATCTCTTCAGCGGTTGCCTCAGAGCAGGTGAGGGAAGAGCCACCACCAAGATAACGGCTTTGCTGCTGGCTGAGGGTAACCATGCCAAGTTTGTCAGACATGCCGTACTGCGTGACCATAGCGCGAGCAATAGCTGTTGCACGCTCAATATCGTTGGAAGCGCCATTGGTCATCTCGCCAAAGATAAGTTCTTCAGCTGCGCGTCCACCACAGAGTACAGCAATCTCATCCATTGCCTGGCTCTTGCTCATCAGATAACGCTCGTCATCCTCAACTTGCATGGTAAAGCCAAGAGCTCCGCCAGTACGAGGAACAATGGTGATCTTGGTAACAGGAGCATCGTTTTTCTGGATGGCACCAACAATTGCATGGCCGGTCTCGTGATAAGCCACAACGTCCTTCTCGTGCTCAGAAAGAACAGTGTTCTTCTTCTTTGCGCCGGCAATAACAACGTCAACGGACTCAGCAAGGTCTTCGGTGGTAACACGACGGCGACCAAAGCGAACAGCACGAAGAGCTGCCTCGTTGATGATGTTTGCAAGGTCTGCGCCAGATGCGCCTGGTGTGGACTTAGCAATAATAGAGAGGTCAACGCCTGGCTCCATCTTTACATCATTGGCGTGAATCTGAAGAACTGCCTCACGACCCTTAAGGTCTGGAAGCTCAACAGGAATACGGCGGTCAAAACGGCCAGGACGCAGAAGTGCCTTGTCCAAGGTCTCAGGGCGGTTGGTTGCTGCAAGAACAACAATACCCTTGTGGTTATCAAAGCCGTCCATCTCAGAGAGCAGCTGGTTTAAGGTCTGCTCACGCTCATCGTTGGAGTTGAGAGAAGCATCACGGCGCTTACCAACCGCATCAATCTCGTCAATAAAGATGATGCAAGGAGCCTTTTCATTTGCTTGCTTGAAGAGGTCACGGACTTTTGCAGCACCGCGTCCAACAAACATCTCAACAAACTCAGAGCCAGCAATCTGGAAGAAAGGAACGCCAGCCTCACCAGCAACTGCCTTAGCAATGAGGGTCTTACCAGTACCTGGAGGGCCTACAAGCAAGGCACCACGAGGGCAGCGAGCACCAATCTCTTTGTACTTATCAGGAGTCTTAAGGAAGCTAACAATCTCTTGCATAGACTCTTTAGCCTCTTCTTGACCAGCTACGTCTTTAAACGTAATGCCTGTGTCTTCTCCCTTGATTTCTTTGGCGCTTGAGCGACCAAGATTGCCGCCAAGACCTCCAAAGCCGCCACCAAAGTTCATGGAAGGACCATCGTCACCCATGGCGCGTTTAAGAGATCGGTTGATAAAGTAGCCAATGCCCAAGAAGATGACAAGAGGGATTCCATACTGAATAAGGGCATAGAGCAACATATTTGTAGAGTTGTCAGGAATAGAAGCCGAGAAATCAACTTTGTGGTCTCTAAGCGTCTGAACCAGTGTTGCATCATTAGGGAACTGTGTGGTCTCAAAGACCTTCTCGGAATCTCCAGAGCCAGTTGTGAACCTAATGTTTCTGCTACCTGTATTAAGGTCTACCTTGGTAACTTCGTTATTGTCAACCTTGTTAAGGAACTCACTGTACGAGACAGTTTGTACCTGTTGACGTAGAAGTCCAGGTAATAATGTGTTGCTAAGCAGGAGATATACAAAGATGGCTACTGCAATATAGAGTAGCATCGACATAGATCTACGGTGCTTGTTATCGTTATTTGCCATACACGTCCCTTTACCTGTTTGGCTCAAATGTGATATGAGCTCACTTAGATATTGGAATTGTTTTACCCAATCTGCATTTTTTATTTCTATAAAAATTTAAAATTTGGATTCCGCATAATTTGTTAAAAACGGTTTAAGCGTGTGTATTACTTAGTTCAATGAGTACAAGACGTGGTAGTATTACTAGCACAAGCTGTGATGAGGACAGTAGCTGGGTAGCGCAAATCTCAAGCGAGCGGAGTTGGTGGAAGTCCGCATTTGCGTCCGTGTGAACATCACCTCGGAGCTGCAGTTCAAACGTACAAGCTTTTTGTACTAGTAGATGCTGCCGGAAATGGTCGCCGTGACAGGCCAGCCGAGTAAACGGACATATCCGTCGCTGGGTGGTTACAACGAAGTGTATTGTGGCGCTTCGTCCCAGCTGTGAGGGACGGGCGCTTTATTTGTGCCCAGAAAGGTTGTGCTTGATGGCAAACGAGTACAAAAAGACCACCAACCTGCCAAATACAGGCTTTCCTATGCGCGCATCACTTGCGCAGAATGAGCCTCAGCGTTTGGCTGATTGGGACCAAAACAACGTCTATGAACTCCTGATGAAGAAGAATGAGGGACATGACAAGTTTGTCCTTCATGACGGACCTCCTTATGCAAATGGTCCAATTCATCTGGGTCACGCTCAGAATAAGATTTCTAAGGACATCATCAACCGCTATAAGGCTATGCAGGGCTTCCAGACCCCTTATGTTCCTGGTTGGGACTGCCATGGTCAGCCAATTGAGCACAAGGTTGAGCAGATGCTTGGCACAGAAAAGTTCAATCAGCTGTCTACCGAGAAGATCCGTGAGCTCTGCCGCAAGATGGCAGTTGAGCAGGTAGATACCCAGCGTCAGGGCTTTAAGCGCCTTGGTGTGTTGGGTGAGTGGGACAATCCTTATCTCACTTACGTCAATGATTACGACGCTACAGACGTTGAGATTTTCAAGGCCATCTATGACAAGGGTTCTGTGTACAGAGGCACCAAGCCTGTTCACTGGTGCACTCATGACCACACTGCTCTTTCTGAGGCAGAGATTGAGTATCACGATGTCACCTCAACTGCTATTTTTGTGCGCTTTGAGCTAACCACAGTTCCAGAGGGTCTTGAGGCTTATGCAGGTAAGACCTGGGTAGACATTTGGACTACTACTCCTTGGACTATGCCAGCAGACGAGGCAGTTATTCTGCACCCAGAAGCTAACTACGTTGCTCTTGAGCTTCCTGACGGACACGTGGAGATTGTTGCTGAGGCTCTTGCAGAGAAAGCTGCTGCCAAGTTTGGTTATACCGATTGGAAGCTAGCTCAGGACGCAGAGGGCAACACCTGGAAGAAGACTGGTGTTGAGCTTGCTGGCAATGAGTACAAGCAGCCAATCTTTGGTGATCTTGGCAATACTGGTAAGTTTATCTACGCAGAGTACGTCACCCTTGACGATGGTACTGGTGTTGTTCACTCCGCACCTGGCCACGGTGTAGACGACTACAACGCTGGCGTTCGCTTTGATATTCCACAGACCATGCCTGTTGATGACGACGGTCACTTCTTCAAGGGCGACGGCCAAGGTACTGGCGGCCCCTTCTCTGGTATGGAGGTCAATGAGGCTAACCCTGTCATTGTCCAGTGGCTTAAGGACCGTGGAACACTCATTCTTGCAGAAGAGATTACCCACAGCTATCCACACTGCTGGCGTTGTAAAGAGCCTGTTATCTTCCGCGCAACAAGCCAGTGGTTTGTCTCCATGGATAAGACTGGTCTGCGTCAGCAGGCAGCAGAGGAGCTTACAAAGGTTAAGTTCTATCCTGCAAATGCTGTTAAGCGTATTGGCTCCATGGTTGAGGGTCGTCCTGACTGGTGTATTTCCAGGCAGCGTAACTGGGGTGTTCCAATCCCTGCTTTCACCTGTGAGGATTGTGGCGAGACCGTCATTAATGACCAGACGCTTGACGCTGTTATCAAGCTTTTCCGCGAGAAGGGCTCTGATGCTTGGTTCACCGACGATCCTAAGACCTATTTAGGCGACGCTTGCGTCTGCCCTAAGTGTGGTAGCCATAACCTCAAGGCTAACAAGGATATTCTGGACGTTTGGTGGGATTCTGGTGTTTCTCACACGGCTGTTTGTAAGCACCGTCCAAACCTCAAGTTCCCAGCTGATATGTATCTTGAGGGTTCTGATCAGCACCGCGGTTGGTTCATGAGTTCTCTTATGACTTCTGTTGGTGCTTATGGTGTTGCTCCTTACAAGTCTGTTGTTTCCCAGGGCTTTACGCTTGATGGTCAGGGACGCAAGATGAGTAAGTCTCTGGGCAACGTTATTGATCCAAACGCTGTTTGTGCTGAGCGCGGTGCAGACGTCCTGCGTCTTTGGGTTGCTTCCGTTGATACTTCAACTGACGTTCCTTGCGATGACGCCATTCTTTCTCAGGTAGGCGACGCATATCGTAGGTTTAGAAACACCCTTCGCTTCCTTCTTGGAGAGCTTGAGGGTCAGTTTGACCCTGCAACCGATGCAGTTGCTGTGGCAGACCTTGAAGAGTACGACCGTCTTGTTCTTGCCCGTATGTGCGAGGTTCATGCTGCAGTTACCGAGGCTTACGAGGGATATCGCTTCAACAATGTCTTCCGTACCCTCTACGATTACATCATTGAGCTTTCCAACGGCTACTTGAACGCAACTAAGGACCGTATGTACTGCGATGCTGCAGATTCTGCAACACGCCGTAGTGCTCAGACCGTCTGGGCAGAGATTCTTTCCATGCTTGTTCATGACCTGCAGCCAATTCTGGTTTACACCACCGATGAGGCTATGCAGTTCCTGCCAGAGTCTATGCGTGACGGCCAGAAGTACGCCGCTCTTCTCGACTGGTATAAGGCTCCTATGACCACCGAAGAGTACACCTCACTGCTTCCTGCATATCAGGTGCTGGTTGATGCTCGCGCCGCATACACTAAGGCATACGAGACCGCTCTTGAGGCAGGTGTTGTTACAGAGAAGACCACGCAGGCTACACGTGCCGAAGTTACGCTTACCGCTGAGCAGGCCGCATCCATTTCTCACGCCGGCCTTGACTTTGCTGAGGCATTTGTCTGCTCTGAGGTAACTGTTTCCGAGGGCTCTGAGCTGAGCGTAAGCGTCTATCCTGCAAACGGTGAGCGCTGCGACCGTTGCTGGAACTATCGCGAGCTTGGCGAGGATCATCTCTGCCACCGCTGCCACGACGTTGTTGCGTAAATGAACGCCGACCAGCAGCAACATACAACTCACACGCTCGTGACCCGCCTTGCAGTTCTCTGCGGGGCGGGCGCTGTTGCCTGCGTGCTTGACCAGGTAACTAAGCTCTGGGTAAGAACCTCAATTCCAGAGGGAACTGCAGTGCCTTTTATCCCAGGTGTTATGGAGCTCTTCCACGTGAGCAACACCGGAGCAGCGTTTTCTGTAGGCTCTGGAAATGCCCTCTTTTTTGTGGCTCTCACTGCTGTGGTCATAGCCGCTCTGGTGAGTTTTGTAGTTCGCGAGAAGAACCTCCCGCTGCCGCTTATTGCGCTTTTGGGAGGCGTCGCAGGCGGCGGAATTGGTAACGCTATTGACCGTGTTTTGTATGGTCAGGTTACTGATTTCTTTGCTACAACGTTTGTTAATTTTGCCGTGTTTAATGTGGCGGATATCTTTGTAACCTGCGGCATTCTTATTGCTTTTGTGTACTGGATGGTCTGGGACAAAAAGCAACAACAGGGTAGTGGCAATGAATGAGCGTATCGTTGACATACTAGTTGGACCAGAAGGGGACGGCGTCAGATTGGATGCGTTCCTTTCTGCCCAAGATACACTTCCCTCAAGAAGTGCCTGCGCAAAGCTGGTAGAAGAGGGAAGAGTAACCATCAACGCTACGCTGGCTACCTCTAAGTCAGAAAAACTTATGTTGGGCGATAGGCTCTTAGTATCTCTTCCTGACGCACAGCCTCAAACGGGACTTTTACGTCCAAACCCAGACATTCCCCTTGATATTCGCTTTGAGGACCAGTACCTCATAGTGCTCTCCAAGCAGATTGGCCTTGTTTGCCATCCATCGCCTGGCCACGTTGATGACACCCTGGCAAATGCGCTGGTAGCCCACTGTGGCTACGAGCACCTAGGAATGCTTCAGGGAGAAGAACGTCCTGGTATTGTGCATCGTCTTGATATGGATACGTCTGGTCTTATGCTGGCAGCAAAGTCAGACGAGGCGCAAAAGGCTCTTCAAGACCTCATTAGGCTGCGCGTGCTTGACCGACGCTACATTGTGCTGGTACAAGGCTATGTTGCCCACGATTCTGGCACCATTGAAACGGGCA
Organism: uncultured Atopobium sp.; assembly: GCA_937905925.1. Lineage (GTDB taxonomy): Bacteria > Actinomycetota > Coriobacteriia > Coriobacteriales > Atopobiaceae > Lancefieldella. The sequence continues at coordinate 33,095 of CALCXO010000030.1, forward strand.
TTGCTCGCTCAACGCGAGACCGTCTCAAAATGACCGTATCAGACGCGCCTGGCGCACGAGAGGCCATTACCACCTTTAGAACGCTTGAGCGCTTTGAAGCGGGCAGAAAAGGCGAGGGTTACTCGCTTCTAGAGTGCCATCTCTATACGGGTCGCACGCACCAGATTAGAGTTCACATGCGCCACATTGGTCATCCTGTTGTCGGCGATCAGCTTTATGGCAAAAAAGATACAAGCCTTAACCTTGGACTTAACAGACAGTTTTTACACTCCTGGCATGTTCAGTTTGAGCATCCTTTTACGGGCGAGAATATCGTGGTAGCAGACACACTACCAAAAGACCTGCAAAAAACCCTACTTTCTCAAAGCACTATGTCTATGGGAAGGACTTCTGTAGGCGATGAAATTTGCCCTCAATTGTAATATGACTAAAAAGTTTTGCTTCTCATTTCACGTGGTGTAAGAGAAAAGTAGTCTTTAAATTTCCTATAAAACTCTGTTGTTCCACCATAGCCAATCATTGAAGAAATAGTAGTGACAGGCAATTTGGTATGAATTAACAGCGTTTTTGCTCGTTCCATTCTCTGTTCTAAAACAAGTTCAGAAAAAGTCTTGCCACATTTTTGTCTGAGAAGTTCAGAGAGATAAGTTGGTGTATATGAGTATTTTCCTGAAAGTTTAGCAAGCGTAATACTTTCTGAATGAGCAGTAATTTCATTAAGGATAAGAGCAACCGTCTCATTAGTGTTACCTGGAGTGAACGTATAGTGAGCATCAGGAGAAAGGCAGGTAATAAGCGCTATAAGCAAGGAAGTAACAATAGCTTCCCAATTTGGTTTTCTCTCGGAATAGGTAATGATTATTTGAGTATAAAGTGTATAGATTTGTTCAATATCAGCTGGATGAATATTTTGCGGCAGTGTATTTTTATTTGATATAAGGTTTGTAGTAAAAGTAAAGAAATCTTCTGATGAAGGCATTAGAAAGAAAAGAAAACTTCCAAAATAGTTTTTACGAGCAAGTATTGAGAGACTCACAATGTCGTCTCCATAAGGTTTTGTAGAAAATTGGCCTAAATTTGCTAAATCAAAAGCAGAAGTGAGTGTAAAAAATCCTCTGATATGAGGGTTAGCAGACTCTTCTGTTTCGTAGTGTGCACTCAAAATGACATTTGAAGCGTCACCTTGAGCAAGAGAATTCCCATTGGCAAGTATATTTTGAAGTGCTTGAGTTAGTCGCTTTTCGCTCATAATCAGCCTTTCAACGGTATTTTCCTGCGTCAAATTATAGGGTGATAACGCAATTTTATACGAGAAATCCGCTTTTAACCTTAAAGAGTCTATTAAGTGTTTATTTTACAAGTGCAGGTAATTAATGTTTTGGAAAGGAGGCTGAGCATGAAGGTTATTGTCTCTGCAAGCGAGCTTGAAGATAACCCTACCGTTGATACCCACAACTGTGTCATCGGAGTTATTGTGGAGTAGCGCATTTAGGGGCGATTGTGGGTTCACAATCGCCCGCCATCTCTCTTAGGATAGATTCTTTAAGTTAAATGAGGGAAAGTAATGAAATATAAAAATTCAATCTTTAATGAATACTTTAACTATAGTGGAAAGAATTATGTATTCAATACTTCTTCTGGTTCCCTCATTCAAATGGATAGAGACTATCCTTTACGTGCAACAAAGGAAGAACTAGCTGTTTTATTGGATAATGGAGTTATTGTTAGAGATACTACAGACGAGGTGTTTGAACTTATTGAAAAGGTTAATAGGAAAATAGATGCTCCTATAAAGACGCTTTATATAACTGTAGTTTTGACTAATAACTGTAATTTTGGTTGCGTATACTGTTATCAAAATCATTGCCATAAGGACTTTTCCGTAGAGGATGCTACCCGTCTGACTGCTCAAGTTGATGAATGGCTTGGAGGTGATATCGAGTCAATAGTGGTTAACTACTTTGGCGGAGAACCCTTGATGAATAGCGATATCTTAATCAATCTAGATAGCTCGATTAAAAGTATTGCACGGAAGTACAGCAAAGGGTATCAGTCAAATATCTCCACAAATGGTTCGATGCTTTCGGTTGATATTCTACAAAAAGTTCAGTTTAACTTAATACGTCTGACGTTTGATGGTAATGCACTTTGGCACAATCGTTTTAGAAAGATGCCCGCATTCTCATATGCTAATCAGCTTGATCTTCTTGATTGTATTCTTAAGAATAGTAATTCAAAAGTTGAGGTTCGCTTTAATGTATGTAAAGAGAATACAAAATCGTTCGATAATGTATTTGATGATATCTTAGGCATTTCGTCCTTTGATGCTTCGCGAGTTAAGTTTGAAGTTGCGCGAATGAAAAATGTAAAAAATAATTCCGCCATATCTGAATTGACTCAAGAAGAATATGCAAGGGCGTATATGACAATACTTACGTATAAAAAGAGTCACAATTTGAGACTCAATCTTCCGAAGCCGGCTACAACTCCGTGTCCCTTTTCAATCAATAAAGCCGTTTGTCTTGGGCCTGGAATGATTAAATATTTTTGTTCAGAAAGTGACGGAAAGTCTATTGATAAGGACTTGCTGAGTAGTACGCGTCCTCATATTTTGCTTTCAAGGGATTGTCAGGAATGCAAATGCCTGCCATTCTGCCTTGGCCCATGTAGAGTACATAAACAGAGTAATAGTTCATGTATTCCTGAAAAATATATATTGCCTGAATTACTCACTGCGTTTTTAAGCTAATGATGTTTTGTGGATGATGAGTATGAATAATCGTCTCTCTCACTTATTTGTTATACGAAAACAAATGCTTCTATCTGCCCTTGGTTTGGCAATTGGATATATTGCTGTTGCAGTGCTGGGTATTTTTACAGGCGATTTAATTGATAGTATGCTTAATGTGCAAGCTGTTGACGTTGTTTGGCAAAAGCTAGGGCTGTTGTTGCTCCTTTCGCTTGTAACGCTTTGCTTAAGCTTTTTTCTCACTGTTTGGATTCCACAAAAGCTCAATTTAGAAGCTGCGGTTGCTAGTTCTGAGGTAGCGATATCGGAATTCTTAAAGATGTCTCTTCGTGTTTTTTCAAAAAAGAAAACCGGACACTATCTTAATGTAGTTACTATGGCGGCTTTTGTCTTCAGTGGTGTTCAAATTGCAGTAAGCGTTGAATTTCTAGGTGGTCTTTTAGCAGTTACTGTTTTGGCAATTGTGGCGTTTACGGTAAATCCATGGATTGGTTTGCTTGTCTTACTTTATATCCCTTTTTATTTAATGATTGTTGATTATCCGAGCAAAAAAACAAATGAGATTTTGACCGAGTCAATGAAAAAACGAGAAGGCTGGCTGGATATCGGTAGGCGCATAATTGAGGAAAAGCTCTCGATTAATGTGCTGCGTGCAGAGAACTATTTTGAAAATGCTTACGAGGCGGTTAACGATGAGTATTTCCTCTATGTAAAAAGAAGTAGTTTTTTCAGCTCTTTATCAAAGAGCCTTCCATCAGCGCTTTCAAATTTCACGCAAGTCGTAGCCATAATTACAGGTGTTATGCTGCTTTCTATAGGTCAGATGAGTGTTGGAGAGATTTTAGCCGCCTATCTGATTTTGTCAGTATTGAGCGAACCGCTTGATACGGTTTGTTCTGTTAAAAGCTCATATCTTGCTGCAAAAGCGGATATTGATGTTTATCTTGAGCACGAGAAAGAATCCCAAGAGCCTTCAGGTTATGAGAAGCTTTGGAACCCTTCACTTAAACCGGCTGCAAAGATAGGAGAGGGAACTCTTTTAGCTACTCTTGAAGGTCCAGAACTTTTCCATACACAAGCTCTCAGCATTCCACAAGGATCTCTCGTGGTGGTAAGAGGTTCCAATGGCTCAGGCAAGTCTTCTTTCGTGGATCTTTTGGCAGGCTGCTCTGATCCATCGCTATTCAGTGGTGATATAGAGCTTTCGGATGATCTTAAAGACTGTTCTCGTTTTGCTCGTCCGGTACCTCTTGTAGAAGGAAGCCTTGCTGACAATATGTTTGGAGAAAAGATTGATCGTGCGGTTTACAACTTGCTCGATTTCTCCTCTCTTGAGACGCATGCTTTTGACGGAAAAGAGGAGTCCGTTTCTTTGGGCGAGCGACAAAAAATTGGCCTTTTGAGAGCTCTATCCAGAAAACAAGGAGCACTTGTTTTGGATGAACCTCTACAGAATTTAGATGCTCCAACAGCTCAGAGGCTTTGTAGATATCTCGCAAACCTCAAAGGTAGGCGGACTGTCGTGGTGATTATGCACTCTGATGAACTAGATCAAGAAGCAGACGTTCTTCTCGATATCCAAGATGGTCAATTGTATGTGTGTTGATGTGGGAGAGGAGACAATAATGAATACACAAACCAAATATAAGTTCAATGTACCTTCATCTCTTGTCATTACAAAGAAAAATGTCTTTTTAATAGTAGGATCAGTATTATCAACTGCTCTTTCTGTAGCTACGAGCTTAGCTTTAGGCTCAATAGTGAGTGCCGTTTCTCAAGACTCTTGGATGACTGGTAAAACGATTGCTTTTGTGGGGGTACTATTTCTTTCTCTCGTATCAGCAGTCCTTGTTCTTACATTTAAAGGATGGTTTCCTGTGCGTGCGGCGATTATCCAAAGAATGAGTTGTACTACACAGGTTATACAAAGGGTTATTGCAATGCCAGCCCGTGTCTACAAAAAACATGAAAAAGGCTACTACATGAACCTCTTAAGCAGTTCTGCGACCATGTATGGATCTGTGTATAGTGCTGTGAATATTGCCATTTTGAGTTCTGTCGGATGTATCGTAGTGATTTTATTAGCGCTTCTTATTACCAATTATGTATATTTCATCGTAGTGCTTACCTATATTCCTATCTTATTTCTTGTGACAAGGGTTCCAGCCAAGCGGATTGCTGATTTACAGCGAAATATTATTCCAGCTCAAGATAGATATTTGAACGAATCAAAACGCATCGTAGAAAATAAAAGAGCTATCAATATTGCTCGAGCTGACGTCTTTTATAAAGAGAGATACCATGACATCGGTTCAAAGTACTTGGATTCCATAAAAAGATATCGGTTTAATGAGGGATTGAATGAGAAGATTCCAAGCAGTATGTGCTCTCTACTGCAGATTATTATGCTTGCCCTAACCATTGAAATGTATCAGATTCATGCTGCGTCTGTAGGAGATATTTTTATCTCATATCAACTTTGCGCATTGATTCAGAATCCTTTAGCGGAACTTTTTCAGTCAATCATGTTTGTAAAAGCAAATAAAGTTCATCTTGAGCGCCTACAAAATACTTTCAAAGAATCCCAAGAGCCTTCAGGTTATGAGAAGCTTTGGAACCCTTCACTTAAACCGGCTGCAAAGATAGGAGAGGGAACTCTTTTAGCTACTCTTGAAGGTCCAGAACTTTTCCATACACAAGCTCTCAGCATTCCACAAGGATCTCTCGTGGTGGTAAGAGGTTCCAATGGCTCAGGCAAGTCTTCTTTCGTGGATCTTTTGGCAGGCTGCTCTGATCCATCGCTATTCAGTGGTGATATAGAGCTTTCGGATGATCTTAAAGACTGTTCTCGTTTTGCTCGTCCGGTACCTCTTGTAGAAGGAAGCCTTGCTGACAATATGTTTGGAGAAAAGATTGATCGTGCGGTTTACAACTTGCTCGATTTCTCCTCTCTTGAGACGCATGCTTTTGACGGAAAAGAGGAGTCCGTTTCTTTGGGCGAGCGACAAAAAATTGGCCTTTTGAGAGCTCTATCCAGAAAACAAGGAGCACTTGTTTTGGATGAACCTCTACAGAATTTAGATGCTCCAACAGCTCAGAGGCTTTGTAGATATCTCGCAAACCTCAAAGGTAGGCGGACTGTCGTGGTGATTATGCACTCTGATGAACTAGATCAAGAAGCAGACGTTCTTCTCGATATCCAAGATGGTCAATTGTATGTGTGTTGATGTGGGAGAAAAATAGATTCAAAGGCACGGGCGCTTTGACCCTTTCGTTGCGCTAAGATTGTAAGGTAATTGTTTATCGAGAGGTTTTGGCTGATAAAACATATTTGCCTTGAGTTTGGAGCGTAGGGATATATGCCATTGCAATTTAACAGACTCGGTATCACTCCAATCGTTGTTTTTAACTTTATTATCTGGCTTTTCTTTACACTCGCATATTTTTATCAGATTGTGTATATCCTTCGCGTCTTAGTTAAGGGTGAGGTAAAGCTTCCAAAGGCAAAAAAGCAGCACCGCTACGCCTTCTTTATTGCCGCCCACAACGAAGAGCCAGTTATTGGCAATCTTGTTAGGTCTATTCTTTCTCAGGATTATCCTCGAGAGCTGATGGATGTCTTTGTTGTTGCAGACGCTTGTACTGATAAAACAGCTGAAGAGGCAAGAAAAGCTGGGGCAATTACTTGGGAGAGAAATGACCTTGCTCGTAAAGGTAAGAGCTGGGTTATGGATTACGGTTTTGACCGTATTCTTAATGAGTACGGTGACAAATACGAGGCTTTTATTATTATGGACGCCGATAACCTGGTTTCTCCAAGTTACTTAAAGATTATGAACCAGGCTTTTGATGCTGGTTATCTTGTCTGTACCAGCTATAGAAACTCAAAGAATTTTGACTCTAGCTGGGTAAGTTCTGCCTACGCTACCTGGTTTATGCGTGAGGCAAAGTTCTTGAATAACGCCCGTATGATGATGGGCACTAGCTGCGCTGTTTCTGGTTCCGGCTGGATGGTTTCTTCTCGCATTATTAAAGGTATGCATGGATGGGATTTCCATACCCTCACCGAGGATATTCAGTTCTCTACCTTCTGCAGCGCTCATAACATCCAAATTGGTTATGCGCCTGCAGAGTTCTTTGATGAGCAACCTTTAACATTTAAGGCATCCTGGACACAGCGTATGCGTTGGACAAAAGGCTTCTACCAGGTGTTCTTCTCGTATGGCTTTGATTTAATTAAGGGCATTTTTAAGGGTCAGTTTGCTTCATACGATATGCTGATGACCATTGCTCCAGGCATGATTTTGACATTGCTTTCTGCCTTTATTAATGGCACTTATCTGCTGGTTGGTTATTTGAGCCATGGCTTTGTTGCTACAGACGCAGAGATTGCTATGAGCGTGGGATCTTTGGTCATGACGGTTTTCTCGATGTATGCGGTCTTCTTTATTTTGGCGCTTATTACCACTATCTCGGAGTACAAGCATTTCCACGTAAAGAAGAAGTGGCGTATTTTTACCAATCTCTTTACGTTCCCTATTTTTATGATGACGTATATCCCTATTACCGTTGCGGCTTTGTTCAAAAAGGTTGAGTGGGTTCCTACTAAACATGACATTGCTGTTAACTTTGAGGATGTTATTGCTTCAAGTGGGAGTTCAAATTAAATAATTAGCTCCACTGGTGGTACAATGCCAAAACACGTTGAGCATGACCGGTAGGTCAGGAGGGAGCCAAAAACAATGGCAAAGTTCTTCGAAGGCGAATCGCATACCTTTTCTGAGTATCTTTTGGTTCCTGGCTATTCATCAGCTGAGAACATCCCTGCAAATGTTTCTTTGAAGACTCCTCTGGTAAAGTTTAAGCGTTGCGAGAAAAGCGCAATTGAGCTCAACATTCCTATGGTTTCTGCAGTAATGCAGTCAGTTTCTGGTCCTCGTCTGGCAATTGCCTTGGCCCAGCAGGGCGGCATTGCCTTTATTTATGGCTCTCAGTCCGCTGAGGATGAGGCTCAGATGGTTCGTGAGGTTAAGAGCTACAAGGCAGGCTTTGTTGTTTCTGACTCAACACTCACTCCAGAGATGACCCTTGGTGACGTGCTTGACCTTAAAGAAAAGACTGGTCACTCCACCATGCCTGTCACTGATGACGGCACTTCTCGCGGTAAGCTCGTAGGTATTGTTACCTCTCGTGATTATCGTCCTTCTCGCGATGATCGCTCTAAGCTGGTTTCTGAGTTTATGACCCCAGCTGATAAGCTTATTACCGCAGCTGAGGATACCACCCTTAAAGAGGCAAATGACCTTATCTGGGACAACAAGCTCAACACCCTTCCTATTGTCGATAAGAACGGTCATCTGGTCAGCCTTGTATTCCGCAAGGATTATGATTCTCACAAGTCTGCTCCAGATGAGCTTCTTGATGACTCTAAGCGCTACATGGTTGGCGCTGGTATTAATACTCGTGACTATGAAACCCGCGTTCCTCTGCTTGTTGATGCAGGCGCTGATGTTTTATGCATTGACTCTTCTGAGGGTTATTCCGAGTGGCAGAAGCGCACGCTTGAGTGGGTTCGTGCAACTTACGGCGATTCCGTCAAGATTGGCGCAGGTAACGTTGTAGATGCTGAGGGCTTCCGCTTCTTGGCAGAGGCTGGCGCTGACTTTATCAAGATTGGTATCGGCGGCGGTTCTATCTGCATCACTCGTGAGCAGAAGGGCATTGGTCGTGGCCAGGCAACCTCTGTCATTGATGTTGCTCGCGCTCGTGATGAGTACTTTGAGGAGACTGGCATCTATATTCCAATCTGCTCTGACGGTGGAATTGTCTACGACTATCACATGACTCTGGCCCTTGCTATGGGTTCTGACTTCATGATGCTTGGTCGTTACTTTGCTCGATTTGATGAGAGTCCTTCTGACCGCGTTATTGTTAACGGCTCTTACATGAAGGAGTACTGGGGCGAGGGTTCTGCACGTGCTCGCAACTGGCAGCGCTATGACCTTGGCGGCAATAAGCGCGGCCTTTCCTTTGTTGAGGGCGTTGATTCCTACGTTCCATACGCGGGTCCTTTGAAGGATGGCGTTGAGGCATCACTCCTGAAGGTCAAGTCCACCATGTGCAACTGCGGCGCTCTTGATATTCCAGAACTCCGCGATAAGGCAAAGATTACACTTGTCTCTTCAACTTCAATTGTTGAGGGTGGCGCACACGACGTCTTGCTGAAAGATTCAAACCAGCAGGTCAGCTACAATTTCCGTTCATAACTCACAGGATTTATGGACTACGAGCGTCACCAAGTATTTTGCTTGGTGACGCATCGCTATAAGAAAGGGGAACTCGTGGAAAACGAGGAAGTACAGAACGTATCCGATACAGGTGATTTTCCTGCCTACGACGCTGAGGCCATTGAAACTAAGTGGCAGCGTGTCTGGGAAGAGCAGAATCTTTACAAGACAGAAGAAGACAGCTCAAGGCCTAAAAAATACGTTCTAGAGATGTTCCCTTATCCTTCGGGCGATCTTCATATGGGTCACGCTCGTAATTACACCATTGGCGATGCTATGGCTCGTCAGGCTCGTATGCGTGGCTTTGACGTTTTGCATCCAATGGGCTTTGACGCTTTTGGTCTTCCTGCAGAAAACGCTGCTATTAAGCACAATACTCAGCCTTCTGTGTGGACTCATAAAAATATTGACCAGGCTGTAAAGACCATGTTCCGCATGGGCTTTGCTTACGACAAAGACCGCATGTTTAACACCTGCGACCCTGAGTATTACAAGTGGGGCCAGTGGATCTTCCTCAAGATGCTTGAGAAGGGTTTGGTATATCGTGCAACGAGCCCTGTTAACTGGTGTCCTAACGATAAAACTGTTCTTGCAAACGAGCAGGTAGTTAACGGTAAATGCTGGCGTTGTGGTGCAGTTCCAGAGAAGCGTGAGCTCTCTCAGTGGTATCTGCGCATCACTGATTATGCTCAGGAGCTCCTTGATGACCTTGACCAGCTTGAGGGCTGGCCAGAGCGTGTTCGCGCCATGCAGGCAAACTGGATTGGACGCTCCGAGGGCGCAGAAATTGACTTTACCCTGGCAGATACCGATGGTGTCACACCAACCGATACCAAGATGACTGTCTTTACCACTCGTGCAGACACCATCTACGGCTGCACTTTCATGCTGCTCCCACCAGAGTCTAAGCTTGCTGCTGAGCTGGTAGAGGGTTCAGAGTACAAGGCCGCCTTTGACGCTCTTCACGAGGAGGCCGTAAAGGTTTCTTCCATTGATCGTCAGGGTACAGACCGCGAGAAACACGGTGTATTCACTGGCCGTTACGCAATTAACCCTGTCACCGGTCAGACCGTACCAATTTGGGTTGCTGACTACGTCCTTCTCGACTATGGTACTGGCGCCGTTATGGGTGTTCCATCAGGCGATAAGCGCGACTTTGACTTTGCTAAGAAGTATGACCTCCCTATTGTTCCTATCATTTGCGAAGAGGGAACTGATATCTATGAGGAGCTCAAGGGAGTTTCCGAGTACAAGGTAACCTCCGTTGACTGGGATGGACCAATGGATACCGTTGGTATTCTTGTCCAGTCTGGTCCTTTCACCGGACTTCGCGGTGGTAAGCATTCCGAGGCAGAAGAGGCAGTTGTTGCTTATCTGACTGAGCACAACGTTGGACGTAGAACTGTTCAGTTCCGCCTTCGTGACTGGCTTATCTCAAGGCAGCGTTATTGGGGCAATCCAATTCCTATGATTCATTGCGATTGCTGCGGTGATGTCCCTGTTCCTTATGACCAGCTCCCTGTTACGCTTCCAGATAATCTTGATCTGGCGGCAGGAGATACTCTTGCTGAGTGCAAGGAGTTTGTAGAGACCACCTGTCCAAAGTGCGGCAAGCCCGCTCAGCGCATCACTGATACCATGGACACTTTCACCTGCTCTAGCTGGTATTATCTGCGCTACTGCGATCCACACAACACCGAGCTTCCTTTCTCTAAAGAGTCAGTTGATCGCTGGATGCCGGTAGATAACTACATTGGTGGCATTGAGCACGCAATTCTGCACCTTCTGTATTCTCGTTTCTTTACTAAGGTCCTTCGTGACCTGGGCATGATTGCTATTGACGAGCCATTTAAGAACCTGATGACCCAGGGCATGGTCAAGGATGAGCACGGCGACACCATGTCAAAGTCAAAGGGTAACGTTGTGCCTCCAAGCTCTGTCATTGAGCCTTACGGTGCAGATACGATGCGTCTTGCCATTCTCTTTGTTGCTCCACCAGAGAAGGATTTTGACTGGGACGAGAAGGTCGTTGCAGGTGCAAACCGCTTTATCAAGCGCGCATGGCGTGTGGTTTGGGAGCTCTCTCGCACCGCTGATGCTTCCGCCGTACTCGACCACACCACTTTGGATGCAAAGTCGCTTGAGCTCAACCGCGTCCTCAACGCTATGGGAATCCGCTGCACCACTGAGTTTGACAAGGGTCAGTTCAACACTGCTATTTCTGCAGTCATGGAGCTGGTTAATGCGGCAAGCGCCTATATCAACGAGGTTCCTGCAGAGTCTAGAGATGCTGCACTTTGCTACAAGGTTGCAAATGATGTTGTTGCCATGCTGGCTCCAATTATTCCTCACTGGGCTGAGGAGCTCAGCCACGAGGCTCTGGGTAAAGACACACCTGTCTATCACCAGCCTTGGCCGGAGTTTGACCCAGAGCAGGCAAAGAGCAATACCGTTGAAATTGCTGTTCAGCTTAAGGGCAAGGTCCGCGCTCGCATTGAGGTCTCTGCTGATGCTTCTGAGGAAGAGCTCACTGCAGCCGCAACTGAGGCAATTGCCGATCAGCTTGAAGGTAAAGAGATTAGAAAAGTCATTGTTGTTAAGGGTCGACTTGTGAATATCGTTGCCTAACAGCAAAAACACTTGACGAGAAGCCCTTTATCTCGTAAGATATCTCTAAACGTAGTTGTTATTAGTTGGAAGTGGGGTTGAGTTTTGACCCCGCTTCCTTTCTGTATGTAGATGAGGAGGTCAAATGCAAAACGAAGGTGCAACACAGAAAATCTTGTCCGCACTAGAGCAGGTTGCACTCAATCACCACATTGATATTGTTGATGTTGAGATTGTTGGTTCTTCCAAGAATCCTGTGGTCAGAGTAAGAATTGACCATGATGATGAGACAGCAGAGACCATTTCTCTTGATGAAGTTGCTCAAGAAACATCATGGATTTCAGAGACCATAGATGAGCTTGATCCATTCCCAGCATCATTTACCTTGGAGGTTTCTTCTCCAGGAATGGCTCGTCCGCTCCGCCGCGCAAAAGACTTTGAGCGCTTTGCAGGAGAAGAGATTCAACTTCAGACTACCGCCACAGAGGGACGCCGTAAATTTACCGGCAAACTCTTGGGCATTGAGGGTACAACTATCTCAATCCAGACAGAAGATGAGGTCTGTACTGTTGATTTGTCTGAGTTAAAGAAGTGCGTTATTAAACCAGTTTTTGATTTCTCGGCCTCAGCCAAGAAGTAGATAGAGAGGATTATTCATGGCATCTGAAATGATGGAAGCTTTGATGTTGCTTTGCCAGGAGAAGCACATCGATGAGTTGTATCTGCTGGATCGTTTGGAGCAGTCTCTGGCAAAAAGCTATGCTGACGTCCTCCATCTTGATTTTGGCGCCCGTGTCACCATTGATAGGGCTACTGGCCGTGTCTACGTCTATGAGCTTGTCCCTAAGGGTGAGCCAGATGAGGAGACTGGTGAGTACACTGAGTTTGACGAGGTAGACGTAACTCCTCCAGATACCAGCCGTATTGCTGCACAGCATGCTAAGGCAGAGATTAAGACCCTTGTGCGCAACGCTGCTCGTGCACAGATTTACGATGAGTTCCGCGGTCGTATTGGTGACATCATCACTGGTACTGTTCTTCAGTCCACTCCTGATTTCACCATCATTAAGATTCGTGAGGGTGTTGAGGCAGAGCTTCCACACTTTGATCAGCGCCGTTTCCCTGATGAGCGCGATGAGCGTCCAGCAGGCGAGCGTTACCTTCACAACCAGCGCATTAAGGCAATTATCGTAGACGTTCGTGATCCTAATGCAACTCAGCCAGCAGTTCGTGGTGAGCGTCAGCGTCCACCAATTGTTGTTTCTCGTACCCATCCAGATCTTATCCGTCGTCTCTTTGAGCTTGAGGTTCCAGAGGTTTATGACGGTGTTGTAAGCATCCGCTCTATTGCTCGTGAGGCTGGCGTCCGTTCCAAGATTGCTGTTTCTTCCGTTGACGAGCGCCTTGATCCAGTTGGTGCTTGCGTTGGTCCTAAGGGCAGCCGTGTTCGCACCGTAGTTTCTGAGCTCCGTGGAGAGCGCGTTGACGTTGTGCCTTGGTTTGACGATGCTGCTCGTTGCGTTGCGTCTGCACTTTCACCTGCACGCGTTTCTCGCGTTATTGTTGATGGCGCTACGGGACATGCAACTGTTATTGTTCCTGATGATCAGCTGTCTTTGGCAATTGGTAAAGAGGGCCAGAACGCTCGCCTTGCTGCTCGCCTAACTGGTCTTCACATTGACATCAAGAACGAATCCCTTGCTGCAAGCATTCTGAACAACCTTCCTGAGGTTGTTGAAGAGACTGTTGACGAGGAAGAGATTGCTCATCGTTGTAAGTATGTGAGCCCTAACGGAACTCCTTGCCGCAATATGGCAAGACCTGGTTCTGATTTCTGTGGCATTCATGATGACATGGAGAATGCAGAGATTTCTTCTGATCCAGACTCACTGATCTAGTCAACTACCTGTAACTATCCCGTCAACCGGAAGGTTTTCATATATGGCAAAAATGCGTGTACATGACCTTGCCAAAGAATATGGTATGCAGAGCAAGGAATTGCTCGAGCACCTTGCGGACATGAAGATTCCTGCAAAGTCCGCTTCTTCTACGCTTGAAGATGCATATATCTCTATTGTTCGTAAGAAACTCCAGCCTATTATGGAGGCTCGTGCCGCTGAAATTGCAGCTCAGAAGGCTGCTGAGGAAGAGGCTGCTGCCAAAGAGGCAAAGGCTGCTGCAGAGGCAGCAGAGGCTGAGCGACTTGCTGCAGAGGCAAGGCGTGAGGCTGAGCGTGCAGAGGAAGAGAAGAAGCGCGCAAAAGAGGAGGCTGCTCGCAAGAAAGAAGAGGAGCGCCGCCGCGCTGAGGAGGAGAAGAAGCGTCTTGAGGCTGAAGAGGCCGAGCGTAACCGCGTAAAGGATACCGCTCCTAAGGCTGCTCCTTCTTTCAACAACCTGCTTGACCAGATTGCTCAGCAGGAAGAGGTATTGAAGCAGCAGGCTGCAGAGTCCGCTGCTCAGAAGAAGGCTGAGAAGGGACCTAGAAACCACGCACGCGCTAATGCAAGCGAGGCAAGTGGCGCTCCTTCTCGTCATAACTTCAAGAATGAGCGCGATGACGCTTCCCTGTCTGATGAGCGTCCAAACGGCAAGCGCAAGAAGAATCGTCGCGGTGGAGATGACGGAGAAGACCGTTATAGCCGCATGGCGCGTGAGGCTGAGGCTTACAACAGAAGCCGCGTTTTAGATGAGGCTCGCGTTGCTATTGAAGAGGCAAGCCGTGAGTCCACTGGCCGCCGTAAAAAGCGTAAAGAGCGTCGTCAGAAGCAGGCTGCAGAGGCTGCTATGGAGCAGCGTATTGAGGAAGCACTTGCAAACGACCAGGATATTTCCCAGCTTGATACCGTAAAGGTTCCTCAGGGCTCTACTGTCTCTGAACTTGCTGAACTTCTTGGTGTTCCTGCAAATGACATTATTAAGCGCCTGTTCCTGCTTGGCAATCCTCTGACGCTTACCGAGACCATGTCTGATGAGCTTATTGAGATTGTTGCCGATGACCTTGGCCGCCAGATTAAGATCATGTCCAAGGAGGAGGAGAACTCCTTCACCTTCTACGATGATCCTAAGGATTTGAAGCCACGTCCTCCAGTAGTTACCGTCATGGGTCACGTTGACCACGGTAAGACATCGCTTCTGGACGCAATCCGTCACACTGGCGTTGCAGCTGGCGAGGCTGGCGGCATTACTCAGGCAATCGGTGCTTCTCAGGTCACCATTAACGGCCGTGAGATTACCTTCATTGATACCCCAGGTCACGAGACCTTTACCGCAATGCGTGCTCGTGGTGCAAAGGTCACCGATATTGTCATCTTGATTGTTGCTGCAGACGACGGTGTTATGCCTCAGACCATTGAGTCTATCAACCACGCAAAGGCTGCTGGTGTTCCAATTGTTGTTGCCGTCAACAAGATTGATAAGCCAGGCGCAGATCCTACCCGTGTTCGTCAGGAGCTCACCGAGTACGGTGTTATTCCTGAGGAGTGGGGCGGACAGAACATGTTTGTTGATATCTCCGCTAAGCAGAATTTGGGCATCGACGATCTTCTCGAGACTATTCTTTTGCAGGCAGATGTCCTTGAGCTGAAGGCCAATCCAGATACCTTTGCGTCTGGTAACGTTCTTGAGGCTAAGCTTGACCGTGGTCGCGGCTCTGTTGCTACTGTTCTGGTCACACGCGGTACACTCCACATCGGCGACGCTCTTGTTGCTGGTATGGCATTTGGACGCGTTCGCGCAATGCTTGATCCTAAGGGCAACGCAGTTACTACCGCTGGTCCTTCCGATGCAGTTGAGATTCTTGGTCTGCAGACCGTTCCTGGCGCAGGCGATGAGTTCCGCGTCTTCCAGGAGGAGCGCGACGCCCGTGAGCTTGCTGATCAGCGCGCTCTTAAGGCTCGTATTGAAGAGCAGAACCGTGTTAAGCACGTTACCCTCGAGAACCTCTTTGACACCATGGCTGACCGTGACGTCAAGGAACTCAACCTCATCATCAAGGCTGACGTTCAGGGCTCCATCGAGGCTCTCCAGGATTCTCTGGACAAGATGGACCAGTCCGAGGTTCGTATCAGCACCATCCACTCTGCTGTTGGTGGCATTACCGAGACAGACGTTGTTCTGGCAGACGCATCCAACGCAATTATCATTGGCTTTGGCGTCCGTCCAGATGCAAAGGCTAAGCTTGCTGCAGAGCGCGTAGGTGTTGAAATTAGAACGTATAGCGTTATCTACAAGGCAATCGAAGAGATTGACGCAGCTCGTATTGGTATGCTTAAGCCAACTGAGCAGGAAGTCCAGACCGGCGTTGCTGAAGTTCGCGATACCTTCAAGGTACCTAAGGTTGGTATTGCTGCCGGCTGCATGATTTCTGAGGGTGAGATTTCCCGCGACGATAACATCCGCCTCATCCGTGACGGCTTTGTTGTCTACGATGGAAAGATTGCATCGCTTAGGCGCTTCAAAGACGACGTTAAGAGCGTTAAATCCGGCTACGAATGCGGTATTGGCCTTGAGAACTTCCAGGACATCAAGCCTGGCGACCAGCTCGAGGGCTATCGCATTGAACAGGTGGCTCGTACCGAGTAAGAAGGGACAGCATGAAACAGAATCAGTTTTCTCGTCGTACTAATGAGATTGCTCGAGAAAAGCTCAGCTGGATCCTTTTGTTTGAAATTTTCGACCCTGATCTCCAGCTTGTGACTGTCACAAGCTGCGAGGTCTCGGTTGATAAGTCCTTTATGCGTGCCTATGTAAGCTGTGAGCCTGATCGCTACGATAAGGTCCTTGCAGCTCTTAAGCGTGCTAAGGGTAGGATTCGCTCGCTTTTGGGCCACGCGCTGAACTGGCGTGTAACCCCTGAGCTTGATTTCAAAATTGACACTACTACCGATGAGGCTGAGCGTATTGCTCAAGCCCTCGAGGTTGTTCCACCAACGCTTGGTGTTGAGAAAGACGAGTTTGGATACCCTCTAGCTTCTGATGAAGAGAATTCTGACGAGGAGGCGTAAGTAAGTGACGTCACTGAATACAAAAGTCAGTCGTCCAGAGTTTGACGAGGTTATAGCTCTGATTGAGCAGGCCTCGTCAATCGTTGTTTGCGCACATACTTCTCCTGATGGAGATGCGATTGGCTCTGGATTAGCACTTTCTTCCATTATTCAGAGAAGATGGCCTAGCAAAACTGTCACCAATCTTTTGGCAGATGCTGATGGGGAAGTACCACGCATTTACAAGTTTCTTGATGGTACTGAGAGCTTTGTCCCTGCAAATAAGTACGAGGGAACTCCAGATCTTTTTATCTGCGTAGATCTTTCTACTGCAGGTCGTTTGGCTGATGCAGAAACGCTGATGGAGCGCTCCAAGACGGTAGCAGTGCTTGACCATCACCCTTATAACAACGTGTATTGGAATGCGGGACTTGTGCGTCCTGATGCGGCGGCAACTGGCGTCATTATCACCGAGTTTGCCTGCCATTTAGGCGCAGAACTTATTCCATCTGAGGCACAATGTCTTATGTGTGCGCTGGTAACTGATACTGGTCGTTTCCAGTACCAAAACGCTGACGGCGAGGCTTTTGAGGTAGCAAGTTTGCTGGTAGAAGCAGGTGCTTCTCCATCTCAGATTGCGCTCCATGTCTACCAGAGTGATCGCTTGGCCTATCTTCACCTTGCCGCAAAGGTTATGGGTCGTATTCGCACCTTTGGTGAGGGTCGCGTTGCTTACAGCTACGTTACCGCCGCAGATCTTTCTGCATCAGGTGTTCCTCTAGCAGAGATGGATGGCCTGGTAGATGTTGTGCGCTGTGTTGAGGGAACAGAGATCGCTCTCTTCCTCAAAGAGATTGACGGCGGAAAAGTTCGCGGCAATCTGCGTTCCAAATCTCAGCTAGATATTTCTGGCGTAGCTCGTCAAATGGGTGGCGGCGGACACACTGCTGCCGCAGGCTTTACCGCTGAAGGCACCATTGACGATGTGTTTACCCAGATAGTCCCTCTGCTCATCGATCTTCTCGCGCTTGACAAGGAGTCATAGGTGAAGCGAGGAGCTAGTGGAATTAACGCACTTATTGCTGTTGACAAGCCGCTTGGGCTGACCAGCCATGACGTGGTTTCTCGCGTTCGCCGTGCATTTGGCGAGAAACGCGTGGGACACGCAGGCACTTTGGATCCTAATGCAAGCGGAGTGCTGGTAGTGGGCATTGGACTTGCCACAAAGCTTTTGGGCCTTCTGACGCTTGATCGAAAGGGGTATGTAGCCGACATTTCGTTTGGTGCTCGTACCTCAACCGATGATGCAGACGGTGAGATTGTGGCCACAGCACCTGTCCCAGCGGAGATGCGCGAGGAAGAATTTGCTCGCGCTGCATGCGCAAAGCTGGTAGGTACGGTAGATCAGCTGCCACCAGCGGTTTCTGCAATCTCTGTTGATGGCAAACGTGCCTATCAGCTTGTTCGTGAAGGTAAGACGCCAGAGCTTGCGGCTCGTAGAGTCTCTATTTACGACGCCACTCTTTTGGCAGTGCGCAAACCTTCTACTACGGATGAATCACTGGTATGGACGGTTGCGTTTGACGTTTCAAAAGGCACCTACATTAGAAGTATTGCTCGAGACCTTGGTCAGTCTCTTGGAACAGAGGCTCATATTAGTGGCCTGAGAAGGACGTTCTCTGGTCCAATCACGCTTAGTAGCTGCGCTTTATTAGAAGATCTTGAACAAAGCCCAGCTCAGGTGCTTGAAGCTAAACGCCTCAATCCAACTGAGGTTCTGGGATACCCTGTACACAGGTTGACTGCAGCAGAATACAAGTGTGTTGAGGTTGGAAAACGTTTTGGTATTCCGGAAGATCTCTCTGAGATTGCTCATAACTCGCTGGTCAGCCTTGTGTGGAATGAGACTCTCGTAGGAATTTGGTCAAGGCAGGGTTCCTGTCTTGTCTGCCAGACTAACTTCTCTCAAGGTATTTTGTGTAAGTAAGGACGCACGTGAACAAGGTAGAACGCATAAGAGAATCCGTTTTGTATGGAAGTTATCTGCCAGCTCCACGTGAGCTTGGTGACGCTGACTTCTATACACTGCGTTCTGACTGCTACAGGCAGCCTTGCGTGTGCGTGCTTGGTGTCTTTGACGGACTTCATGAGGGCCACCAAGGTCTTCTCGCCAGCGCAAAAAAGGACGCTGAAGCTCGCAATGTACCACTTGTGGCTGTGACGTTTTTACCAGACCCTGTTGAGGTGCTGTTTGATGGCTCTCCTCGACGTTTGCTCTCGGGAGAAGATAGACTTCGTGCACTTGCCGCATGGGGAGTGGATGGCATCTTGGTGCACCACTTTACCCGCGAGTTTGCGGCATTGAGCGCTACGCAATACGTTGAGAACAAGCTGCTTCCAAGTGTTTCGGCTGTGTCCGTTCATGTGGGTTCTGACTTTGGCCTGGGTGCACAAGGAGCTGAAGGAAGCGCGTTGCTCACCTCGCTTGGGCATAAGCATGGCTTTGAAGTTCACGCCCATGAGCTCTTTTGCTCAGGTGGACAGAAAATCTCTGCAACTCGTATTAGGGACTTGCTTGAGCAGGGTAAAGTCGAGGAAGCAGCAAGCCTGTTGGGCCGCTGGCACTTTGTGAGTGGCGTAGTCAAACACGGCCGAGGCCAGGGTACTGGTTTTGGTTTTCCAACTGCAAATGTTTCGCTTGACCTGCGAGATTGTATTCCTCAAGATGGCGTGTATGCGTGCTATGTGGTTCACGGCGCAACAGCATGGCCTGCTGCGGTTAATGTGGGAAAAGCTCCGTCATTTCAGTCTCAAACAGGACCTTTACTTGAAGCTAATCTCCTAGGTTTTAGCGGCAACTTATATGATTCTGAGGTTCAGACGGTATTTGTGAAGAGACTGAGAGAATCTAAAAAATTTGATTCGCTTGAAGAGCTCAAGTGTGCCGTTCGTGGAAATATAGATTGGGTAGCCCAGAATCTGGGTACGACTTCATATAACTTAGGAAGCGGGGAGGTGGAAGATGATAACTGACGAAGATAAAGAGCGCGTAAGACAAGCCACAGATTTTGTCACGCTTGTTTCCGAGACAGTTGAGCTAAAACCCCGAGGTCAGGACTATTGGGGATGCTGTCCTTTCCACCAAGAAAAAAGCCCTTCATTCAAGATAAATCCTTCTACGGGTCTCTGGCACTGCTTTGGTGCTTGCTCCGAAGGTGGAGACGTCTTTAGCTATGTCATGAAGCGAGAAAATCTAGATTTTCCTGACGCTATCAGATATCTTGCCGATAAAGCTGGAATTACCCTTTCAGAAGAGGCTCATGTTTCTAAGGGTCCTCGCAAGAATCGCTTAATTGAGTGCCTTACTGAGGCCGAGAATTACTTCCACTCCATGCTTATGCGCGGAAGGGGAGAAGGTCCTGAGGCGGCGCGTGCATATCTCTCTGGTCGCGGATTTGGAGCGGCTGTCTGCAAGCGCTGGAAGCTGGGATATGCACCTGGCAGAGGCGCGCTTGTAGCGCACCTGCGTAAATGTGGCTATACCACGCAAGAGATGATTGCTGCAAACCTTGCTGTCGAGCGTAACGGCCGCATCAGCGACTGGTTCTATGATCGAGTGATGTTTCCTATTCATGATGAGCAGGGAAGAACTATTGCTTTTGGCGGTCGAATTACTAAAAAGGTAGAAAACGCTCCTAAGTATCTTAATACCAGGGACACTTCTGTCTTTAATAAAGGTAAACACCTCTTTGCCTACGATGTCGCAAAAGAGACTATTGCTGCCCAGTCCGAGGCCATTATTTGCGAGGGCTACACTGACGTTATTGCCATGCATGAGGCTGGTTTTACCAACACTGTGGCAGCTTTAGGCACTGCATTTACGTCTGAGCACGTCAAACTCATCGATCGCCAGCGTGCACGCAAAATCATTTGCATGTTTGACGGTGATGCTGCAGGTCAACACGCTGCTGCTCGTGCCATTAAATTTATCGATAAAACAACCGCTGCGTTTCTCTGTGTTGTTTTGCCAAATAACCAGGACCCCATGGAGTTTCTCGCCGAATCAGGTGCAGATAAGCTACGTCCTATCTTAGATTCAGCTCGCCCGCTTATGGACTTTGTCTTTGATGCCACAACAGCTCAGTTTGACTTATCTGTACCCGGTGGTCGAGTCAAAGCGCTTGAGGCTTTAGCGTCTCTGTTGGCCCCGCTCAAGACATCGGTGCTGCTGAGTGAGTATGCACTTCGTGTGTCCGATTTGCTTCATATTGATGTCGAGGAAGCAAAGCGCGCAATTAAGGCCGCGTCTATTCAAGATGACGCGTCAGATTCGCGCACTTCAAAGATGGCGCGCAAACAGCCTCAGAAGAGCGCCCACACCTCTTCGTATAACTCAGCTGCTAAAAATCCAGCTTATGCCGAGGGTCCTTCATACGATGATGTTCCACCGTATGACGAGGTGTCTCCGTATGATGATCCATCATCGTATAGCGTTTCTGCTGATACGTATGAGCCACGAGGCTCACGGGGTCTCTCCGCAGAAGATCGGAGGCAGGTTAATTCAGAGCTTGAGCTCTTAAGTGCTATGGCAACAAACTTGTCTTTAGTGCGAGAGTATCAAGACCGTATTGCAGACTTTGTCTGGGCCGATGCTCGTCATCAAACCATGGCATGGGCCATGCTTGCTACTCCAGAGGGCGCTACGCCAGCGCAGGTTGTTGCCGCGGCTGCGGCTGTTGAGCCAAATGCGGCAGCTATTCTTTCTTCTGGTCGCGTGATATCTGAGGGCAACTCCGATACACGTCGCTCGCTTGAGTTTATTGTGGACACTGTTGACTACTACTCGGTACAGCGTAAATTGCGAGAAATTCGATCAAATCTGCGCTCCAGTTCTTATGCAGGGGAGTCTTCAAGCGGAACACTTGCTGAAGAGCAACTTGCTGCTGCGCAGGAGCTTCAGACACGAGCGCTTGAGCTAGGCAAGAGGCTTACTTCGGGGCAGTAGAAAATACTCATTTTATGGGGATGCTACTCATCTGATTTTTTATAAATTAAAATGAGTAGTTTGATTAGGTAGAGAAACTTTTGGGTATAAAGATTTGCGCTAATCTATCGAAAGGATATTTGTGGCTGCAAAAAAGGCAAATGAAGAGGTCAAACTCTCAGATGAGCTTACTAAAATTGTTGATGATCTGGTAAGTTCTTCAAAGTCTAACGGTAGTATCAGCGAAGACGATATTCAGGTTGCCATTCGTGACGTTGACGTTAACGATGATGAGCTTTCTGATCTGTATGATTCGCTGCGCGTTAAAGGTGTAGATATTACTACCGCATCTGAAGCAACCGTTTCTTTCGCCATTGAAGATGACGCCGTAGAGGATGATTTTTCATCCGATGATGACTTGGATGATTCATCTGATTTTGAAGATGAAGATGATGAAGATTTTGATGCCGTAAATGAGGCACGTGAGGTCAAAGAGGCTCTCCGCTCTGTTTCTAAGGCAAAAGTCTCTAAGCCAAAACGTTCTTCTCGCGCTCGTGCTCGCCGCTCAGATACCACCACGGTTATGCTTACCGGCGATCCTGTCCGCATGTATCTTAAAGAGATTGGTAAGGTTGACCTGCTTACTGCATCAGAAGAGGTTCACCTTGCTATGAAGATTGAGGCAGGTACTGCAGCTTCACAGAAGCTGGAGGACTTTGAGGATGGCCTCATCGAGCTCAACCGTGCAGAGCAGCGCCGCCTCATGCGTATTGAGTCCGTAGGACTTGACGCTAAGCAGCAGCTTATCTCTGCAAACCTTCGTCTTGTCGTCTCAATTGCTAAGCGCTATGTTGGCCGCGGCATGCTGTTCCTCGATCTTATCCAGGAAGGTAACCTGGGCCTTATTCGTGCTGTCGAGAAGTTCGACTACACCAAGGGCTTTAAGTTCTCAACATATGCTACATGGTGGATTCGCCAGGCAATTACCCGTGCTATTGCGGACCAAGCTCGTACCATTCGTATTCCTGTTCACATGGTAGAGACCATCAATAAGCTCATCCGTGTTCAGCGTCAGCTTCTGCAAGATCTTGGTAGAGATCCTTCTCCAGAAGAGATTGGCGCAGAAATGGGTATGTCTCCTGATCGCGTCCGCGAGATTCAGAAGATTAGCCAGGAGCCCGTCTCTCTTGAGACACCTATTGGTGAAGAAGAAGATTCCCAGCTTGGAGATTTTATTGAGGACTCTTCAGCTGTTGCTCCACCAGATGCAGCTTCTGATTCAATGCTTCGTGAGCAGCTTGAGCAGGTTCTTGACGGCCTTGCTGATCGTGAGCGTAAGGTTATTAAGTTCCGCTTTGGTCTTGAGGACGGTCATCCTCGTACCCTTGAAGAGGTAGGCAAGGAGTTTGGCGTTACGCGTGAGCGTATTCGTCAGATTGAGTCCAAGACCTTGGCAAAGCTTCGTCATCCTTCTAGGTCTGGTCGTCTTAAGGACTACATGGAGGAGTAGCTTCTTGGTTTAGGTGTGAGAGATCGTGTAAGAGGAATTTGAATAAATTTTTTCTAAATAATGCTTGCATGGTTTGGAATGTCTCTCTATACTTAAACACCGCTGAGAAGCACACATATTCCCCGATGGCGCAGCGGTAGCGCAGCTGACTGTTAATCAGCGTGTCGCAGGTTCAAATCCTGCTCGGGGAGCCAGAATTTTCAAGACCAGGCAATGCCTGGTCTTTTTTGCTTAAAGAACCGTTCTGCTTTTCTCGCATTAGGCAGATTTTTATTCACAGATTTGAAGAGGACGATTTTCTCGACAATTTGGTCATTTGACCGATTTTTCTTTATTTATCCTCAAAAACTTCAAAATTGACACCGTAAAAGGTACAAAACATAACGCTTACGGTATTTCTGCAACCGTTGAGCGACATCTCACAAAGAGCTGTGATGAGATTTGTTAACGTACTCATTAAGGTCAGTGTTATGCAAAAGGCATAACAAATGAGAAAGGTCACTACTATGGATGTGTCTCGTCGCAGTTTTCTAAAGTTCTGTGGTCTAGGCGTTCTTAGCGTTGGTGGATCTAGCGTTCTTGCAGCTTGCGCACCTAGCGAGAAAAAAGAGGAAGGCGCTAAAGATGCAAAGGTAGAGAACAAGGATAAGCCTGTTGTCTTCTTCAACCGTCAGCCTTCTAACAGCTCAACCGGTGAGCTTGATACAAACACTCTTAACTTCAACAAAGATACCTATTACGTTGGCTTTGATGCAGTTCAGGGTGCAGAACTCCAGGGCCAGATGGTTCTTGATTACATCAAGGCTCACGCAGCTGAGCTTGATCGCAACAAGGATGGCATCATTGGTTACGTTCTTGCAATTGGTGACATTGGTCACAACGACTCTATCGCTCGTACTCGTGGTGTCCGTAAGGCACTTGGTACTGGCATCGAGAAGGACGGCAAGATTATTTCCGATCCAGTAGGCACCAACACCGATGGCTCCGCTTCTGTTGTTCAGGACGGCAAGCTTGAGGTCGGCGGCAAGTCCTACACCATCCGTGAGCTTGCTTCTCAGGAGATGAAGAACACCGCTGGTGCAACATGGGATGCTGCAACCGCTGGTAACGCAATTGCTGCTTGGTCTTCTTCCTTCGGCGATCAGATTGATGTTGTTGTTTCCAACAACGATGGTATGGGTATGTCCATCTTCAATGCATGGTCAAAGGCTCAGAAGGTCCCAACCTTTGGTTACGACGCTAACTCTGACGCTGTTGCAGCTATTGCTGACGGCTATGCAGGCACCATTTCCCAGCACCCAGATGTTCAGGCTTACCTGACTCTCCGTCTGCTCCGCAACGCTCTTGACGGCGCTGATATCAACACCGGCATTGAGTCCGCAGACGATGCTGGCAACAAGATTGACTCCAAGGACTACAAGTATGTTGCAGAGCAGCGTTCTTACTACGCTCTCAACCTTGCAGTTACCGCTGAGAACTACAAGGATAACCTTGACGCAACCACTACTTACAAGGATGCTTCCGCTCAGCTGAGCGCAGACAAGCACCCAGAGAAGAAGGTTTGGCTCAACACCTACAACTCTGGCGACAACTTCCTTGGTTCAACCTATGTACCACTGCTCAAGAAGTATGCTCCACTGCTCAACCTCAACGTTGAGTTCATCGCAGGCGATGGCCAGACTGAGTCCAACATTACCAACCGTCTTGGCAACCCTGACGAGTACGATGCATTTGCATTCAACATGGTTAAGACCGACAACGGTTCTTCCTATACCCAGCTGCTTAAGTAATTAAGTAGTCGATAGCACGAAACAATACCGGAGGGGAGACACCTGCTCTCCTCCGGTGTTCTCGCGAATAAGCGCAATAACTTAGCGAGATAAGGGGTGATTACATGGCAGATACAGAAAACGATATCGTTCTAACAATTGATGGAATGAGCAAGTCCTTTGGACGTAACCGCGTTCTGGATCACATTTCAATGAACGTACGCCGTGGAACCGTTATGGGTCTTATGGGAGAGAACGGCGCAGGCAAATCTACCATGATGAAGTGCCTGTTTGGTACGTATCAAAAAGATGAAGGCAAGATATTTCTTGACGGCAAAGAGGTTAATTTCTCTGGACCAAAAGACGCACTTGAGAATGGCGTCGCAATGGTTCACCAGGAGCTTAACCAGTGCCTTGATAGAAATGTTGTAGATAACTTGTTCCTTGGTCGCTATCCCGTTAATGCAATGGGTGTTGTCGACGAGGGACGCATGAAAAAAGAGGCTAACGAGCTCTTCAGGCGTCTTGGTATGACCGTAGACCTGACACAGCCTATGAAGAACATGTCAGTATCTCAGCGTCAGATGTGCGAGATTGCAAAGGCAATTTCTTACAACGCTAAGATTATTGTTCTTGATGAGCCTACTTCTTCACTTATGACTCAAGAGGTCGAGAAACTCTTTGAGATGATTCACATGCTCAAAGAGCAGGGAATTTCTTTGGTCTACATCTCTCACAAGATGGATGAGATCTTTGAGATTTGCGACGACATTTCAGTTCTTCGTGACGGTAAGCTTGTTATGACCAAGCGCTCAAATGAGACCAACATGAATGAGCTTATCTCGGCAATGGTCGGCCGCTCACTTGAGAATCGCTTCCCAGACGTTACTAACACACCTGGTAAGACGTATCTTTCTATTCAGCACCTTTCAACTAAATATGAGCCATACCTTCAGGACGTCACCTTTGATGTAAAGAAGGGTGAGATTTTTGGTCTGTATGGTCTTGTCGGCGCTGGTAGAACAGAGCTTCTTGAAACAATTTTTGGTGTAAGAACCAGAGCTGCCGGTCGTGTCTACGTCAACGAGCACCTTATGAACTTCTCGACAGCTGCAGAGGCAATGGATCACGGTTTTGCCATGATTACCGAGGAGCGCAAGGCAAACGGCCTGTTCCTTAAGGGTGACCTGACGTTTAACACAACCATTGCAAACTTGAACCAGTACAAGGCTGGTCCAATTCTTTCTGATCCTAAGATGACTAAGGCTACCGTCAACGAGCTCAAGGTTATGAACACCAAGGCTCAGGGTCCATCAGACTTGATTTCAAGTCTTTCTGGCGGCAACCAGCAGAAGGTCATTTTTGGTAAATGGCTCGAGCGCTATCCACAGGTTTTCCTGATGGACGAGCCTACTCGTGGTATTGATGTTGGTGCTAAATATGAGATCTACCAGCTCATTATTGATATGGCTAAGAGCGGTACCACTATTATCGTAGTCTCTTCGGAGATGCCAGAGATTTTGGGAATTACCAACCGTATTGGTGTTATGTCCAACGGTAGGCTCTCGGGTATCGTAAATACCAACGAGACAAATCAAGAAGAACTCCTGCGCCTCAGCGCAAAGTACCTGTAGGAGAGGATGATACAAATGCCAAAAACAGGTGGATCTGTTCTGACGGCCGAGCAGGAAAAAGAGCTGCTAAAGCCTATTGATCAGAAGATTGGTTCCATTCAGGCTCAGATTGATGAGCTTCGCACAAATGGCACCAACAAAGTAATTTCAACACTGAGCGCTATTGAGTCGACAAAGCGCGATAAGTCTATCTCCGCCGAAGAGCGCAACACGCTTATCGAGGGCTACAAGACTGAGTTGGAGCTTGCAAAGAAGGTTGAGTCCGAGAACAGCGCTCAGGTCTCCAAGCTGATCGCAGAGGCCGAGGCTTATCTTAAGGAGCACTACAAGAACGAGTACTTGGAGCCTGTAAAGGCTAGCTGTGCTCTTGAGAAGGAGCAGGCTAAGCAGAACTACGCGGCTGCTCTTGAGCGCCTTAAGAAGGAGCATGAAGAGGCTGTCAGCAAGACTTCTGATGCTCAGGAAATCAAGGACGAGAAATACGTCTATAAGAACCGTCAGTTTGATGCTAAGGTCAACTATCAGAAAGACCTTCAGCGCATCAAAGACCGTGCTCATAATGCGTTTAGTCATGAGTATCACCTCATCGACCTTCTCAGGATGTCTAAGTTCACTCCACTAGAGTCTCAGGCTCAGAAGTGGGAGAACTACAAGTACACCTTCAACACCCGTTCATTCTTGCTTCAGAACGGCCTGTACATTGTTATTCTCCTGGTATTCATTGCCCTTTGTATCATTACCCCAGCAGTCAAGGGCACTCAGCTCCTGACATACTCCAACGTCATCAACATTCTTCAGCAGGCATCGCCTCGAATGTTCCTGGCACTTGGTGTCGCTGGATTGATCCTGCTTACCGGTACTGACCTTTCCATTGGTCGTATGGTTGGTATGGGCATGACCGCTTCAACCATCATCATGCACCAGGGCATCAATACTGGTCAGGTCTTTGGCATCACGTTTGATCTTACTGGTATTCCAATTCCTGTCAGAATCATCATGGCTTTGGTTACCTGTATTGTTCTCTGCACCTGCTTTACCAGTATTGCTGGTTTCTTTACTGCTAAGTTTAAGATGCACCCATTCATCTCGACCATGGCTAACATGCTGATTATCTTTGGTATTGTTACCTATGCAACAAAGGGTGTTTCTTTTGGTGCTATCGAGCCATCTATTCCAGATATGGTCATTCCACGAATTGGCAAATTCCCATCAATTATTTTGTGGGCAATCGCAGCTATCGCTATTGTTTGGTTCATCTGGAACAAGACTACCTTTGGTAAGAACCTCTATGCGGTAGGTGGAAACCCTGAGGCAGCGGCTGTTTCTGGTATCTCTGTCTTTAGAGTTATGGTTGGCGCTTTTGTTATGGCCGGTATCCTCTACGGATTTGGTTCATGGCTCGAGTGCATGCGTATGGTCGGCTCTGGTTCCGCAGCTTACGGCCAGGGTTGGGACATGGACGCAATCGCAGCCTGCGTTGTTGGTGGCGTCTCGTTCACCGGTGGTATTGGTAAGATCTCCGGTGTTACCGTGGGTGTTCTTATCTTCACTGCACTGACTTACGCACTGACCATTCTTGGTATCGATACCAACCTGCAGTTTGTCTTCTCGGGCGTCATTATTCTGACCGCTGTCACCCTTGACTGCTTGAAGTACGTCCAGAAGAAGTAACTGGCGCTCCCGCGCAGCGCACAGCAAGTGCGGAAACGCAGCGCAAGTGCGGAAAGCGTGCTATTACGTGCAAGTTTCGAGGCGTCTACTCACGTAGACGCCTCTTTTTTGGTGAAAGACAGCGCTTGCACGTTAAGGAAAAGTGACTTTACGGGAAATTTACAAACTAGCTGGTAAAATGCTGTATCAATTTAGACATATGTCCTTTTAGAATTTTTGCAACACACCTATGGCTGATATTCTGCAATTTTTGTCCCGGAAAGCACACCTATGGCTGATATTCTGCAGTTTTAAAGGGAAATAACACACCTATGTCGGAAAATATGTTAACTATCGACAGATTATCCGACTTTACTGTGGTTGGGCTTCTCGATACATGCAGATTATCCGACATAGATGTGGTCGGGCTTCTCGATACATGCAGATTATCTGACGTAGGTGTGGTCAGGGCATTGAGTAGAGCTATCTGCGACAGATTATCCGACATAGGTGTGTTAGAAGGGTCAAATTAGACCCCACATCCAACAGAATATCTGACTTTGCTGTGCTTGCGCGTTGTTTAACTGTCGTGGGCTGACGGTTTGGCGGTAAAAAACAAGAGAGCCGATTTTCTCGGCCCTCTTGCTGGGTGATTTATGCGATTGCGAGATACGTTATTGCACGTGGAGCATCGTGAGCTACGCACGAACCTGTGGGCGGTAGTAGCTACAGAGACTCGAGGAAGCGATGCTGTGCTGCTCGTCCTTCTTCGTCCCATTTGAATACGCCGGCGTCCTCTAAAACGTGCGAGAAGACAATGCCAACTTCGTCGTAAATGTACTTCTTGAGCTGCTCGGACGAGAGGGAAGAGATGTCCTTTTGTGATGCGGCATCCTTGCCAGAACCGTCGCCCTGCTCAAGCAGCTTAGCGTAGATCTGGCGCGCCCAATCGGCGTGAGAGATGGTGGTAGAGTCCGTGGTCAGCTGTCCATAGACTGCGTTAGCTTTCTTGCCATTTGCCAAGCACTGCTCCATAACAGACTGAACTTTATTGAGCTCTGGCACAAGACGAGGCGGAAGCACGGCAAGGCCCATGACCTCGATGAGGCCGATATTTTCTTTCTTGATGTGATGATACTCGGCATGTGGATGGAAGATGCCAAGCGGATGCTTTTCGCTGGTAACGTTGCTGCGCAATGCAAGAAAGACCTCGTAAGTCTCATCTTCAAGCTTGCGGACAACAGGGGTAACCGTGTTGTGGGGCTCGCCGTCAGTTTCCGCATAAACAGAGACAGATTCGTCGGTATAGCTGCGCCATGCAGTGATGATAAATTCTGCAGCTTTGAGTGCTTCTTCTCGACTGGTGGAGGAGAGGCGAAGAACGGAGAGTGGCCACTTGAGAATTGCACCCGCTACCTCGGGGAACTGCTTGAGCTCAAACTCTTCCGCAACTTCTGCGCGCATCATAGGGAACTCGTAACGTCCGCCCTGGTAGTGATCGTGCGAGAGGATCGATCCACCCACAATGGGCAGGTCAGCGTTTGAACCGATGAAGTAGTGGGGGAACCTGTCCACAAAGTCAAAGAGGTTGACCAGCGCCTCGTGATCGATGTGCATAGGAACGTGATCCGAGTTCATGGCAATGCAGTGCTCGTTGAAATACGCATACGGACTGTACTGGAATCCCCAACGATGCTGGTTGAGCTCAATGGGGATGATGCGCAGGTTCTGCCTGGCAGGATGAGCACCTGCACCAGACGAAGCGCCGCGTCCAGAATAGCCCTCATTATCAAGGCAGAGCTGGCATGCGGGGTATTTCTCGCCAGAAGTGTTTTGAGCCGTTTTAGCTGCGGCAATCTCGCGAGGGTCTTTTTCTGGCTTGGAGAGGTTGATAGTAATCTCTAAGTCTCCCCAGGTAGTTGGTGTAGTCCACGTGATATTCCTGGCAATGGCGCTTCTTCTGACATAGCCTGCGTCGCAGCAGAGCGTGTAGAACCAGTCAGTTGCGGCGCGAGGACCCTCGGCAACGTACAGCTCATTAAAATGGCGCGCCACCTCGGAAGGCTTTGGAAGCAGAAGGCCCATGACTCGCATGGCAAAAGAGTCTTCGCCGCTCTGGGTGTTCTCGGCAAGACCGTGAGCAACAGCTAAGCGAGCAAGCTCGGCAAGTGTCTGGTCAAGATCAAACGACTCCAGGTCAATCTTCTCCCAAGGCTTAACGGGAGCGGGACCCTCGTACGAAAGCATGTCCAACAGCGCGTTATAGCACCAGGTCAAATCCTCAGTTTGAATAAGTCCGCGCTCGCATGCATACGCGACAAGCTGCTGAATGCAAAGCGCGCTTTCATTGTCTGCTACAGCCATTGTGCACAAGCTCCCTGGTCAGAGATGGCGTAGTGGCGGCATGCACCTTCGCCAAACCACTGATTCATTTGTGCAATGAAGGTCTCGACTAGGGCGAGAGGAACAAAGCACTGGATAGAGCCACCAAAACCGCCACCGTGAATGCGAACGGCGCCAGAACCTTTTAAGATGCTTTCGGCCAAGCCAAGGGCAAGCATAGCTGGCTGATACGAGCCAGAAGTAGAAACGTTCTGCAGGTACATGCCGGAGCTTGCGCCAGAAGCGTTGGTGAGCGCAATAAAGGACTCAATGTCGGAATTCTGGAGGTCTGCCCATCTCTTGTCTACCAGGTCATTTTCGTACCAGTAGTGGATAGCACGGAGAAGGGCGCGGTCTCCAAGCTCTTCTCGCAGCTCATTAACGCGAGCCTGGAAGTCTTCAACCGGAACCTCAGAGAGGCGAGTCTTACCAAAAGCTGCTGCAACTTTTTGCATCTCAACAGGGACCGCTGCGTATTCATCTGTAAAGGCAACATGGTCGCAGCCAACATCAACAAGGCAGAGAGCGTAGCCATAATCCTCAAAGTTAAGGTCTAGCTTTTCTGCCTTGGGTTCTGCAGAATCTTCAAAGTTCATAAAGGCAAGGCCGCCAAGGCAAACAGCAAGCTGATCCATAAGGCCGCAAGGCTTGCCAAAGTAAACGTTTTCTGTGTTCTGGCTCATCTGAGCAAGCTTAACTGCAGAAATTTCGGAGCCGCCTTCCCAGAGTGCTTCCATTGCGCGACCTGCTGCAGCCTCAAAAGCAGCAGAGGAAGAAAGTCCACCGCCGCCAGGTACGTCGCTTACTACTGCCATGTCAAAACCAGTTGGCTCAAAGCCAAGTTTGACCAGGTTTGCAGTCATGCCGCGAACAATGGCCTTAGTGGTAAGGAACTCATCCTCTGAGGGTTCCAGATTTGTGAAATCTACCTCAAAAGGATCGTATCCAACGCTGGCAACACGAATAACGCCCAGGTTATTAGGTGCGCAAATAGCGTCAATAGCAACATCTAGGGCGCCGGCAATAACATGACCACCCTCGTGATCAGTGTGATTACCAGCAATCTCGGAGCGACCAGGCGCATGTACTGCAAGATAGCGGTCAGCTTTTCCGAACATTTGCTCAAAGTGCTCTTTTGCGCGATTGAGCTGAGCTGTGGTTTTCTCGTCAAACGTGTGAGCCATGGTGTTCCTTTCCCTTTAGTGCTGTGAAGCCAGGTATCTTAAAAGAATCGATAAACAATCTGTGAGCTGTATGGCTGCTCAGGCGTGCATGTGGGCTGAGGCCACTCTGCATGGTGAGCGCAATCTGGATAAAACTCGCTCTCAAATGCAAAACCAGCCTGAGGCTTGTAGATAGCGCCGTCTTTTGCACGTGCCTCATCAAGCCAGTTGCCGGTATAAAGATGAGCACCGGGAGCGGTAATTTGAATCTCAAGCGAGCGTCCGCTTTCTGATGTGGCGAGAAGGGCGGGGCGCAACTGACCGTTTTCATAGTTGTTAATAGCAAAGCAGTGATCATAGCCATGACCAATGTTGAGCTGCTTGTTTTCTACACCAAGATCTTTACCAATGGTTTTAGGTGCGCGGAAATCAAAGGGAGTTCCTGCAACAGTATCGATGGTTCCTGCGGAAACCGAGTCTTCTCGTAGAGGCAGATACGAATCTGCGTGAATGGTCAGACTATGACCGCAGACATTTCCAGAATCATGACCATTAAGGTTGAAGTATACGTGGTTAGTCATGTTTACAAATGTTGCAGCATCGGTTGTGCAGGTATACGTAAGATTTACCGTTGACTGCGCACTCTCTTCAACAAGCTTATAGGTTGCGGAAATGTGGCGGTTTCCTGGTAGTCCATATTCTCCATCTACCAAGTCAATGCTGAAGGTTACCGTATTTTGAGCTTCATCAATTTCTGCCTGCCAAATGCGCTTATGAATACCAGTAACCAGATCAGTATGCAGGTTATTTTGGTTGTCTGGACCGTTGTTCTTAGGAAGATGATAGATAACACCATTAAGTGGAATCTCTGCTTTATCTGCGCGGTTAGCGGAAGGTCCAATGGAGGCACCAAAGCAGGCAGGGTTATCTAAATACAGGTCAAATAGGCTATATCCAAGAACTACATCTGCCTGCGTCCCATAAACATCTGGAACTGAAACGCCCAGAATGGTGGCACCAAAATTGCTTAATTTAATTGATGAATGGGCGCCGCGAATGGTATACGTAAGCGCAGCAGGGGAATTAACAAAGCTATCAAAGGGTCGAACATCAATCATCGGATACCTCCGAGATACTACTCATAGTGCATTACACATACTATGTTAACGTACTCATAACGAACTAACAGGAAATTATTAAGTTTTCAGTCAGTGGTATCTTTGTGGGGGCAAACGGTTAGAGCGCAGGTCAAAAGTCCTTCTCGCCGAACGGTTATTTTTTTACCGTGAACGTTTAATTTGCTGCTATATATGCAATTTTATCGCGTTATGTGAATCTGCCTGTTAGTATGAGTACGTAAACAAGCAGATAATCGGAGGAATTCGTGACTCGCTCGCATAGTTCTAGCTCAAATAAGCGCTCTGTTTCAATGGCTGATGTTGCGCAAGCTGCTGGTGTTTCTCAGCAGACCGTTTCTCGTGTTGCTAATGGCGCTCAGAACGTCAGTAAGGCAACGCGAGAAAAAGTCCAGGCCGCAATGGAGTCCATGGGCTTTAGGCCAAGCTTTGCAGGCAGGTCGTTAAGGTCTGGTTCGTATCAATCGGTGGGACTCTGTTTGTACGACATTCGTGAGTTTGGTAACTTGGCAACCCTCGATGGCATTGTCTCTGCGGCTCGTGAGCATGAATATGCAATTACGATGATTGAGAAAGGCTCTGACGATGGCCTCTGCCTGCAGGACATTTCTCATCGTATGTCTAATCTTCCTGTTGACGGCATGATTATCAGCATGAGCCTTATGGCATCAGACTTTGAATCATTTGTACCGCAGCCGGGCCTTGGAACAGTGCTTCTTACCATGCACGAGCACCCTTACTGCACAACCGTTGACTCAGATCAGTACGGCTGCTCAAAGCTTGTCATTGATCACCTCTATGAGCTTGGTCATCGCAAGATCCGTTTTGTAGCAGGCCCTTCATACTCTATTGACTCGCAATTTCGCGAAAAAGGCTGGCGAGATGCCATGTCTGAGTATGGGCTAGAAACTGTTGAGCCTTTAGCTGGCGATTGGACCGCCAATAGTGGCTATGAAATTGGTAAAAAACTGCGAGAAACTCGTGATTTTACTGCAGTTTATGCAGCAAACGACCAGATGGCGCTAGGTATCATTGCGGCATTTGAAGAAGTGGGACTGAGCGTACCGGAAGACGTGAGCGTTGTTGGTGTTGACGACTCTCTTGAAGACTATCTGCCAAACTTCTCTTTGACCACCGTACGCTTTAATCTCCTAGAGCGCGGTCGCGTTGCTCTTGAGCATGCAATACGTGCATCTGAGGCGGGGTATGAGCCTGAAGCAATTAGAATTGCTCCAAAGCTTATTGTACGTACCACTACAGCGGCACCACAGAAGTAGAGAAGTCTCTTAAAAAGTCGGGTTTCTCGCCATAATCAGCTATACTGTTCAGGCAATAGTTGATTAGAGGAGTTGTATGTCTGAGTCACCAAATAAAGAATTAGGCTGGTCAGTTCAGGTTTCCTTGGATACGCACGAGATTCGTGCAGGAGAGACTGTAACTGCTACTCCTAAGATTATTGGTGCAGACCCTGAGGGCTTTAAATTTCACTATGTGTGGAGTTTGAACGACCGTTGGGATGAGGGTTTTTGGGATACCACAGAGCATCAATTTGGTGATTCAATTCCTAATACGTCGTGGACATATACCTTCCCAGAGCCTGGTCGCTATCATCTTTACATTGATGCATTTGACACGCACAACAACCCTCAGACAGTTACTGCCTGGGTAGTTGTTGCTGGCGATGACGATTTTATGCGTCCACCGCTTCCATCTGAAGACGCAGAGACCGTTGTTGCGGTAAACGGCGTTTCGGAGATCTTTAACATTGCCTCTGAGCAGTTCAACTCTTTGAAAGAGTATTTTATTGCCTTTGCACGCGGCGAGGTTGCTTTTAAGGAGTTCAAGGCTCTTGATGACATCTCATTTGAAGTAAAGCGTGGCGAGGCTTTTGGCCTGGTGGGCACCAACGGCTCTGGCAAGTCTACCATGCTCAAAATCATTGCGGGCGTACTTGAGCCTTCTAAGGGAACTTGTGAGGTTAAAGGTACTATTGCGCCTCTTATTGAGCTTGGTGCTGGCTTTGACATGGAGCTTACCGCTAAAGAGAATATCTACCTCAATGGCGCTCTTCTTGGTTACAAGAAGGAGTTTATTGACTCGCACTTTGACCAGATTGTAGAGTTTGCTGAGCTTGAGGGCTTTATGGACATGCCACTCAAGAACTACTCCTCTGGTATGGTGGCACGTATTGCCTTTGCAATTGCAACCGTTACAGAACCTGACCTGCTCATTGTTGATGAGACGCTCTCGGTGGGAGACTTCCTTTTCCAGCAAAAGTGCGAGAACCGCATCAAAGAGTTGGTCGCTTCTAATAACGTTACCGTTCTTCTGGTTTCTCACTCCATTGACCTGGTTCAGCGCATTTGTGACCGTGCTATTTGGATTGAGAAGGGCAAGCAGCGCATGCTGGGTCCTGTGGATGAAGTTTGTGAAGCTTACGAGCACCTCAAGAGATAATTAAAATTCCTAACCAAAAGTTAGGGTCTGTACGAGTACAATATGTGTGTCTTTAAATGTGGTACGAGATACCCGTAAGGCTCATAGTCATAGTTTTGCCTTTTGGATACCTTGTGCCTGGTCAGGTGAGGTATCTTTTTTATTGGAGGCGCTATGGCTCAAGAAGGTTCGCACTCTCTCATTGTGGATGAGCAGTCCCTTGACCGCATGCTTACACGAATTGCTCACGAAATTGTCGAGAATAACGATGCAATTGAAAACGTTGCTTTGGTGGGCATTGTTCGCCGTGGAGAGGTTTTGGCTTCTCGTCTTGCGGAAAAGATTTTGAGTTTTACCGGATTTAAGCCAAAAGTTGGCTCACTTGATATCAGTTTTTATCGCGATGATTTTAGAAGAAATACCGCACCGGTTCTCCATGCAACTAATATCGATTTTGATATTACAGGTACAAGCGTTGTGCTGGTAGACGATGTTCTTCAGACAGGAAGAACTATCAGAGCAGCACTTGATGCGCTCATCGACTATGGTCGTCCTGAGCGCGTTCAATTGGCCGTAGTAGTTGACCGTGGTCATCGTGAGCTTCCTATTAGACCTGACTATGTGGGAAAGAATGTTCCTTCATCAAAGAGCCAGGTAGTCAGCTTAAATATTAAAGAAATTGATGGTCAGGACTGCGTCTTGCTGTACGAAGCTGACTATTCTGACCCCTTTATTGAGGGAGGAAACTAATGCTTTCGGTTAAACATTTGATTGATACAAACAGTCTGACGCGTGACGATATCCAGCAAATTCTTGATACAGCTCAGTCGTTTGAGGCTGTAAACAACAGAGACATTAAAAAGGTGCCGGCACTTCGTGGCCGCACTATCGTCAACCTGTTCTTAGAGCCTTCTACCAGGACTCGCTCTTCATTTGAGCTTGCCGAGAAACGTCTCTCTGCCGACGCTTTAAACATGGGAGGATCTACCTCATCTGTGGTTAAGGGTGAGTCTTTGGCAGATACCATTCAGACTATCGACGCTATGAACGTTGATATGTTTATCTGCCGTGCAAGACTTGCAGGTACACCGCAGAAGATTACTGAGCACACTGATGCCGTTGTCATCAACGCTGGTGACGGCAAGCATCAGCACCCCACTCAGGCCATGCTTGACCTCTATACCATTCGCAAGAACTTTGGGCATCTTGATGGCCTTAAAGTTGCCATTGTTGGCGACCTTTCTCACAGTCGCGTTGTTGGTTCTTTGGTGCCAGCACTCAAGACTATGGGTGCAGAGGTTGTTCTCGTTGGACCTCCAACATTCCACGTAGACGATCCAAGCTGGTTTGGCTGCTATCAGACCTCACATTTTGATGAGGTCATTGGTGATGTTGACGTCGTGTACATGCTCCGCGTGCAGCTGGAGCGTATGGAAGGAGCTCCTATTCCTTCTCGCCGTGAGTACAACAGGCTTTGGGGCCTTGATGAGCGCCGCAGCAAGCTGATGAAGCCTGAGGCAATTATCTGCCACCCAGGTCCTATGAACCGTGGTATGGAAATTAACAGCGAGGTGGCCGATTGCGCTCGCTCTCGTATTCTTGACCAGGTCAATGCAGGCGTTTTGACGCGCATGGCCGCAATGTATCTGCTTCTGGGAGGAGACTCTGATGGCATTTCTGCTTAAGGGCGCGCGTGTTGTAGACCCGCAGCTTAATCTCGACGCGGTACTGGACGTTCGTATTGACGGAGAAACTATTTCCGAAGTAGCAGCTACGGTTAAGCCTCAAGAGGGTGATACTGTCATTGACGCAAAAGGCAAGGTGCTTACCCCTGGCCTTGTTGATATGCACGTTCACTTTAGAGATCCTGGCTTTGAGTACAAAGAGACCATTGAGACGGGCTCTAGAGCTGCGGTTCATGGTGGCTTTACTGATGTTGCTACTATGCCAAACACCAATCCTGTCACCGATAACGGTCCTGCTGTTCGCTTTCAGATTGATCGTGGCAATGAGGTTGGTCTCATTCACGTCCGTCCTATGGGTGCTCTAACCAAGGGCTCTAAGGGACAAGAGCTTGCTGAGATTGGCAACATGGTTGATGAGGGAGCATCCGCGTTCTCTGACGACGGCCACGGCGTTCAAAGCGCTGGTATGATGCGCACCGTTATGGAGTATGTCTCCCAGTTTGACCGCGTTGTTGCTGCTCACTGTGAGATTGAGTCCATCAGTGCTGGTGGTGTTGTTAACGAAGGTCGCGCAAGCACGCGCCTTGGTATGTTTGGCTGGCCAGCACTTGGTGAGGAGCTGGAAATTTCCAGAGATATTGATCTGTGCCGCCTTACCGGTTGCCCTCTACACATTTGCCACATTTCAACGGGCAGGGGAGCAGAGCTGGTACGTGCAGCTAAGAAAGAAGGCTTGCCTGTTACCGCAGAGGTTTGTCCTCACCATCTCTTCTTGTCTGAAGATGACATCACTGATACGTATAACACCAACCTTAAGATGAATCCACCGCTCAGAACTGCTGAGGATGCGCTTGCTCTTCAGGCAGCGGTTGCAGACGGGACAGTTGATTGTATTGTTACTGACCATGCGCCTCATGCAGCTCACGAGAAGGACTGTGAGTGGGAAATCTCTTACTTTGGCTGCATTGGCCTTGAGACCTCGCTGCCTTTGATGGTCACTAATATGGTGCGTACCAATAAGCTTTCTTACACTGGTCTTGTTCGCGCAATGGCCGTTAATCCTCGTCGTATTCTGCGTCTTGAGCCTGTTAAGATTGCT
This sequence comes from uncultured Atopobium sp., assembly GCA_937905925.1. GTDB lineage: Bacteria > Actinomycetota > Coriobacteriia > Coriobacteriales > Atopobiaceae > Lancefieldella. Next base: position 71,168 of record CALCXO010000030.1, read on the forward strand.
GCAGGTTACAAGGCTGACCTGACCCTTTTTGACCCAGAAAAGAAGGTTCAGATTACGACAGAGTATTTTGAGAGCAAGTCCAAGAACTCCGCCTTCATTGGCGCTGAGCTCTATGGTGTTGCAACAGATGTGTTTGTTGATGGTAAGCGAGTTCTTGCCAATGAAGTAGTTGTTCCTGGAGGGGAAAAGTAATGCCACTACGTGGAAATGTACAGGTATTTGACTTTACGGTTTTGAGTAATACCCAGGTTGCCCAGAATCTGTATAGAGCCCAGCTCAAGGTACCAGGTCTTTGTAAGTCTCTAGCGCCTGGTCAGTTTGTAAACGTTAATGTTCCAGGCGATAAGCGCCACATTCTTCGCATCCCACTGTCCTTCTCGCTAGCTGATAAAGCAACCGATACGCTCGAGCTTATCTACGCAACGGTAGGCGAGGGTACACGCAGGCTTTCTCAGATGAAGCCTGGTGACGCTAGTGACATGACTGCTCCTTGCGGCCGCCCCTGGCGCCTTAACGCCTCTAGCAAGAGAAGCGTCCTGGTAGCAGGAGGTGTGGGTATCACACCAATTATCGCTGCAGCGCGCAAGCTTACAGAGCTGGGTGTTGAGTTTGACGCGGTCATTGGCGCACAAACTGCCGAGAAACTCTTTGGAGAAGAAGATCTTCTCGCCTTGGGCGCACAGAACGTGTACGTCACAACGGATGACGGTTCTAAGGGTACTAAGGGCTTTGCAACAGCAGCTTTGGAGGAACCTTTGAGCCAAGGTGTTTGGGACGCTGTGTATACCTGCGGTCCTGAGCCTATGATGAGAAGCGTGGCCAAGCTTGCAATTGCCAACAACGTTGCCTGCCAGGTTTCTATGGAGCGTATGATGAGCTGCGCCTTTGGCGCATGCAACACCTGCAATGTCCCACTTGCTAAGGGCGGCTATGCGTCTGCTTGCATGGTTGGACCTGTCTTTGAGGCAAAGGAGATCGCATGGTAGATCAGGTAAAAATGGCCGTCAATCTTGGCGGTATCCAGATGAAAAATCCTATCAATACCGCTGCGGGTACCTTTGGTTACGGTTGGCAGTTTGAGGGTTTCTACGACGTTTCTCTGCTTGGCGCCATCACTATGAAGGGTGTTGCTCGCGTTCCTTGGGAAGGAAACCCAGCTCCTCGTATGTGCGAGCTCAACGGCGGCATGATGAACAGCGTTGGCCTTGCCAATCCTGGAGTGGACGATTTTATCGCCCACACTGATGACTACATGAAAGATCTTGAGGGTCGTGGCACACGCGTTATTATGCAGATGGCGGCACACTCCGTTCAGGAGATGATTGACGTTGTCGAGCGCCTTGAAGAGCTTAATCCACACATCTCAGCTATTGAGCTTAACGTGAGTTGTCCAAATCTCGAGAAGGGCGGTAAGCCCCTCGGTGGTACTCCAGAGCAGGCCACAGAGATTATGAAGGCAGTTCGTCCTCTGACAAAGCTGCCCATTCTGGTTAAGATGGCTCCCGTCAATGTTGCCGAGATTGGTAAAGCTTTTGAGGCCGCAGGCGCTGATGGTCTTACGCTCATCAACTCTATTCCAGGCATGTCAATTAATGTTCACACAAGAAAGAGCAGGCTTTCTAAGCCAACAGGAGGTCTCAGTGGTCCTCTCTGCCACAATGCTGCTGTCCGTATGGTCTGGGAGTGCGCGCAAGCGGTCTCTATTCCTATCTGCGGTGTTGGTGGCGTAGAAACAGGCGAGGACGCGGCGGAGTTTATCCTGGCAGGAGCTACGGCTGTTTCTGTTGGTTCAGCAAATCTTTACGACCCTATGTGCGCTCCACGTATCCTAAACGAGCTTACTGACTGGGCAAAGTCCCAGGGAGTATCTGACATCCACGAGCTGATTGGAGCTGTTGAATGCTAACGGACGAGCAGGCACGCGATGCCGTTATTGTTGCGCTTGATTGCACAAGAGAAAGAGCTTTGGAACTCACCGATCTTCTCGCCGGCCACGCACGTTGGGTCAAAGTTGGCATGACGCTCTTTTATCGCTACGGACCCTCGATGGTAGACGAGATGCATGCTCGCGGCTTCAAGGTGTTCTTGGACCTCAAGGTGCATGACATTCCATTCCAGGTTAAGGGCGCTGTCCACTCTGCATCGCTTTCTGGCGCAGACATTCTTTCTATTCACGGCCTGGGAACCGCTCAGATGATTTCTGCTGGTCGTGAGGGTTCAGAAGAGGCTGCCGTAGAGCGTGGCGTTGATGAGTCCGGCCGTACCAAGCTAGTGGCTATTTCTGTCCTCACCAGTATGGACGAGGATGCGCTCCATTCTATTGGTGTTGATGGTTCCATTAAGGACGAGGTTGCTCGTTTGGCTTCTCTTTCTTACAGCGCTGGTGCTGACGGAATTGTCTGCTCGCCTCAGGAAGCACAGGAAATGAGAGAGCTTTTAGGACCAAATGCACTCATTGTGACCCCAGGAGTACGTCCAGAGGGTGCCGAGAAGGGCGATCAAGTCAGAATCTCCACACCTTCTGCAGCAATTAAGGCCGGAGCAAGCAAATTGGTAGTTGGTAGGCCAATTACCTGCGCAAACGATCCAGTTGAAGCATTTGAAGCCATCATTTCTGAGCTTAAAAATTAGCAAAAGTTTTTGGAATTATGGTGAACAGGTGGTTTTTGATGCGTAAATATTAAAAAACCCCTTGTAAATAACGTGTTATGTGGCAAACTATTTTGCTGAAGTGCAAAAGGCACATTAAATTGAGTTTCGTATATGACGTACGAAAACGATGTTTGGAGGAACAATGGCTCTACCTACACTTACCGATGAGCAGCGCAAGGCAGCACTTGAGAAGGCAGCTCAGGCTCGTCACGCTCGCGCAGAGCTTCGCGAGAAGGTTAAGACTGGTAAGGTCTCCCTTAAAGAGGTCCTTGATTCTACCGATCCTATTGCTGAGCGTATGAAGGTTTCCGCTCTTATCGAGTCCCTTCCTGGCTATGGCAAGGCAAAGGCAGCAAAGATTATGGACGAGCTCGGAATTTCCGCAACTCGCCGCGTTAAGGGCCTTGGCGCTCGTCAGCGTGAGCAGCTCCTCGAGGCACTGACCAAGTAGTGGCTCGTTCAGCCAAACTTTTTGTAGTATCTGGACCGTCAGGTGTAGGAAAAGGAACGCTTGTCTCTCTGTTGAGGGACAAGCGTCCAAACCTAGGCCTGACGGTTTCGGCTACTACACGCTCTCCACGACCAGGAGAAGTCGATGGAGTTGCGTATCATTTTCTCTCCGATGAAGAATTTAAAAAGCGCGTTGATGCTGGTGAATTCCTTGAGTGGGCTCATGTTCATGGTCATTGCTATGGCACGCTCAAATCCGAGGTTGATCGCCTGATTTCTGCAGGTCAGTCTGTTGTTCTAGAGATTGACGTTCAGGGTGGACTTATGGTCCACAAACAATACCCCAACGCCATTCTCGTCTTTATTAAGCCACCTTCATTTGAAGAGCTTGAACAGCGCCTTAGAGGCCGTGGTACAGAAGACGAGAAGACCATTTCTACGAGACTTTCTAATGCGTCACGTGAAATGGAGTATGCAAACGACTATACTGTTTGCATTGTGAACGACAACCTTGAGACTGCTCTCAGCAAGCTTGAGGAAGTTTTTGATGACTATGAATCAGACGGAGGTCAGCTTTAATGTCTGTTATTAAGCCTGAGATTGACAGCCTGCTTCAGAAGACTGAGCAGAATCCATTCTTGCTTTGCTCTCTTGCTTCTAAGCGTGCTTGCGATATTAACAACATGCTTCACGGTCAGCACCTGCGTGTAACCGCTGTTCAGGATTTTGATGACATTACTACTGTTGCAAGTGGTAAAGATTCTGTCTCTATTGCTATGAAAGAGATTAACGACGGTACCCTTGGCTTTGTTAAAGAGTCTTTTGACGAGGCTATTAAGGGCGAGAACACCATCGTTTACTAAGAGTTATGACTGAAAGAGTATGTCTGGTTCACTACCACGAAATTGGTTTAAAGGGTAAGAACCGATCCACTTTTGAAAATCAGTTGGTAACAAATTTGCGACGAGCCCTCCGACACTTTCCAGTGGCGGGGGTTTCTCGCATTTCTGGCTACCTTCTTGTAGAAACCACTGATAAACAAGCAACTGAAGAGCTGCAACATGCTGTGGCCCAGGTTCCTGGCGTTGCGCGTGCTTCTTTGGCGTATCGTTGTGGCTTAGATGAGCAGGAGTTTTGTAACGCCGCCGTGAAGGCGCTGGGGGAGTCCGGTGACTTTACTACGTTTAAAGTGCATGCTCGTCGTTCCTCAACGGTCTATCCAAAGCATTCTATTGAGATTAACCAGCTTGTAGGCGCAGTCCTTTGCGAGAATTTCCCTGATAAAAAAGTTCAGATGCATAATCCGGATATGACGGTCTATGTACACGTTGTTCAGGGTAATGCATACGTTTACGCTGCATCTATTCACGGCGTTGGCGGTCTTCCTGTTGGTACTGCGGGTAAGGTTGTGTCGCTTCTTTCTAGCGGTATAGATTCGCCTGTTGCTACATGGATGGTTGGCCGTAGGGGAGCTACGGTTATTCCTGTTCACTTCTCTGGACGCCCCATGACTTCCGATACCAGCGAATATCTGTGCCAGGATATCATTGAGGCTCTTGAGCCTGCTGGTCTTATTGGCAGAATGTATGTTGTGCCCTTTGGCGAGCACCAGCGTGAGATTTCCCTTGCTGTTCCACAGGCTCTTCGTGTCATTATGTATCGTCGCGTGATGTACATCATTGCACAGAAAATTGCAGAGCTTGAGGGTGCTAAAGCCCTGGTAACTGGTGAGTCACTTGGTCAAGTTGCTTCTCAGACGCTTGATAACATTGCTGCTGTCAACGAGGCAGTCACCATACCTGTTTTGAGGCCTTTGATTGGCTCTGACAAGCAAGAAATCATCCGTCGCGCCCAAGATATCAACACGTTTGATATCTCAACGCAGACGGCTCCTGATTGCTGCACATTGTTTATGCCTCGCCGTCCTGAGACTCATGCAAGAATGCGAGAAGTTCTTGAAGCATGGAATTCCTTTGATCATGAAGCCATGATTGATGACCTTATGCAGCATATTGAGTACATTGACTTTAGTCAGTGTCCTTCATATAAGCCACCTAAAAAGCTTGCTGCTCGTCATAAAGAACTTGCTCCTGCAGAGTTTATTGCTGACTAGGATATTTTTAAGTCTGAGGTATTTCTGCAGTTCAAAGGTTTTGATAGCTTTGCTCAGATACATTTTTAGAATCCGCTCCGTAAAAGGGCGGATTTTTTATGCGAGTGGGTTGATAATCTTATTTAGTGCAATTCTGTTCTTGTTAGTTTGTGCAACATATCTGCTAATTGTTGATAACTGTGTCAGATTACCAGCAGTTTTTGGACAAAGCTATTAGGTGAATCTTTAAAAGTAGCGCTTCTCATTAACCTAATAGTTGAATATAAATCTGAGGTGATTGTATGGCTCAGATTTCAAATAACCGCACTCAAATAATTAATAAATTGATGAGAAGGTTTAATCTATCTCAGCAACAACTCATGGCGGTTGCCGCTGTGGTTGTCCTAGCTATTGTGTCAGCGGTTGTATTTATTGGAATAATTTCTGCTGGAACATCAGAGTCTTTTGATAGGTCACATAATCAAGCAGACTCTACGCAAGGAGTGACTGTTGCAGAAAATCCGCAACATACGCAAGAAGATAATGCTACAGATCAGCCAGGAGCTGATCATAAGATTAAAGAAGCTTCTCCTCAAATGATGGTTCATGTTGATGGAGCTGTTAAGTCACCAGGACTTTACGCTCTACAAATGGCAAACCCACGCGTGAATGATGCTATTCAAATAGCAGGAGGTTTAACTGAAGATGCAAACGGGCAAGGGATTAATCTAGCGGCTCCTGTTGAAGATGGTCAAAAAATATATATTCCTAAAAAGGGAGAAGAGCCGCCACCAGAGATTCCACAGCCAGAGCAAAACAAAGCCACAAGCAATAAGCAAACAAATACGAAGAGAGATAAAAAGACAGTTGTAGATATTAATCGAGCAACTGTAGAAGAATTAACCAAGCTTCAAGGTGTGGGAGAAGGGCTAGCTCAGCGAATTGTTGCAGACAGACAAAAGAACGGACCTTTTAAAACAACTGAAGATTTGATGCGTGTTTCTGGAATTGGCCAGAAAAAGTTTGATCAGCTTAAGGACAATATTCGTGTCTAAGGTGATAGAACAACCCACTAGGCCTTTTATTCCGTATAGCCTTTGTGTCTTGCTATTTGTTTGTGTATGGCTGCAAGTTTTTATCGCAAGAAACGTAATGCTTGATACTATTTTGCTTCAGATTTTAGGAAGCTGCATGGCGGCGGCATTAGGACTTTGGTATGTAAAGTACGCGCATACCAGCCTTATGACTGTTGGAGTGGTTTTACTTTCACTTGTAATTATCTTTATCAGGTCTTCTTTTATATATGCCAGTCAAATGGCATCGGTAGATCTTTTAGAGTCAACTGCTATACACGATTTTGAATTAGTCGTATCAAGAGATTTAGTCTATAAAAATCATACATGGACTGGTCAGGCGTCTGTCTTTTACCAAGGTAGTTGTATTGGATTTGTGGGCATACATGCCAAGGAACCATTCTTGCGAGAAACTCATCTTTGTTGTGAAGGCAGGTTTACACAATATAAAGATAAGGAGTTTTCAGAAGAACAATTTAAGAGAGGAGTACTTGGTTCAATTCAGATAACCAAGGTGAACTCAAAAACCTATGAAGAGGGAATTATTGGAGAAGTTGCCCAATTTAGAGAAAACTGTATTTCTCAACTTCAACCAGAGCAGAGCTTTGGCCGAGCGTTAGTTGCATGCGGTCTTTGTGCCTATAGGCCTAGCTTGTATAGCTTTAACATTCCTAGAATATTTATGCGTTGCGGTCTAATGCATCTCATTGCAATTTCTAGTTGTCACATGGTAATTCTCTCTACCTTTATTGACGCTTTTTTTAAAAAGCTAACGATAAAACCTCTTTTAAGAGGGGTAGTGAATTTATTTTTACTCAGTAGCTACGCGCTTTTCTGTGGATTACCTGCGTCTGCAATGAGGGCAATACTTCTTGTTGAACAAAAATACGTAATGCAATATGTGGGAAGAAAAAATCATACGCTCTCAGCAGTTTCTATCGTTGCATTATTTATGCTTTGTATAGATCCACAGCTAAGTGTGAATATTGCTTTCACTTTGTCTTTAGCATGTATTTTTGGCATGAATATTTACGGCGGTCTTGCTCAGTACTATGCAAAAATTGCTTTTCACATATCTGGATATGGAACAATACAGAAGATTCTGAGAAAACCGTTTTCTGACGTGCGAAATACTATGTGTGCCACAACCGTTGCTCAGCTATCGTGCCTTCCAATTTCTTGCATGTACTTTGGTCATTTTTCTTTACTTGCTCCTCTTTCAAGTGCGCTGATTACAAGTTTATTTTCTCTTCTGAGCTTATTTGGAATTGGAGCAATAGCTTTATGTTGGTTTAAACCGGCTCAAGATGTTGCTTTCTGCCTTGTGGATTTTCTTGGTCAGTTTATAGAGACTCTTACTTCTTTTTTATCCGAAAGATCTTTTGCAAGCGTGTCGTTAACTGACATGAGCTGGATAGTTTCATTGCTTGTGTTTGCAGCAATGGTGGCTCTTTACGTGTTTTGGCCAAAAGGGAAAAGAGTAGTTTTATCTGGCATTTGTTTGATGGTGTTTATGCTTATTTTGGGTTTAAGTATCTACTGGAAGTTTTTCTCGCCAACAAGAATTTGTGTGATGGATATTGGCCAAGGAGATGCCATATTGCTCAGTGACGGCGCGCATTCTCTGCTTGTAGACACGAGTGTGGGAGATGTGGTTAATGACGCTCTAGAGCGACAACATATCTCATATCTTGATGCTATTTTGCTCACACATCTTGATGAGGATCATGCTGGTGGCGTGAGGTATATGGTTGGTTCGGTGAAGGCAGGTCGGGTATTAGTTGGAGAAGGAATAACAAAACAAGAAAAACCTGAGCTTCAGAGAGCTATTCAGAGGATTTCCGGCAGCAGCTCCTATGAAGTTTTATATGGTGATGAATTTGATGTTGGTCGCTTTCATATTCGCGTTGTGTGGCCACATAGGGGATACAGAGCTAAAGAGGCTAATAATGCGTCGGTTGAGCTCTATGTGACGTATAACGATGGGCAAAATACTTTAACTACGCTTTTAACGGGAGATGCTGAAAGAGATCAAACAAAAGAGACGGTGACATCGGGTGATGTTGGAGATATTGATTTCTTAAAAGTTGGACATCATGGAGCGGCAAAGTCACTCTATCCAGAAACTGCTCGTGCGCTAAAACCCGAGGTAGCAGTTGCAAGTGCTGGAAAGAATAATCGTTATGGACATCCTAAACAGGAAGCGGTGGATATCTTAGAGGGTGTCGGTGCAAGATTTTATTGCACAAAAGATTATGGAGACGTCACGGTATTTCCTGGAGAACATGGACCTAGGGTGAGCGTGCAACATGCTAAAGTAGATACAGAATTAGAGGAGGAAAAAGATGGCGGAGCAGGCTAAGTTACTAGCTGCATATTTGGCTGTTGGCCCTGATGAGATGAAGCGTGCAAGGGCTATTGATAAGCTTAAAAGCCGTCTTAACCAGAGTTTTATTACCTTTAACCTTGATGAGATTTCTGTAAGCGCTGAGCTGACTCCAGAATCTGTTTTATCTTCTGCTCAAACACTTCCTATGGGTGATTTTAGGAGAATTGTTGTTATTGACGATGCTGGTAAATTGCCTAAGTCTGTATCAGAAGCTCTCGTGGAGTATCTAAAAAATCCTAATCCAACTACTACACTGATGCTTTCTGCACAGACGCTAGCAAAGACTACAAGGCTTTATAAAGCAGTTGATGCATTAGGTAAGCTTGCAGTTATTAATTGTGGTGCAATTTCTAGAAAAGAATTGCCTAAATATATAGGGGATCTTGGAAGAAAGTACGGACTACAAATCCCAATTAATGTGGCCAATGAGCTTATAAGTCGTGTTGGTGATAATACCACCATGCTTGATTCTCAAGTTAAATCTTTAGCAGCTCTGCTGGGTCGTCCTGGTGCAATTGACGTTCAGTTTGTAGAAACTCATGTTGCACGAGTAGTGGAAGTCAAGCCATGGGATTTTCTCGACAGTTTGTCAGCGAGAAATGCTTCAAAAGCTTTGGAGCTTTACAGTCAGATGGATGAGTCGGGGGCTATTGGCAATCTGTCGCTTATGACTGGACGTGTAAGAGAACTTATTTGTGCTAGGTCTATGGTTAAGCGCGGTACAGAACGGGAAATTGCCTCAGTTTTAGGTAAGCAGGACTGGCAAGTAAGAAATTATGCACGGTGGGCGCGCCAATTTGCAGATGGCGAGCTTGAGCATATTTTGAGTCTCTGTGCAGATGCAGAACGTGGTCTTAAGAGTGGAGAAGATAAAACAACCACAATGACCAAGCTCATCTTTGCTCTGTGTGGCGTCTCAAATGTGTAGATTCAAAGAATTAAGGTAAGAAAAAACGGACTCCAAGGAGTCCGTTTTAAAAAGTTAAAAGTAGATAAGAACTACTTAAGGGTGTTAACAAGCTTCTGAACGCCGCTCTTACGCTGAGCAGCCTGATTCTTGTGTACGATGCCCTTAGAAGCAGCCTTGTCAAGAAGACGGGATGCCTTGTTAGCTGCAACCTGTGCGTCCTCAAGCTGGCCTGCCTCAACAGCAGTACGAACTGCCTTAATAGCAGTCTTAAGCTCGGAACGGACAGCCTTGTTGCGCTGGCGAGCCTTCTCAGCGGTGAGAATACGCTTCTTCTGAGACTTGATGTTAGCCACGTGCGGTTCCTTTCGGTGTTTACTATGTGAGGCCTCTTCGCTGAGACACGTTTGAGGCAGCTTTAGAAGTATAGCACGAAGGGGGTAGTTTACGCTATTATTTTCCTTATGAATACACAGGATACTTCACATATTCGCAACTTCTCTATTGTTGCGCACATCGATCACGGTAAATCTACCATCAGTGACCGCATTTTGGAGCTTACTCATACCGTTGAAGAACGCGATATGGAGTCACAGCTCTTGGACACTATGGACATTGAACGTGAGCGTGGAATTACCATCAAATCAAACGCCGTCCGTGTCATGTATGACGCAGATGATGGAGAGCGCTATCAGTTCAACCTGATTGACACTCCAGGCCACGTTGACTTTACCTATGAGGTCTCAAGGTCTTTGGCTGCTTGTGAGGGTGCAGTGCTGGTTGTTGATGCAACGCAAGGCGTTGAGGCACAGACTGTCTCAAACGCCATGCTGGCCATGAACGCTAACCTGGATATTGTTCCTGCAATCAATAAGATTGACCTTCCATCTGCTCGACCTGAAGAGGTACGTGCAGAAATTGAAGATGTTCTTGCTATCCCGGCTGATGATGCGGTATGTGTCTCCGGTAAAACAGGTGAGGGTATTCACGAGCTCCTTGAGGCTTTGGTGTATTTGGTTTCTCCTCCAAAGGGAGACCCTACAGCTCCACTTAAGGCGCTTATTCTTGACTCGTATTTTGACCAGTTCAGAGGCGTCGTTGCAACAGTGCGTGTTTTTGATGGTTCAATCAAGGCTGGTGACCAGCTTCTTATGATGCAGGGATCTATGCCTTTTCTTGTTGAAGAAGTTGGCGCTAAGAGACCTCTTGAGATGGCTGTTGAACAGCTTTCTGTTGGTGAGGTTGGCTATGTGGTCACTGGCCTCAAAGACCCTGAAGCTGTTCGCGTTGGAGATACGCTTACCTACAAGCAAAATCCTTGTTCAGAACCACTGCCAGGTTACCGCGAGGCAAAACCAATGGTATTTACCGGTCTTTTCCCGGTTGATAACAAGCAATACGAGAATCTCCGTGACGCACTTGATAAGTTGCACGTTAACGATCCGTCACTTACGTGGTCGCCAGAGACGTCCGTTGCTTTGGGATTTGGCTTCAGAGTAGGCTTTTTGGGTCTTCTCCACATGGAGGTTGTCAAAGAACGTCTTGAGCGTGAGTTTGACCTGGACTTGATTGCTACCAGTCCCTCTGTTGACTATCACGTCTATAAGACCGATGGAACTATGATTGAGATTACCAGTCCTCAAGATCTTCCAGAGGTTACCAAGATTGACCGCATTGATGAGCCATACCTTAAGGCAAAGATTATTGTGCCTCCTGAGTATGTTGGTACGGTTATGCAGCTTGTTGTTGATCATCGTGGCGTATCTGAAGACATGGTGTATCTGTCTGATAAGTCCGTCGAGATGATCTTTAGCATTCCTTTGGCCGAGCTTATCCTGGACTTCTTTGACCAGCTTAAGAGTAGAACCAAAGGTTATGCCTCACTTGACTATGAGTTTGATTCGTATCGCACTTCTGACCTGGTTAAGCTTGATATCTTGCTTGCTGGAGACGTCGTTGATGCGCTTTCGTTTATTGTTCACAAAGACAAAGCATATGATCTTGCTCGTGGTCTTTGCGACAGACTAAAAGGCATCATTCCTCAGCAGCTCTTTGAGGTTCCTATTCAAGGTGCTATTGGCAATAAAATCATTTCTCGCTCTACTGTTCGCGCACGTAGAAAGGACGTCTTAGCTAAATGCTACGGCGGCGATATTTCCAGAAAGCGCAAACTGCTTGAAAAGCAAAAAGAGGGTAAGAAGCGTATGAAGCAGATAGGCTCAGTCGAAGTACCTCAAGAGGCATTCTTGGCTGTTCTCAAGGTTGACGACGAGTAGAAGGTATTTGTGGAGTCGCTTCAAACAATCATTTCAACCTGCGCACCTCAAGCAGGTCTTTCTTCACATATTGTTCCTTTTGCGTCAGGATCTTCACTCAAGGAGCGCCTGTCCGCTCATCCTGTGCTTATGGCACCCATGGCTGGTGTCAGTGATGGTGTGTATCGCACCATGGCTCGAGCGGGCGGAGCAGGTCTTGCATACTCAGAAATGGTTTCTGTCGCAGGAATTCATTATGGTGGCGAGAAAACCTGGGAGCTTGTAGAGCCTCTTTCAACTGAGCCCGATATTGCTGTTCAGCTCTTTGGTTCAAAGCCAGATCAGTTCAAAGAAGCAGCAGCTCAGATTAGTGAGCGCCTAGGAAATAAACTTGCTCTTATCGATATCAATATGGCCTGTCCTGTTCCTAAGGTTGTGAAAAAAGGGGAGGGTTCAGCCCTTTTGGACACACCAGAGCTTGCTGCAGATTTGGTTAAAGCCTGTCTATCTGAGGTTAGCGTACCGGTTACTGTCAAGATTAGGCGCGGTAGACGCCAGGATGAGGAAGTGGCACCTGAGTTTGCGCGCGCCATGGAGGCTGCCGGAGCATCTGCCGTTGCTATCCACGGTCGCTTTGCTACCCAGATGTATCGAGGACAGGCAGAGTGGGAGACGGTTAATAGGGTTTGCGACGCCGTTTCTATTCCGGTCATAGGCTCTGGTGACATGCTCTCTGCTGAAGCAGCAGCTCACGCTCTTACAGAGACGGGTGTGACAGCTGTAATGATTGCTCGTGGAACCTATGGTAATCCTTGGATTTTTAAGAACACTCAAGCTTTAGTTGAGAGTCAAGCTCCACTTGTTCCAACACTTGATCAGATGCTTGCATCTTTTATGATGCATGTACGCTTACTTGACGCAGCTCACATTCATATTGCTCGCGCAAGAAGCCTTTCTACCTGGTATTTTAGGGGTATTCCAAACGCTGCCTATTGGCGTGGTAAGTCAGTAAGGTGTGTTACTGCTCAAGATTTTATTGATCTGGCGCTAGAGATTAAAGAAACCGTCAAGCAGCTTGAGGGTGAGCAGGAATCTCCTGAGTTCGATCCATCTATGAGCTAGTGGTCTGTTGTGGATTCTTGGCAGTCTAAATACAATCAAACGGCTACCTCTGCACTTTATCTGCATATTCCGTTTTGTTCTCAAAAATGCTTCTATTGCGATTTCTCTTCTTGGTCTACAAGGCAAGAAGATAGTCGCATGAATAATTACGTTAAAGCACTAAAACATCAGCTAGACGAGGCCGCCCAGCTTGGTTTGTTATCAGCCACAAAAACAGTTTATATGGGCGGTGGAACGCCGAGCTTGCTTGGTCAAGATGCAGTGGATTTGGCGCAGCACGTCTTGTCTCTTACGCAGCCTACTGAGTTCAGTATTGAAGCAAATCCAGACTCACTGTCTGACGATCTTCTCGCCAGTCTTGCTACGGGCGGGGTAACACGAATTTCTTTGGGAGTTCAAAGTTTTAACGATAACGAGCTCAAGAAGCTGGGCAGAATTCACTCGGCCGACCTGGCTTACGACAGAGTACTTGCTGCAAAAGAGCATGACTATGACGTGTCGGTTGATCTTATGTGTGCAATTCCTGAGCAAACAGAGAGTTCTTGGGAGTTTTCGCTCTCAAGATTTATCTCGCTTGGCATAAATCATGTGAGCATCTATCCACTTACTATTGAAGAAGGCACGGCGCTGGCTAAGCAAACCCAGGATAAAGATACTCCATGGAACGCTTATGACGTGCAGGCAGATCGAATGCAGGCGGCCTCAAAGGCGCTTCAAGCGGCGGGGTTTGAACGCTACGAGGTGGCAAGTTATGCTCGCAATCAGAAGAGTTGTAAGCACAATAAGATGTACTGGACAGGCGAGTCGTACCTAGGTCTTGGAACCAGCGCTGCAAGCATGTTGACTGCAGCTGAGTACGATGTACTTGCCAAGGTCAACACCTCTTTGCCAAAGCGTCCGCCAAATGCTGTACGTGCGCGACTGGTGGTTCTTGATGCTCCAAGAAAAATTGCCGAAGGTGCATCGCTTTTCTCGACAGAGTTTGATGTTGAATTTCTGACTCAAAGAGAAGCTGTGGCAGAAGATTTGATGCTGCACACTCGTCTTATGGAGCCAATTTCTGCTTCGCTTTTAGATGAGTCTGAGCAGGTATTTGGCGCATCGCGGCTACAAGATGTGTTTGATGCGTGCGTACGAGATGGGCTGTTAGTTCATGTTGATGCGGCAAATTCTAGGACTGGAACTTCATATAAGCCTACCGAGAAGGGCTGGCTGCTTGGCAACGAGCTCTATGGACGTCTTTGGGATTTACGTTTGTAACGTGTTTGCGCTGCATTAAGTTCAAAACAAGTGGGTACACTTTCAAACGTTCTCATGATGCAGATTTTTATGGGTTGAATCGGAGAGATTTCATGGCTGCTATGAACGAAAAGGACTACTACGCCATCCTTGGTGTTTCTGAGTCCGCGACAGCTGAAGAAATTAGAAAAGCTTTTCAAACTAAAGCTCGTAAGCTTCATCCAGACATCAATAAAGAGCCCGATGCTGAAGAGCGTTTTAAAGAGGTTTCTGAGGCATATGCTGTTCTGTCAGATGCCGAGAAACGCCGTCGTTATGACGCAATGAGAAGTGGCTCTTTCTATGGCGGCGGCTATGGTCCTTCTGGTTATCCCGGTGGATCTGCCTATGGGGGTTCTCCTTTTGAGGGCGGCTTCCCGTTTGGTGATATCAACTTTAATAATTGGACCACTGGATCTCAAAAGCGCTCTCGTGCATACAAGCCTCAGACTGGCGCAGATATTGTCTACGACTTAACGCTGAATGATACAGACGCTAAAAATGGCGTTAAGAAAGGCATCACGTATCAGCGCTTTGTTACTTGTGATGCTTGTGCTGGTAAGGGATCTCAGCATAAAGCCGAGGCAACTACCTGTCCTACCTGCCATGGAACGGGCCATATTGACATTGATCTTTCTTCCATTTTTGGAGTTGGTAAGTTTAGAGTTGACTGTCCAGAGTGTGAAGGCGCTGGACACGTTGTACAGGACCCATGCGACGTTTGTGGTGGTTCTGGACGTGTTTTGTCTGCAAGTGAAATTATGGTTGATGTACCAGCTAATTCACATGATGGTGACCAGGTCAGAGTACCTGGAATGGGAAATGCAGGAACTAATTGTTCTGCAACTGGTGATTTTATCGTAAATATTAAGGTTCCTTCAGAGCAGTTGACGTTCCGCCAACGCGCGGGAGCTCGTATCACAGGTATAACTGCAATGCTTCTTGTATTTGTGGCGCTTAATTTACGCTCACCACTATTTGCCATTGTGTTGATTCCGCTTTTGATATTTGGCGTGAGAAACGTTCTTGCAGATGGCGTCAAGATGAACGCTGGCTGGTGGAGAAGTTTTGCAAATGCCTTTGTTTCGGGAATTATCAACGGTGCCTTCTACTCAATTATTATTATGACTTTGTATGCTTGTACGGCCGGATTAGGCCATGTCGGCTATATGGGAATTTAAGTTTTAGGTTTTACAAGGGGAGAGTTAGTAAGCGTGGCAGAGAAGAAAGACTTCTACGAGCTCTTAGGTGTTGCTCGTGATGCAGACCAAAAAACAATCAAGCGAGCTTTTCTAAAGCTGGCAAGAAAGCTGCACCCTGATGTTTCTGATGATCCTCATGCAGAAGAGAAGTTTAAAGAGATAAACGAAGCTTATTCTGTGCTGTCAGATGAGCAAAAGCGTGCCAACTATGACCGTTATGGTGATCCTAATGGTCCATCCGGTTTTGGTGGCGGCTATGTGGATATGTCAGATATCTTTGGCGGTGGTTTTGGCGGCTTTGGAGATATCTTTGACTCCTTCTTTGGCGGCGGCCATGGTGGTCGCGGCGCTGCTCAGCGTACTCGTGGTAGTGATATGGGAATTAGACTCTCTATCACTTTGGAAGAGGCTGCTGCGGGTGTTACAAAAACTATCTCGTATAACAGGCTTTCTACCTGTGATGACTGTAATGGCACCGGCCTTGGTGAGGGTGGAAAAATTGAAGACTGCCCACGCTGTCACGGTACGGGTACGGTAGTTCAGGTCCAAAATACCGTCTTTGGCCAGATGCAGTCTCAGACCGTATGTCCAGAGTGCCAAGGAACAGGCAAAAAAGTCGAACATGCCTGTGAGACCTGTGGTGGCCAGGGAAGAACTCCTGACCATGAGCGTGTTTCTGTTGAAATTCCTGCAGGTGTCCATTCTGGCCAGTCAATTTCTATTACCGGCAAGGGCGAGGCTGGTGTCAGGGGTGATACCTCTGGTGATCTCATCGTAACTATTGAGGTTTCCCAGCATAAAGACTTTGAGCGCAGGGGAGACGATCTCTTTACTTCAGTTAGTGTAGATTCTCTTGAGGCAATTGTTGGTACTACCGTTACCATTGACGGCATTATCAAAGATGAAACTATTGAGATTTCTATACCTGCAGGTTGTAAGTATGGCCAGCAGCTAAGCGTGGCTGGTAAAGGCATGCCTCGTTTGCATACTAAGGCTCGTGGGAACCTTTACGTTCTGGTTCACATTGAGACTTCAACAGGACTGACCAAAAATCAGTTAGATACACTCACCTCACTTATTGATGAGCGTAAACAAAGTAGTGTTCAAGACAATCAAGATGAGTCACATGTTGCTCAATCTGAAGGCAGAGATTCTTCAGATCACAAAAATAAGAACGCCAAAAAGACTTCCAAGAAGAGGCGCTAATGGCTCATGGTATTGCGCTCATAAATCTTGGATGTAGGGTAAATCGCGTTGAGCTTGATTTAATGGCGGATTCTCTGCTTCGCATGGGATGTCGCATTGTTGAAGAAGATGAAGCTCAGGCAATTGTTATCAACACATGCGCTGTTACCGCAGAAGCAGAAGCTAAGACGAGAAAAGCTGTGCGTAAAGCAGCGCTTATGCCAGGAGCCCCTCTTGTAGTAGCAACGGGTTGTGTTGCAAGTCTTTTTGCTGATGAACTTGCCTCGCTTGCTCCTAACGTTGTTGTAGAAGCCGAGAAGGACAAAGTTGCAGATAGGGTTCTTGAAGAGCTAGGTTTTGCACCAGAATCCGTAAGCGACGACGGACTTGTCATTTCCAAGCCTACTCCAACAGGTCGTACGCGCCCTGGCATCAAAATTCAAGATGGTTGCGATAATCGTTGCACCTTCTGCATTGTGTGGAAAGCACGTGGTGCAGGTAAGTCTCTTGATCCTCGTGAAGTTGTTTTGCAGGTAAAAGATGCTATGAGCAGAGGAGCTCAAGAGGTTGTTCTTACGGGAATCAACCTTGGCAGCTATAAGGCTCAACTTGAGGATGAAGGTGGAAGAATTTTACGTCTTCCTGATCTTCTCGAGTATGTGCTTGAAAAAACCGAGGTTGGTCGCTTGAGGCTTTCTTCTCTTGAGCCACCAGATGTAAATGCTCGTTTGGTAGAGGTAATTGCTGCATCCAATGGAAGAATTGCACCTTTCTTGCATATCTGTCTTCAGTCCGGATGTGACGCTACGCTTGCTCGTATGGGCAGGGTGTATAGGACAGAGCTTTATCGCAAAGCTGTTGAGGAAGCACGTTCGGTACTGCCAACCATTGCTTTGGGAACGGACCTTATCGTTGGTTTTCCTGGAGAAACTGATAAAGAATTTGACGAGTCGTATGAGTTTTGTCGTCAGATGGGCTTTTCTAAGATGCATGTATTTAGGTATTCCAAGCGACCTGGAACGCCCGCGGCTACTGCTCCAAATCAGGTAGATCCAAAAGTGATGGCTGAGCGCGCAAAGAAAATGCGTGATCTGGGTAATGCTATGCGCTTTGATGCTGCTAAGAAGCTTGTTGGTACCTGCGATAATGTGGTGGTACAGTATCCTGGTAGGGGAATTTCTGGCGGCCTTTTTGATGTCCAGGTTGATCCTACTATTGAACTTGATGAACTTATTGCTATGCGCTTTGATGAAGTTTTACCTAATGGAACGCTAAAAGCTACTCGTTTATAAATTGGGGGAACATGGAGCCAACACAGATTCGCTTAACTATTCCTGATTCAGTGGATCCTTTATATCTGACAGGTCCAGCTGATAGTTTGCTCAGAGAAATTGAAGCGTCATGTGCGGCTCTTATTTCAGTCAGAGGCAAAGCAATCTTTTTGTCGGGAACTTCTCAAGAAATTGAGCAGTTAACGCTTATTTTTTCTCACCTCATTCAAATGGTCGAGTCTGGATCTAGGCCAACGCTTGAAGACGTAAAGTTGCTGCTCGATAGTACAAAAAGAAATGCCAACTTAGAGCAAACGGGAACACGTACCCTGTTTGTAACTCATAAAGGCAAAGCAATTCAGCCTAAAACACAAGGTCAAATAGCGTATACCAAGGCAATAGCAAACAATTCCATTACGTTTGGTATTGGTCCTGCAGGTACCGGCAAAACCTATTTGGCTGTTGCTATGGCACTTGCCGCTTTAACTTCTCAACAAATTAGCAGAATTGTGCTGGTAAGACCTGTTGTAGAAGCAGGAGAGTCTCTTGGTTTTCTTCCAGGAACACTTCAAGAGAAACTTGATCCCTACATTAGGCCACTCTACGATGCGCTTTTTGATATGACTTCCATGGAGTATGCTAATAACCTTATTGAACAGGGAATTGTTGAAATTGCTCCGCTTGCATTTATGCGTGGTCGTACCATGAATGATGCGTTTGTCATTTTGGATGAGGCACAAAATACCACCCCTGAGCAGATGAAAATGTTTCTGACTCGCCTGGGTTTCTCGTCAAAATTTGTTATTACTGGAGATGCAACGCAGCGAGACCTTGTGGGAAGAAGTGGTTTGGACGTTGCTCGACAGGTGTTGGGTAACCTTGAAGACGTTGCTTTTGTTGATTTAGATAGAAATGATATTGTTCGCCACACGTTGGTTGGTAAGATAGTTGATGCATACACTGCGTATGAGAAGAAACAGCTAGGGGAGTAACGTGGTTAACGAGTACGACATTGTGATCGAAGAAGGCGTCGCGTGCCCAATTTCTGTAGAAGAGATCGAAGCCGATTGCAACCTTGTACTCTCTGAAGAGGGTGTAGAGCGCCCTTGTACTGTGTCCATTTCCATTGTCAGCGATGAAGAGATTCAGCAGGTAAATCTTGAGTGGCGAGAAAAAAATGCGCCCACTGACGTTATCTCACTTGAGGTAGAACGCCCTGATGATCCAGATTTGGCTCCTGGTGAGATGTGTGAGTTGGGCGATATTATTCTGGCTCCTCATTTTATTGCTCGCCAGGCAAAAGAATATGGCACTACAGAGGCGGACGAGTTTAGGCTTATGCTCGTTCATGCCATGCTTCACCTGCTTGGATATGACCATATTGAAGATGATGAGGCAGAGATTATGGAAGCTCGTGAAGACGCTCTTGTTGCTCTGCTTTCAACGGATAGGACTATTGAGCCAGTTGTATTGACTCGCCACCGTGAGGGGATTGACGAGTAATGATTCCGGGATCTAAGGGCAGACATCCAAGCTTTAAGCGCGGCCTTCTTTTTGCGCTCCAAGGTGCTCGTCAGGCGTTTGCTCAAGAGGCAAACCTGCGTCGTATGGCCGTTGCTGCTGCAGTAACCGTGGTGGTGGGATTGTTTGTTGGTTTAGACGCTGTGAGCTGGGCACTAGTCCTTGCTTGTATTGGTGCGGTTTTAACCACAGAACTTCTCAATACAGCAATAGAAACCGTGGTAGATCTGGTTTCTCCAGAGTTTCACCCCATGGCTGGTAAAGCTAAAGATATTGCGGCAGCTGCCTCATGCTGCATCAGTATCACCGCAGCTCTTATAGGACTTTTGATTTTCTCGCGTGCAATTTTTCATTGGTAAGTTGGAGGATACATGACTACCAATTCAGTTTCTGAAAACACTTCATCTGAGACCACTCCCTTTAGGAGCGGTTTTGTTGCCTTAGTTGGTCGTCCTAGTGTTGGTAAGTCCACGCTGTTAAACGCATGTATGGGTCAGAAGGTGGCCATTGCAAGCCCTGTTGCCCAGACAACGCGTCGTCGTTTTAGGGCAGTGGTAAACGGTGAGAACTCCCAGCTGGTCATTGTAGATACTCCAGGCCTCCACAAGCCCAAAGACGCTCTTGGAAAAGAGCTCAACAAGGCAGCGCTCGGAGAGCTTAATGACGCTGATGTCATTGCTTTTTTGATTGACGCTACTAAGCCTGTTGGTCGTGGAGATGAATGGGTTGCCAATCATGTTGAGCAGGCGCATGCCGCCTTTAAGCTGCTGGTTATTACCAAGGCCGACATTGCAACTCCAGAGCAAGTAACAGAGCAGCTTAAGGCCGCACAGGCTCTTGCGCACTTTGATGACGTGCTTGTTGTTTCTGCTCCAGAAGACTTCAATATCCAGGCATTTATTGCGCTTGTGTCAGAGCATCTTCCTGAGGGTCCTATGTGGTTCCCAGAGGATATGGAGACTGACGCATTACCAGAAGACCTGGTAGTAGAGTTTGTTCGCGAGAAGCTCTTGTTGAATCTTCGTCAGGAAGTTCCCCATTCCGTTGCCGTTGTTTGTGATTCCTATGAGGTTGCAACGGATGGACACCTCTCTATTTCTGCCACCATTTTGGTTGAGCGAGAAGGACAAAAGGGCATCGTAGTTGGCCAGGGTGGCTCTATGATTAAGCGTGTTGGCGTTGAGGCTAGAAAAGACCTGGAGAAACTGTTTGGTCGCAAGGTTTATCTTGACCTGCAGGTGCGCGTTCAGCCTCTCTGGAGACGTGATGCCAATGAGATTAAGCGCCTGGGTTACTCAACTGAGGACTAGTTGTGCCTGGTAGAAAGAGTGCGCGTCTTAAAGCAATTGTGCTTGATAGAACAAAACTCGCTGAGCAAGATCTCATCTTAACCATGCTCTCCGATTCAGGAGAAGAGCGTCGCGCTGTCGCCAAGGGTGCTAGGAAGCCAGGCGGCCGCTTTGCTGCTCGCGTTGAACTGTTTTGTGAGCTAGACGTACTGCTGGCAGAAGGTCGCTCGCTTGACATCTTGTCCGAGGCAACCTTGCTTGAGCCGCACGCATCGCTGCGCGGAGATCTTTCTAAGGTAGCAGCTGCGTCAGCTATCTGTGAAGTCGCACGTCTTTCGTGTATCGACGGCGTCGAAGACGCGGTTCTCTATCCACTGCTCTCTCGTGCTCTTAGGGCCTGCGAAGAAGTAGATGACGAGAAACACTTAGATCTTGTTGTTGCCGCTTATGTGTTTAAGGTTTTGGCACATGAAGGCTGGCGCCCTGAGTTGGAATCGTGCATTGCCTGTGGAGATGAAGCTCTGACGTACTTCTCGCCAGCTGCTGGTGGCGCATTGTGTGGAAGTTGTGCGCATGAGATTGAGGGAGCCATTGAGGTAACTCCGCTTGAGCTCTCGTGGCTCTCGTCACTTCTAAAACTTACCTTTGACCAGCTTGTTGTTGCTGATATTGCTCCAGAAACTGCGCTCTTTTTGCTTACTAGTGCACATATTTGGGCAGCCACACACCTTGAGGCACGTCTCAAGGCATTTGAATTTCTGTTGAGTATCTAGTTGAAGTGGATTTTTACTAGCAAAGTTCACTAGTAACTGGTATCCTCTTGTAGGTTATTTCCTTGTTCTTAGGGGCTAGTCACTGCCGGCTACCTTCTCAGTACAAGGAGTATTCAACGCGAAAGGCGGTTTATTATGGCAGTAACTAAGGATCGTAAGGCTGAGCTCATCAAGCAGTACGGCAAGGACGAGAAGGACTCCGGTTCCGCACAGGTTCAGGTTGCTCTTCTTACTGAGCGTATTCGTCAGCTCACCGACCACATGAAGTCCCACCAGAAGGACTTCCACACTCGTCGTGGTCTTCTGATGCTCGTTGGTAAGCGTCGTCGTCTTCTTTCTTACATCAAGTCGAACGACATTGAAGAGTACCGTACTCTTATTGCTTCCCTGGGTATCCGCGACAACATCCAGTAAGTTGGCTTTTTAGGGCGCCGTCTGGCGCCCTTTATGTTTGAGGCCCGTTTGCAATGGGGCAAACGGAGATAGAAGAGGAAAGAAATGACTAAAGTAACTCACGAATTTGACCTCTATGGTAAGCACTACACCCTTGAGGCTGGTGAGCTCGCAAAGCAGGCAACAGGTGCCTGTATCGTTAAGTGCGGCGATTCTACCGTACTTCTCACTGCAGTGGTTTCCAAGGAGCGCAAAGATTATGACTTCTTCCCACTGACTGTTGATTTTATTGAGAAAATGTACGCAGTTGGTCGTGTTCCTGGTGGATACCTCAAGCGTGAGGCTCGTCCATCCGAGAAGGCAACCCTTACTGCTCGTATGATTGACCGTCCTCTGCGCCCATCCTTCCCAGATGGCTTCCGCAATGAGGTTCAGATTGTTGCAACTTCTCTTGTTGCTGATCAGGTAAACGCTGTTGATACCATCTCTGTCATGGGCGCATCTGCTGCTCTGGCCGTTGGTGGCGTTCCTTTTGAGGGACCACTTGCGTGCGTCCGTATTGGCCGCAACGCTGATACCGGCGAGTTCCTAGTTAACCCAACCTATGAAGAGCGCGATCACTCTGACCTTGACCTTGAGCTTGGCGGTTCTTCCACCTTTATTTCCATGCTTGAGGCTGGTGCAGATGAGATTTCCGAAGAGGATATGCTCTCCGCTATGGCATTTGGTCAGGAAGCAATTGCAGCCTTCTGCGAGGAGCAGAAGAAGTTCATTGCTAAGTGGGAAGAGGTTAACGGCCCTATCGTTAAGCGTGAGTACATCCTTGACGAGCCAATTGCTGAGGTCCACGACCGCATCTTTGCTTACTATGACCAGATGAGCGCTGCTCTTAAGGACGCTGACAAGCAGTCCCGTATGCAGAAGGTTGCTGACCTGATGGACGAGATTAAGGCTCAGTTCACCGAGGAGGAGCAGGAGCTTTGGAGCCGCGCTATTGCCGTTGAGCTCAAGGGTCTTGAGAAGCACGCTATGCGCGTCATGGTTGTTGAGACCGGCGAGCGCGTTGACGGCCGTGTGGCTAACGAGATTCGTCCAATCATGGTCAAGCCTGATTACCTGCCACTTGTTCACGGTTCTGGTCTTTTCCAGCGTGGTCAGACTCAGGTTCTCTCCATTTGTACACTTGGCATGCTCAACGAGTGGCAGCGTCTTGACACCATTGAGCCAATGGATGGCAAGCGCTACATTCACCACTACAACTTCCCACCATTCTGCACCGGTGAGACTGGCCGTATGGGCAGCCCAAAGCGCCGTGAGATTGGTCACGGAGCTCTTGCAGAGCGCGCACTTCTTCCTGTCATTCCTTCCGAGGAAGAGTTCCCTTACACCATCCGCGTTGTCTCTGAGGTAATGGAGTCCAATGGTTCTTCTTCCATGGCTTCTACCTGCGGTTCTACGCTTTCCCTTATGGATGCAGGCGTTCCTCTGAAGCGTCCTGTTTCTGGTGTTGCAATGGGTCTTATCCAGGAGAACGGCAAGACTGTTGTTCTTACCGATATCCAGGGTCTTGAGGACTTCCTCGGTGACATGGACTTCAAGGTCTGTGGTACCACCAAGGGTATTACTGCAATGCAGATGGACAACAAGGCAACTGGTCTTACTCCAGAGATTCTGCGCAGCGCACTTCTTCAGGCTCAAGAGGGCCGTATGTTCATTCTGAACAAGATGCTCGAGCAGATTCCTGCGCCTCGTACTGAGACCAAAGAGACCGCTCCACAGATCATCTCGCTTTCTATCCCAACCGATAAGATTCGCGACGTCATTGGCTCTGGTGGCAAGGTTATCCGCGGTAT
Source organism: uncultured Atopobium sp. (assembly GCA_937905925.1). Classification (GTDB taxonomy): domain Bacteria; phylum Actinomycetota; class Coriobacteriia; order Coriobacteriales; family Atopobiaceae; genus Lancefieldella. The sequence goes on from CALCXO010000030.1 coordinate 94,873, forward strand.
CCAGGAGGATACGGGCGCAACCGTTGACATCCAGGAGGATGGCACCGTCTTTATCGCTGGCACTAACGGTGCTGCCGAGGCTGCTGCCGAGCGCATCAAGGCTATTGTTAAGGTTCCAGAGGTAGGCGAGGAGTACACTGGTCGCGTTGTTGGTCTTCAGCCATTCGGCGCCTTTGTTGAGCTCCTTCCTGGCAAGGACGGTCTGCTTCATATTTCCCGCGTTGCACAGGGACGTGTCGAGAAGATCGAGGATGTCCTGGCTGTTGGCGACGAGGTTAAGGTTCAGGTCCTTGAGGTAGACGAGAAGGGCAAGATTTCTCTTGACCGTCTTGATAAGCCAGAGGCACCACAGGGTGCTCCAAAGAAGGACCGTGAGGAGCGTCGTCCACGTCGTCAGAACGACAACGGCAACTCTGAGCGCAGGCAGCCACGTCGTCACCACGACGCATAAGGCACGCTCAAACTCAATGGGTTTCTCGCCACGCGAGGTCTTATAAAACATGAGGTATTGAAGAGAGCTTCGATGCATGTCGGAGCTCTCTTGTTATTCTGTTGAGATTTTGATTCTTTGGGAATATATAGCGTAATACGTGCAGATTTTTTATATAATTAAACAACATGTAGATTTTGCAAAAAGTCTTAGAGACGGCCCTTTGGGTTGCGTCTGTCATAGAAAGTTTTTGAAAGGAAACCGTTTTAATGCCTAAGAAAGACCCAGCTCTTAAAGTCATTCCTATGGGCGGACTTGATGGCATTGGCAAGAACATGACCGTTTTTGAATACGGTAATGATATGGTGCTTGTTGATGCTGGTTTGATGTTCCCAGATGACGAACAGCCTGGTATTGACCTAGTTTTGCCAGACTACACCTATGTACTTGAAAATGAAGATAAGCTTCGCGGTATTTTGATTACCCACGGTCACGAGGATCACATTGGTGCTCTTCCGTACCTGCTTATGGACCTTACTCGTAAGGTGCCAATCTATTCCAGTAAGCTTTCGCTTGGCTTTATTGAAGGCAAGCTTGCTGAGCACAAGATTGTGGGTACTAAGCTTCGTGAGGTTACTGATGGCTCAAAGGTCCAGCTTGGTGCCTTTGACATCACGTTCTTCTCGATGACTCACTCTATTCCTGCGGCTTTTGGTATTCACATGAAGACTCCTGCAGGAACGCTTATTCACTCTGGTGACTTTAAGCTTGATCAGACTCCAATTGATGGCGTGCGTCCAAATTATGCGGCTATCACCAAGTTTGGCTCCGAGGGTCTTGACCTGCTGTTGTCTGACTCAACCAACGCTAATCGCCCTGGTATGACTCCATCCGAGGCTTCTGTTGGTGCGGCGCTTCGTCACATCATTAAGAATGCAACTGGTCGCGTCTTTGTTGCGTCGTTCTCAAGCCACATTCACCGCCTGCAGCAGGTGTGCGATGCCTCTGTTGCGGTAAAGCGTAAGGTTGTTGTTACTGGTCGCTCTATGATTACCAACACCAAGGTTGCGCGTGAGCTTGGTTACCTCAACATTGCCGATAAAGACATCATTGATGCGTATGATGTTGATAAACTCGCAGATGATCGCATTGTTGTTCTGTGCACCGGTTCCCAGGGAGAGCCTCTGAGCGCGTTGGCGCGTATGGCAAACGGAGAGCACAAGTCGCTTTCCATTCGTCCTCAGGACACCGTAATCATCTCTGCAACTCCTGTTCCAGGTAACGAGAAGAGCGTTCAGTCCATCATCAATGCTCTCTCTAAGATTGGCTGCGAGATTTACGACAAATCAAAGGCGCTTGTCCACGTTTCTGGTCATGGTAGCCAGGAAGAGCTCAAGCTTATGCTTGGTATGGCTCGTCCTAAGAACTTTATGCCAGTCCACGGTGAGGCTGTTCACCTACGCGCTCATGCAGAACTTGCTCAGCAGATGGGTGTTCCTGCAAACCGCATCTTTATTCTGGATAACGGCGACACACTTGAGATGAGAAATGGCAAGGTCACACGTGGTAAGACGGTTGAGTCTGGCGTAGTGTACGTTGACGGCCTCTCTGTAACCGACGCAAACCCTGTTGTTCTTCGTGACCGTCAGCGTCTTTCCCAGGATGGCATTGTCACAGCTGTGGTAACCCTTGTTGGTCGCAATCTCAAGCCAGGCGTTGTTGAGATTTCTGGTCGTGGTGTTTCATTTGCTGATGATGACGAGCTTATGAATGACGCACAGAATCTTGTGAGAAATTCAATTGAGAAGGCCTCTAAGTCCGAAGGCGCAAACATTGAAGCAATGAGAAAGAGCGTTCGTAATGCCCTTTCTAACTTCCTTTGGAGCAAAACTCGTACTCGACCAATGGTTATTCCGGTCATTATGGAGGTATAGGCCCAATGCCCTCTAAACGCACCTCAAACGCAGCAAAAAGAAATTCTAGAAACGCCGCTTCTGCCCAGGCAGTAGGCTTGAGCCCACTGCAGAATGACATCATTGGTGTTGTTCTTGCAGTGGTTGCAATTGCTCTGTTTTTGTCCATTATTGTCCCTTCTAATGCTGTTATTACCAGCGCAATGGGTCATGGGCTTAAGCTCTGTTTTGGTACGGGAGCGCTACTTTTTCCCATTGCAGTATTTGTCTTTGCTATGACCTTCTTTATGCGTGATGATCAGGGAATCTCTACGCGTATTGCTATTGGTCTAACGCTGGACGTTCTTGCTGCCCTTGCTCTTATTTCACTTAACTTCCCAGGTGCCGAGGCTGCTCCAGATATGCTTCTGGGCACAAAAGTCCTAGAGGCTGCTGGTGGTTATGTGGGTGGAGGTATCGCTTGGGTTTTGCTGCGCTTTGTTGGCCGCGTGGTGGGCAATGTCCTTTTGGTTGGCTTTATTATTGCCGGTGTTGTTATCTGCGGCTTCTCCATTTCTGACATGGTTGAGCGCGTAAGCTTCCGCCTGGATGAAGCGCGCGAGAATCATCGCTATCGCAAAGAAGAACGTGCTCTTGCAAAAGAAGAGGCGCTTTACGCTGCAAATGCTCCACAACCTGCAAAGAAGCAGGGTAGACGTGGCGCAAATAACCAGTCTTCTCTCTTTGACGAGACCGGTGAAGGGGAGACCACCTATCTGGGCAATCGCAAGACTTCTGTCATTAAGCGTGACGCCCGTCTTTACGAGGAAGAAGAGGCTCAAGAGGATGCAGGAGATGCTCCAACTACGCTCATTGATAAGGCTAAGAATAAGCTGCGTTCTAAGAATAAAGACCAGTCAGACGATGCAGTTGTCGAGAAAAACGATGTTGCTGTAGCCGATGTTGCTCCTACAACAAAACAGGCTAAACCTAAAAGTAAAGCTAAAACGACACCAGATTTTCTCGCCACACCTGACCAGCTCAAGAGGCCAGGTGACGACGATGAGTCGTATGAGCTGCCACCATTTACCATTCTGAAGACAAACAAGAACTCGGCCACTTCTGCCGTAAGCGATGATGAGCTTGAAGCTACTGCTCAGAGACTCCAGGCTACGCTTGAGGAGTTTGGCCTTTCGAGCCAGGTAGTTGGTTGGACTGCGGGTCCTTCTGTCACTACGTTTAAGATTTCGATGGGCGAGGGCGAGCGCGTCAACAAGATCACCAATCTTGAGGACGATATTGCGCTTTCACTTGCGGCAAAGTCTGTTCGTATTTTTGCACCAATTCCTGGAACTTCTCTAGTTGGTATTGAGATTCCTAATGAGAAAGCCCAGGCAGTCAATTTGGCTGACGTTCTTCCGTTTGCAAAGGGTGGTCCTCTTGAGTGCGCCTTTGGTCGTGATTCTGAGGGCAAGCCAATTGTTGTTGACCTTGCAAGTCTTCCTCACTTGCTGGTAGCAGGTACCACCGGTTCTGGTAAGTCCGTCCTGCTCAACGCCATTGTCATGTCTATGCTCATGCGCGCAACTCCTGAGCAGGTTCGCCTTATCATGGTTGACCCAAAGCGCGTTGAGTTTACGGGTTACGCTGGTCTTCCTCACCTGTATGTTCCAGTTGTTACCGAGCCAAGGCAGGCGGCAAGTGCGCTTCAGTGGGGCGTCACCGAGATGGAGCGTCGCCTTAAGGTATTTGAGCACTACAAAGTACGTGACATTAAGACGTACAACAGAAATGTTGATGGCGATAAGTACGCTGATATGGAGAATCCTCCAAAGCACATGCCGTACTTTGTCATTGTCATCGACGAGCTTGCTGACCTCATGATGGTTGCTGGCAAAGACGTTGAGTCTTCCATTGTCCGTATTGCTCAGCTTGGTCGTGCTGCAGGTATTCACCTGATTGTTGCAACGCAGCGTCCTTCTGCAGACGTTGTAACCGGTCTGATCCGTGCAAACATCGATAACCGTGTTGCGCTCTCAGTTGATAACTCTTTGAACTCCCGCATTATTCTGGACCAAAAGGGCGCTGAGCAGCTGCTGGGTAAGGGTGATATGCTGGTTAAACTTCGTGGTAAGAAGCCTAATCGCGCACAGGGTTGCTGGGTCTCTGACGAGGAAATCGAGGAGACCGTTAAGTACATCCGCACTCAGCGCGTGGCCGAATATCACGACAACATCTTGACCGTTGCAACTCCAACACAGGCCGAAGGCGCTGGTGGAGTTGGTGGCATGGCGCAGGCAGACGACCCACTTATTTGGGAAGCTGCACGCATTATTGTGGATTCTCAGCTAGGTTCTACATCTAGTTTGCAAAGAGCACTCTCTGTTGGGTATGCTCGTGCTGGTAGAATTATGGATATGCTTGAGGCAAAAGGTGTTGTTGGCCCAGCTAACGGATCAAAGCCTCGAGAAGTTCTTATCGATAAAGATGCTCTTGAAGAGCTCAAAGTTCAAGACGCTGCCTATAGGGAGGTAGAGTAAGCATGCCACGCCCTCGTTTTAGTGAGATGCTCGTAGAACGTAGACGTCAGCTCGGGCTTTCTATCACTCAAGCATCAAAGATTCTTCGCCTCAAGGAGCAGGCACTTATTGCTTTTGAGGAAGGCGATTTTACGAATATGCCTCAGAGTGGTTATGCTCAGGGCATGCTTTCTTCGTATGCTCGCTATCTAGGACTTAATCCGCGTGAGATTGTAGACCTCTTCCAGGAGGAGAGCTACGAGTTTGAAAACGGCACCTATTCTCATGAGCTGCGTCGTCGTACGCGTGATACTCAGTCTGGTCGTGGCATTGCTGGCTATGACGTTGTAAACGAGTCTGGTAGCAGACCAAAGGCATACGTACAGTACCACGGTCTTCTCCCCACATCCGGTGGACCAGCTGGCGATATGGGTGCCTTTGCAACTACGTCTGGTGTTCGCTCCAGGCAAACCGGTGTACCTCTGGGTGCTCAGACATCTGAGGAGGATGCTGGCGGCTACTCGTATTCTCGCTATGCCACAGGTCATGCGTACAATGCCGGTATTGAAGAGGCTTCTCGTCAGAAGACTATGGCAAGCCGTACGCGCGGTGGCGTTCAGCGCAAGCGTGTAGGCATTGCAGGCGTTAGCATTCCAGCTTACAAAGACGATGTAACCAGAAGAACTGTTGCTCCAAGCGATTACACCGATGACCTTCGTTATGACAATGTAACTGCTCCTTACGAGCGTGCATCAACTATTTCCGGTCGTCGTGGCTCTAGAAATATTGCGCAAGTAGATAGGCCTAATGTTCGCCGTCGCCAGCCATCTGGCGCTGCTGCTCAGCAACGCCGTGCTCCTCAAAGACCAGGCGTTATGGGAGCACTTCAGAATTACTTCTCTGACACGGGCCGCACCATTGCTACCGTATTTGCTCTTGTTGTTGTGATTATTACTGCTGTTTTGCTGTTCAGTGTTCGTTCCTGCATGACAGCTCGCACTACGCCTACTACAACTAAAACGGTAAGCGTTAACAACTCAACAACCGATTCTTCTAAGAATTCCACTACCACAAATAGCAACACGGATACCTCTAAGAAGGATTCTACTGATGCTTCTAAGAGCACCACTACAACTGAGCCAAAGAAGGAAGAGACTCCTAAGCAGACTACCGTAGTGGTTACTGTTGCTGATGGTCAGACCAGCTGGGTTGAGATTACGGTTGACGGCAAGAGCGTTGAGGCTGATGCCATTACCGGTCCATGGTCTCAGACATACACCGTCACTGATTCCATGAACGTTCTTGCAGGTACACCTGGTGCTGTTGCGGTTACCGTTAATGGCACTGCTAAGCCATTTGACGCAAATGCTTCAGGTATTGGCACCTTGACCATTCAGGGCACTAAGCCTGCTGACGGTACTGCAGCAAATGCTTCTGGAACTCAAACAAACAGCACGTCAACAAGTACTACCGGTGGAACTTCTGGCACAACTAACAACCAGAATTCCAACAGCAATTCAAACAATAACTAAACGCCATGGGGCGAGAAGTTCTTCTCGCCCTGAATATACGGAGGGGAAATGGCTAAAGAATCAAGCTTTGACGTTGTGTCTGAAGTAGACATGATGGAAGTTGATAATGCATTTCAGCAGGCAGCTCGTGAGCTATCTCAGCGCTACGATCTTAAGGATTCTGGTGCAACACTTGAGCTCTCTAAGAAAGAGGGTAAGTTCACTATTGAGGCTCCTGCAGATTTTGTTGCTTCTCAGGTGAGGGATGTTCTTGGCTCCAAGCTGGTAAAGCGCGGAATTGATCTGACTGCTATTCGTTGGGGAGACCCCATTCCTGCAGCAGGTTCTACCGTGCGTCAGATTGGCTCTATTGTTTCTGGAATTGACCAGGAGACTGCCAAGAAGATCGCTAAAGATATTCGTGATATGAAAGTTAAGGCTAAGGCAACCGTTGAGGGCGATAAGCTGCGTGTTTCTAGCGCTTCTCGCGATGTTCTTCAGTCTGTGATTGCAAGCCTTAAGGAGAAAGACTATGGCCAGCCCCTCCAGTTCAACAACTATCGATAGGGGCTATAACGTCCTATACATCACGTTAGGATGCGCTAAAAACGAGGTTGATACAGATCGCATGCGTGCGCGTCTTTTGGCCTCTGGTTTTGGTGAAGTTGTAGATCCAGATTCAGCAGACGTTGCAATTATCAACACCTGTTCATTCTTGGCTTCAGCAACAGAGGAGTCCATTGAAGCTACGCTTGAGATTGCTGAGGGTGCTTCTGAGGGAGTCCGTAAGCTACCCATTATTATGTGTGGCTGCGTTCCTTCCAGGTATGGTGCAGAGCTTAACGAGCAGCTTCCTGAAGTTGCTGCGTTTGTTCCAGCAGATCAAGAAGATGGCATTGTCAGCGTTGTTGCAGACGTTCTGAGTATCCCTGAGCCTACGCAGTCCATTGTTGCTGCCCATGGAATGCTGCGCACCATTGATGGTGCCAGTGCATTTGTAAAGATTTCTGAGGGCTGTGACAGATTCTGCGCTTTCTGCGCCATTCCGTACATTCGTGGCCACTATCACTCAAGACCTGCTGAAGAGATTCTTCAAGAGGTACATGAGCTGATGGAGGGCGGTGTTCGTGAGGTCATTTTGATTGGCCAGGACACCGGCATTTGGGGCTCTGATATGCCTGACACAGAGGATGGCCAGACGCCAACGCTTGCTAAGCTTATGCAGCAGGTTGCTGAGGTTGTCCGTCCGTATAAGGGCTGGATTCGCGTTTTGTATCTGCAGCCAGAAGGCATGACCGATGAGCTTATCAGCACCATTCGCGATACACCTGAGGTTCTACCTTACATTGACATTCCAATTCAGCACTGCAACGAGCGTATTCTTAAGCGCATGGGTCGCTCCGGTTCTACGCAGGAGCTTCGTGAGCTTTTTGATCGCCTCAGAACAGAGATTCCTGGCATGGTTCTTCGTACCACCGGAATGTGCGGCTTCCCAGGCGAGACAGACGAAGAATCAGATGAGCTCTATGACTTTATTCAGGAGCAGGAGTTTGACTACACATCTGTCTTTACCTATTCACCAGAAGAAGGAACTCTAGGCGCAAAGATGTCTGATCAGGTTCCTGACGAGGTAAAGATTGAGCGCACGCAGCGCCTGCTTGACCTTGTAGAGCAGCTTGGCTTTGCAGCAACCGCCCGTCACGTTGGTGAGCGCTGTGAGGTCATTATTGACGGAATCGAAGAATCCGACGAGGGCACTGAGCTTATCGGCCACACGTGGTTCCAGGCTCCTGACTGCGATGGCGCGGTTCACATTGCAGAGGGAGAGGCCGCGGTTGGAGATATTGTCCTTTGTGACCTGGTAGATTCTTTCTGCTATGAAATGATTGGCGAGATTGTAGACGCTACAGACACGCAGTCTGGCGAGAAAACCGTTTAGTTGGGGATAGGTCATGTCATCAAAGACAATTTGGACACCTGCAAATATTGTTACCTGTGCTCGTGTGGTCTTAGTGCCCTTTTGGCTTCTCTTGGCGCAGCTTTTAGGTGTATCTCTGGCAGATTCTCTGGCAACACCTGGTTTTAAACTTGGAGCTTTTCTTGTTTTTATCGGCTATGTTGTCATTTCTTTGACCGATAAGCTTGATGGTTACCTTGCTCGTAGTAGAAATGAAGTTACTACCTTTGGCAAGTTCTTAGACCCAATTGCCGATAAACTCGCTGTTGTTGTAGCTCTTTTTGTACTTCTGGAGTGGCATATGGTTTCTCCTTGGGTGCTCTTAGTGATTGTTGCACGTGAGTTTTTGGTATCGGGCCTTAGGATGGTTGTTGCTTCAAAGGGAGTTGTTATTGCAGCTTCTGACTTGGGTAAGTGGAAGACCGCAACAACTATGGTTGCTATCTGCGGTTTACTATTCTTGCCTAGTATTCCTGGTGGAATAATTCAGGAAGTTTTGCTCTTTATCTTCAACGTATCTATGTGGGTTGCGGTAGTTCTAACGGCCTGGTCAGGAATTGACTACTTTGTAAAGTCGTGGCAATACATTGCTGAAGTTTAACAAGATGGCGTCTCTCTGAGGCGCCGCTTTTGTATCAAATCTTATTAAAAGTAAGGAAGACCATGTTCTCTGAAGAAGTTCTCAAAGAAGCTCAAAGTGTTATTTCAGATGCCCTTGCATCAGGTATTACCGTAGCTTCAGCCGAGTCTTGTACGGGAGGACTTGTTGCAGGTGCTCTTACAGCCATCTCTGGATCATCAAGCGTACTTAAGGGCTCTGTTGTAAGCTATACCATTGAGATTAAGCAAAAGGTATTAGGCGTTTCAAAAGACATTTTTGATGAACCGTCTCTTGGCGCTGTTTCTGAGCCCTGCGCAGCTCAAATGGCTTCGGGCGTTAGAGACGTTATTGGATCAGATATTGCAGTTTCAGTTACAGGAATAGCAGGACCAACAGGAGAAGAGCCTGGTAAACCAGTTGGAACAGTTTGGTTTGGCATTAACAGCAAAAACTTTACCCATACGGTCTGCAAACATTTTTCTGGTAATAGAGAACAGGTGCGAGAAGCTGCTGTTTTGCAGGCTTTACAATTAATTCATGAAGCAATTGTGAAGGCTTAAAATTCGATTTTAATAGAGAGACTCAAAACTAGTTTGTTTTGAGTCTCTTAATTTCTGCGGCTATGCAGGACTTATACAGTCAAATTTGTAATTAAGAAAAAATTAACTGCTCAAGAGCGGAAAAATAAAGGAAAGAAATCAGACAAATTCCCTCTATAGAGTATATATTTGACGTTGACATAGAACGTCTGTTCTTATATTATCGTGGTATCAGAAAGAGCAAGGAGTATTAATGGCTAAAAAGGCAGTTTCAAAAGAGATCAAAGCTCGTACTACTGGTGATGAGAGAGATGAGGTTATCTCCTCAACCACTGCAGAGATTGAGAAGAAATTTGGTGCAGGCGCTATTATGCGTTTAGGCGAGGGTGGTCCTGCCTTTGATATTCAGGCTATTCCAACTGGCTCACTTGCTCTTGATGCAGCGTTGGGTATTGGCGGCGTTCCTCGCGGCCGTATCGTAGAGATTTATGGCCCAGAGTCCTCTGGTAAGACAACACTTTCACTAGAAATTCTTGCAGAAGCTCAGGCGCTAGGTGGTGTTGTTGCCTTTATTGACGCAGAGCACGCACTAGACCCAGGTTATGCGGCTCGTATTGGCGTTGATATTGACGATGTTTTAATTTCTCAGCCAGATACTGGTGAGCAGGCTCTAGAAATTTGTGACATGCTTGTTCGCTCAGGCGCCATTGATGTTGTAGTTGTAGACTCCGTTGCTGCTCTTGTTCCTCGTGCAGAGATTGAGGGAGAAATCGGCGATTCTAGCGTTGGTCTTCAGGCTCGTCTCATGAGTCAAGCTCTCCGTAAGTTAGCCGGCTCTCTTTCAAAGTCTAATACGCTTTGTATTTTCATTAACCAACTTAGAGAGAAGATTGGCGTTATGTTTGGAAGCCCAGAGACCACTTCTGGTGGTAGGGCTCTTAAGTTCTTTTCTACTGTCCGTATGGATATTCGCCGCGTTGACAGCATTAAGGTTAACGGAGAAAACGTTGGTAACCGTGTTCGCGTTAAGGTTGTAAAGAACAAGGTTGCTCCGCCTTTTAAGGTTGCTGAGTTTGACATTATGTACGGTCAAGGCATCTCCAAAGAGGGCTCCATTCTTGATATGGCTGTTGATTTTGAGATTGTCAACAAGTCTGGAGCTTGGTTCACCTATGAAGGCGAGCGTCTTGGCCAGGGTAGAGAAGCAGCTAAATCTTTCCTTACTGCCAATCCAGATCTCATGGAAGAGATTGATCACAAGGTACGAGTTGCTTGTGGCCTTGTATTTGATGAAGATTCTGAAGTTGGCACTCCGGTTGCAACGGAAGATTCTGCTGAATAATGTCAGAAATTTCTTGGTCGATTGAATTTCCAAAAAAGAAACAGGCAGTTCTAGGTCAGGCAAAGCCTAAAGCGAAGATACTTTTAGAAACTGAAGTTGGAGGGACGGAGGAATTCTTTGTCCCTCCAACAGTAGCTCGTGCTCTTCAGAACAAAGAGAAAGATGGTGTTTTTACACCTTCTTCTCGTAATGAGTTTTTATATGAGCTAAAAGAGATTTCAACGCAGTGTATTAAAGCTCGTATTGAGGCTTTGATTGTAAAAAGGGACTACTCTACAGCTGAGCTTCAAAAAAAGCTTATGCTTGATGGCTATCAGAAGAATGTAAGAGACCCTGCAGTGCAGAGGGCTGTTGAAGTTGGTTTGATTAATGACAGTCGTTTTGCAGACGTCTATATACGTTCTAAAATTTCACAAGGCTGGGGTCCTCTTAAAATTAAAACTGAAATTTCTAAAAAAGGGATTGAAGTTGAGACACTCCCTGGATGGCCTGACGCTTATTTTTCTGACGTGGATGAATTTGAAGTTGCGTATTCTTTGGCCCAGAGAAAGCACCTGTCGGGAAAAAATGATTATGAGAAGCTTGTCAGGTTTCTCGCCACAAAGGGATATTCATTTTCTATAGCATCCTCTGTTGCTAAAAAGATCTTGGATGAAAACGCCACATCTGAATGAATATATTTGCTTAGCTTATAAGTCTGTTGTATTGATGTACTTTACTTTTCCTACCTGCTATTTATTGACAAAAGTTACAATGCTCTATACGATAAATATGCCGTGAATAGGCTCATTTCCGCTGGGCAACCAGCGTCACGTATACAGTAGGTATCTCATACATTTGATCTATCTCTGAATGTGGCATGACCAGCCAATGAACCCTGCTCATGGCGGGTTCTTTAGATACTGTTGTGTCTAAAGTCTCCTGAACACTTATGTAATCGCCATTTGAGGAGTAGGTATGGAATTAGCAGCAGTAGGCATTGTTTGCCTTCTTGTGGGAGTAGGCCTTGCATACGGCGTACTCTCTAACATTAGTAATTCAAAGATTAAAACTGCAGAACAGCAGTTAAAAGATGCTCAGACTAGTGCAGATCGTATTGCTTCTGAAGCAGCTCGCCAGGCAGAAACAGTTAAAAAAGAAGCTGTTCTTGAGGCTAAAGAAGAAGTTCTTCAGCTTAAGCAGGCAGCAGAGGCAGATGAGAAAAAGCGTAAGAGTGAGCTTCGTAGCATGGAGAATCGTATTCTTCAGCGTGAAGAGTCCCTTGATCACCGTACTGATGCACTAGAGAAGCGTGAGCATCAGCTCTCCAGCCTTCAGGGCCAGCTTGATCGTCGTAAGAACGATTTGGATTCTCTTGTCTCCCAGCAGTCTCAAGAGCTTGAGCGCATTGCAGCTCTTACAAAAGATGAGGCTCATGATGAGCTTCTAGCTCGAGTCCGTTCTGAAAGTGTTCGCGATGAGGCTATGATTCTTCGTGAGTCTGAGCAGCGCGTTCGTGCACAAGCAGATAAAACTGCACGTGAGATTATTTCTACCGCTATTCAGCGTGTCGCTGCAGATCAAGCTTCTGAGATTACAGTAACTTCTGTCCATATCCCATCTGATGATCTAAAGGGTAGGATTATTGGACGTGAGGGTAGAAACATTCGTACCTTCGAGCAGGTGTCTGGTGTTTCTCTTGTTATTGATGACACTCCAGAGACTGTAGTTCTTTCAAGTTTTGATCCAGTCCGCCGTGAGACCGCTCGTGTTGCACTTGAGAACCTCATTGCAGACGGTCGTATTCATCCAGCACGTATTGAAGAGCTCTACAAGAAGGCTGAGGCTCTTGTTAACGAGCGTGTTCTTGAGGCTGGTGAACAGGCTGCATTTGATTGTGGTATTCATGATCTTCATCCAGAGATCGTAAAGACTCTTGGTAAGCTTCGCTACCGTACTTCTTACGGTCAGAATGTTCTTGCTCACTCTGTTCAGGTTGCAGTACTTTGCGGCATTATGGCTGAAGAGCTTGGCCTTGAGCCTGCTCCAGCTAAGCGCGCTGGTCTGCTTCATGACCTTGGTAAGGCAATTGACCACGAGGTTGAGGGTCCACACGCTGTAATTGGTGCAGATCTTGCTCGTCGTCATGGTGAGCGCCCAGAGATTGTTCACGCCATTGAGGCCCACCATGCAGACATTGAGCCAAATACTGTTCTTGACATGCTTGTTATGGCTGCAGACGCTATTTCTGCTGCACGTCCTGGCGCTCGTCGTGAGTCCGCTGAGAACTACATCAAGCGCCTTGAGAAGCTTGAGGCTATCTCCAATGCACATGAGGGTGTTGAGCGTACGTATGCAATGCAGGCTGGCCGTGAGCTTCACGTAATGGTTGAGCCTCAGATGATTAGCGATTCCGAGGCAACTGTTCTTGCTCACGATATTGCTAAGCAAATTGAGGATGAGATGGAATACCCAGGACAGGTTCGTGTTGTTGTTATTCGCGAGTCTCGTGCTGTAGACGTTGCTAAGTAATTTATGGCAGCCACTTCTACTGATTTAACAGGTTTTGTCGCCTCCATGGGAGGTGAACGCGCACTCCGTGTCGAGGAATCCCTCGGCGCGGGGTACGTTCGTTTACGCGTAGCAGAAGCAGAGCGTAGACAGGCAAAGCATGATATTCGCTCGGTAGAAGATATTGTTATCGAGCTCTTGCGTAATTCTCGCGATGCTGGTGCTCGTCACATTTATGTTGCAACCTCAAAAGAGGGTGCGCTCAGAACTATCACCATACTTGATGATGGTCAGGGTATTCCAAAAGACATGCAGGAGAAAATCTTTGAAGCTCGTGTAACTTCAAAGCTTGAGAGTATGCATATGGACCGTTGGGGAATTCATGGACGAGGCATGGCTCTTTATTCCATCAGAGAAAACTGTGAATCAGCCCAGGTTGTGGCTTCTGCTCCAGGACTTGGCTCTGTTATTCAGATTGTGGTAGACACTACTAAAATTTCCGAGCGAGTAGATCAGTCTACTTGGCCAACTTGTGGTTTGAATGAGGACGGACTCAAAACAACCGTTAAAGGTCCTCATAACATTATTCGTACCTGCTGTGACTTTGCGCTTGAGGTTAAAGGCTCGTGCGAGGTAATGCTGGGTTCTGCTGCAGAGATTGCGGCTACTGCTCGTCGCAGAATTGCGCAGACGCTTGATATCGCTGACCTGCTATTTGTTGAAGGCTTTGAAAACGTTCCTGTTCTCGAGCGCTTCAGGGCCGCAGCGGATGCAACAGAGCTATCTGAAGTCTGTAAGACTTTGGGTCTTTCCATGTCAGATAGAACTGCTCACAGAATTATTGCTGAGCAGATTAAGCCTTTGCGTAGTGTGTATGCACAGGTCAGCCACACTGTTGAACCTGAAGGGGTTTCTCGCGAAATTGATCTGATGAAAGACCACCGAGGTCTCAAGATGAGTAAGGCTGATATCAGCAGCTTTTCTCGAAAAATGGAGCAGAGTTTTGCTGAGTTGTCCGAGAAATACTACGTTTCTTTGACGTCTGAGCCTCGTGTTCGTGTAAGTAAAAACAAAATTGTTGTGACTTTTGATATTGAGTCGCAAGAGTAGAACAAACGCACAATAATTGGAGCACTCATGGGTTTGCTTAAAGTTTCAAGTAAGTCTTCACCAGCTTCTGTAGCAGGAGCTATTGCGGGACTGGTTAAAGATAATGAACCTGTTATGCTCCAGTGCATTGGTGCGGGTGCAGTCAACCAGGGCATCAAAGCTATTGCTATTGCGCGTGGCTTCTTGATTCCTTGCGGTCTGGATATCACCTGTGCTCCAACGTTTTCTGATATCGAGATTGCAGGGGAGAGTAGAACTGCAATTAAAATTGCCATTTATGTCCACACACTGTCTGCCCCTGATACGCAGACTCCAGCTGTTAGTTCCACTGAGTATAACGAGGTACTTTAAGCATGATTGAAAATTCCGAGCTCGTAGGAAAAACATATCACATCAAAACTTTTGGCTGCCAGATGAATCTGCACGATACAGAGCGAGTCTCTGGTCTGCTTGAGGCTTGTGGCTGCAATGAAGTTTCAGATACCGATGACGCAGATATTGTCATCTTTATGACCTGCAGTGTTCGTGAGAACGCTGATCAGCGCCTCTATGGTCAGGCTTCTGCCATGGTCAGTGCTCCAACGCCTCCATCAGGCAAGCGCGTTGTTGCTATTGGCGGCTGTATTGCGCAGCGCGATGGCGAGAAGCTCCGTGAAAAGGTCCCAGCCGTTGACGTTGTGTTTGGCACCAGTGCTCTTGCAAGCCTGCCAGCACTTCTCACCAGCGCATTTAGGGGCGAGAATGACCGTGTAGCCGTAGATACCTCTGAGGAGGGCAAGGGCTTCTCCACAGACCTGCCGAGCAACCGTGCTCAGCAGTATCACGCTTGGGTGCCTATCATGACCGGCTGCAATAATTTCTGCACGTATTGCATTGTTCCTTACGTTCGCGGTCGTGAGCGCAGTCGTACTTTTGAGGCTGTTATTGGTGAGTGCGAGCGTCTTGTCGCAGATGGCGTTCGTGAGATTACTCTTCTTGGTCAAAACGTTAACTCATATGGCCGTGACCTTTACGGTAAGCCTCGTTTTGCAGAGCTTTTGCGTGCCGTGGGTCAGACGGGCGTTGAGCGAATCCGTTTCACTTCATCGAATCCAAAAGATCTTACTGATGAGACTATTGCGGCTATGAAGGAAACGCCGGCTGTAATGCCTCATCTTCATCTTGCGGTTCAAAGTGGCTCTACGCGTGTTCTCAAAAAGATGAACCGCAGCTATACACGAGAAGAGTACTTGGACGTGGTTTCTCGCCTGCGTGCAGCTATTCCAGGATTGGCGCTTTCAACTGACATTATCGTTGGCTTCCCCGGAGAGACTGAGGAAGACTTTGAAGATACGCTTTCTTTGGTCAAAGAAGCTGGGTATTCTTCCGCATATACCTTCATTTACTCTAAGCGTCCAGGTACTCCTGCGGCAAAATACGAAGACAACACGCCTCACGAGGTCATCCAGGAGCGCTTTGATAGGCTTGCAGAGCTTGTGGCTCAGCAGGCACACGACGCTAACCAGGTAGATTTAAATACTACACAGGCAGTTCTTGTTGAGGGAACTTCCAAGCGTGACAATACGGTTATGGTGGGACATAGCGAGAAGAACCAAACAGTTCACTTCAATCTGCCAGAAGGTTACACACCAGAAGATCTTATTGGCAAAATTGTTGATGTCCATATTGATGAGGCTCGTACCTGGTATTTGCGCGGAACCATGGAGTCTGATCCTCGATGAGCTCTCATGGCTCGGTTATCTGCATTGTAGGTCCCACGGCTTCGGGCAAAAGCTCCTTGTCTGAGCTGGTAGCCAAGAAGCTTGAGACCTCTGTCATTTCTGTTGATGCAATGCAGGTTTATCGTGGCATGGATATTGGAACCGCTAAAACCCCTGTTGAAGAGCGAGAAGTTCCTCTTCTCATGGTAGATTGTGCCAACATTTCAGAAGAATATTCTGTCCAGATGTTTCAGGCGGCAGCTCGTGAAGAAGCTCATAAGCTTATTAAAGCTGGTAAAATACCTGTATTCTGTGGCGGAACCGGTCTTTATCTTGATTCGATTATCGACCAGATGGAGTTTCCCTCAGGGTCAATCGAGTCTCCTGTACGTAGTCGTTATGAAAAGCTTGCTCAAGAGCTTGGTGCTGAGGGTCTGCACGAATTTCTGACCACAAAAGATGCAGCAAGTGCAGAGCTTATCCATCCAAATAACGTACGACGCGTTGTAAGGGCTTTAGAGCTCTTGGAAGAGGGCAAGTCGTATGCTACTCATCATGAGGGTCTAAAGGCTCACACACCGTACTTTGACGCCCAGATATGGGGTCTTACGATGGATCGTCAGCGTCTTTATGAGCGAATAAACCTCCGAGTTGACCTTATGTTTGAGCAAGGACTAGTTGAAGAGGTTCAAACGCTTATTGAGTCTGGTCTCTCTGAAAATTGCACGGCTGGGCAGGCAATTGGCTACAAAGAGTTCTTTGAATACTTTGCTGGAAAGCAATCGCTTGAGCAAACGTGTGAGCTTATTAAGCAGCATACCAGACAGTATGCAAAGCGACAGATTTCTTGGCTTAAACGAGACGGTCGAGTCAGGTGGCTTGATATGGATCAACTCACGCCTGAAGATGCGCTCGAGCTGATTTTTGCGCAGCATGCTGACGTACAATGCCAGTAGGACACATCAAAAACTAACGTATTTACCTTGTCTTAGATGGGGAGTCTATGGGTCGTTTTGTTCCATTTTCTACAGCTCCTAAAGTTGAACGAGCAATTCTTGTAGGCGTTGATTGCGGTAAAAGCGATTGGTCGCTTGAAGAATCAATGGACGAGCTTGAGCGTTTGGCTCAAACTGACGGCGCTGAAGTTTTTATGCGCATTACACAAAAACTTGATGCACCTATCCCTAAGACTTTCATTGGCAAAGGTAAAACCGAGGAACTTGTTTCTCTGGTAAGAAACACCAATACTGACGTTGTCATCTTTGATGATGAGCTCACGCCTTCTCAGCAATCTAATCTAGAAAAATTACTTGGCGAGCCTGTTAAAGTCATTGACCGTACAGCGCTGATTCTTGATATTTTTGGCATTCACGCACGCACCAAAGAAGGACGACTGCAGGTTCAACTTGCACAGCTTCAGTACGTACTTCCAAGACTTCGCGGTATGTGGAGTCACCTGGTAGGCGAGCAAACTCGTGGCGGCATTGGTAGCCGATTTGGCCAGGGCGAAAGCCAGCTTGAGGTTGACCGTCGTCTTATTAGAAAGCGCATTTCAACCCTTAAAAATGAACTTAAGCAGCTCAGCCAAAGGCGAGAAGTTCAGTCAAAGTCCAGGTGGAATTCTGGAACGTTTAGCGTCTCTCTTGTTGGTTATACCAATGCTGGTAAATCAACACTTCTGAATCAACTCACAGGCGCGGATGTATATGCAAAAGATGAACTCTTTGCAACTCTTGATCCAACTACCAGAGCACTTTCTCTTGATGAAGGCAGAAAGATTGTTCTTACGGATACTGTTGGATTTATTCAAAAGCTCCCAACTAATCTGATTGAGTCTTTTAAATCTACCTTGGTAGAGGCTCAAGAAGCAGATCTTCTTCTGCTAGTTGCAGATGCAACTGATAAGAATCTTTCTAAAGAAATAGCAGTTGTTCGTAGTATTTTGAAAGACATTGAGGCCGATAAAAGCAATCAGATTCTTGTATTAAACAAGGTAGACCTACTTGATGACCAAGAGCTTCAAATGCTCAGAGCACTCTATCCAGATGCTGTATTTATTTCTGCTCAGGAAGGTATGGGCATTAACGGCCTTCTCCACAAGATTCAAGAAATAGCTAGCGCCGACGACAAGGTGGTTAGTGCACTTATTCCGTTTAACAAAGGCGCTCTTGTTAAGTCTATTCATGAGAGATGCCAGCTTTTGCACGAGCAATATGTTGCTGAAGGTCTTTTACTGTCAGTTAAAGCCGACACGTATATGCAGGCACTTTTAGAGCCGTACGTGGTATCAGAAGACGATATTCTGACTGACGAATAATGCAATAAGCAGCAAAATTGGTTGATGTAAAAGGTAAATGAGAAGTGAATGTCTTCCCATCTCTGTTATGAGGGGAAGAGAGAATCTTTTCATCCAGTTGGGATATCCAGCTTCTTTAAGCTGTCTGTTAAAAGCAGCACCACTTAAATACAAGAACAAATAGGGGAGTAACGGGTAGTAATCTCCTGATGAAAAAGATGGAGAAGGAAATCCAGCCCAGGCCAAATATGGTGTTTGGTATAACTCTTTAGGTAACGAGAAAACCATGTTCCCGATACCAATGTGTCCTGTAGAAATTGGAATACAAACAACAAAAATTAAAAGCAAAAGAATTGCCGCGGAATATCCTTTTGGTGTGACAGCAAAACGTGAAATAAGAGCTTCTACCAGGGTGCATGAGGCCATACAAAAGAAGATTCCAAACGTGATAGGAGTATCAACTTTTGCAAAGGTAGTTGCTGCAAATATTGCTAATGCTACAAGGCCATATACTCCTGCACGCTTAAAAGAATCTTTAGAGAAGGCACACATACAACCAGCAATAAAAATAAAAGGATATGAGATTGATGGTATCCAGATTTGCATAAGCAGAGGTGTAAACCACGTAAGCTTAACGTGCGAAATAAAGAACAAATCATAGGTAAAGTGAAACAGAATCATTGAAACTACCGAGATACCTCGTATAGTGTCAAAAAACGTTATTCTCCCTTTGGTTTGTTCTAACTCAGCACCCATAATATGACTAAGAGATTGATCTAATAAGTGCAGTAACCCTACCTAAAATGACAGGATTTTGTACGTAGATTGGCTCCATAAAGTCATTTTCTGGTTGAAGACGAATGCGATCGTTTTCTCTGTAGAACGTTTTAACTGTTGCAGAATCATCAATAAGAGCAACAACAATTTCTCCATCATGGGCATCTTGCTGCTCTTTTACAACAATATAATCGCCGTCAAAAATACCAGCATTGATCATTGATTCTCCGCGAACACGAAGAATGAAAGAACTTGAATCCCCAACAATGCTAGTTGGAAGAGATAGAGATTCTTCTACGTTTTGCTCAGCAAGAATAGGAGTACCAGCAGCAACACGTCCTACAAGAGGAAGGCTAATCACATTATTAGCTATGTCTTGAGTAACGGGAGCAAGCTTTGCTGTATCAGAAGTGTTAGAAGCCTGAGGAACAATTTTCATAGTACGAGGCTTTTTTGGGTCTCTATCAATAAGACCGAACTGCTCAAGAACTTTTAAATGCATGTGGACAGTTGAAGGAGATGCAAGATTAACGGCAGCACCAATCTCTCTTACTGAAGGGGGATAGCCGTGTCGATCTGTGTAGGAACAGATGTATTCATAAATTGCTGTCTGACGCTTGCTGAGTTTGCCCTTTGGCATACGAGCCTCCTTTTTCTTTTTAATAATAATACACGTGTTCTAAAAAATAATCAAACGAATGTTCTATTTTTTCTTGACACGAACAAACGTGCTAAATATTATTAGTACAAACGTTCGGACATGACTTTTTGTCCGGTGTATTAGATATAACTAGTTCCGTAAAAACTATTACGGAAGGAAATGATATGAGGCGTATGTATCAGTCAAAGATGTATCAGGTTAGCGGAACTTCAGCTCTTGCTTCTTATAAGCCTGCATTTAAGGTAATTAACGGCGGGGCAAAGAAAGAATCTGTTGCACCTCAGCGTGAGGAAGTTTCTTACGTCAAGACACTAACAAATAAAGAAGCTTTTGTTGCTGGACTTATTATTACTGCATCCTTTGTTTTGATGTTTGCGGTTTCTTTTCTTCGCACAACCGCTCTCAATTCATTTGCTACATCTGTAATGGATAGCGCTTCACAAACAATTACCGTTCATAGCAATGACACACTGTGGTCAATTGCAGAGAGCAATCCTATTGAGGGCGTCTCTACAGAGCAACAAATAAGCTGGATTAGAGAAAAAAATAATCTTGATTCTTCTCTTTTAAGAACTGGACAAACTCTAGAGATTCCTTCTGTATCTAAATAGTAAATATTTATGTAAATTTCTCTCGGAATTCTGTGTTGATAACACTTAATACCTGCGTAAAATGGTATCTTCCTTTTATACGAAAAAAGGGGATTCCATGCGTTGTCCAAAATGCGGTCACGAAGAGTCAAAGGTTATTGATTCTCGCTCATCCGAGAATAACGATGCCATAAGAAGGCGTCGCGAGTGCATGTCCTGTAAGTTTCGTTTTACAACCTATGAGCGCTTAGAAGAGATTCCTATCACCGTTGTGAAGAAAGACGGTCACAAGGAGCCTTTTGATAGACAGAAGCTCATGAGAGGCCTTGTTGCTGCAACAGTAAAGAGAGATATCTCTGTTGCTTCTCTTGACCATTTTATTGATGGAATTGAGTCTCAGATTAGAGACAAAGGTCAATACGAGATTAAATCTGAAGACCTTGGAAGTATTGTGCTTAAAAACCTAGTTATGCTAGATAAAGTTGCATACATTAGGTTTGCTTCTGTTTATAGAGACTTTAAAGATGTTGATGAATTTAGTGCAGAATTAAGGAGCCTGAATTAATGAGCAATTTTGACATCCAGCTACCTATTAAACGCCTTGATCCTACGGTTGAACTTCCTTCGTACGCTTATACCGGAGACGCTGGATTAGATCTTAGAAGTGCCGAAGATGTTGATCTTGCTCCTTTTGAGCGTAAACTTATTTCTACTGGTTTAGCTATTGCAATTCCTGATGGCTATGCAGGATTTGTTCAGCCAAGAAGCGGCCTTGCCCTTAAGAAAGGCCTTTCTATGGCAAATACTCCTGGACTAATTGACGCTCATTATCGTGGAGAGCTTAAAGTTTGCGCCATTAATCTTGATAGTAAAGAAACTATTCATATTGAGTGCGGCGAGCGCATTGCACAGCTTGTAATTCAGCAAGTTCCAGTTGTACAGCTTGTTGAAGTTGATGAGCTTGATCAGACCGATCGCGGCGCCGGTGGATTTGGTTCAAGCGGAGTTCAGTAATTTCTTATTTTGGTGATAAGCGCTGCGGCGTTTGCATAAAGGAAAAGTCTCTTTAGGAAGGAAGAGCTTAATGGAGAAGTTCTTTAAGGTAGCTGAGCGTGGTAGTAATCCCGCTCAAGAATTTAGGGCTGGAATTACAACATTCCTCGCAATGGCATACATCATTGCAGTAAACCCAGCTCTTCTCGCTGCTGCAGGAGTTCCAGTTTCGGCAGCTATTACTGCTACCTGTCTTGGTGGCGGCATCATGACCATTTTGATGGGTCTGTTCTCTAACCGTCCACTTGCTTGCGCATCTGGTATGGGTGTAAACGCTGTTGTAGCTTTCTCTCTCACTCCAATTACTGGTGGAGATTGGCACGCATCAATGGCAGTAATCTTTATTGAGGGCGTTGCTATTCTTCTTTTAGTTCTCTGCGGCCTTCGTGAAGCAATCATGGATGCAATCCCTGTAAACCTACGCCACGCAATCTCTGTTGGCCTAGGTCTTTTTATTGCCATGATTGGTCTCAAGAACAGCGGTATTATCGTTGCTAATGAGTCCACACTTGTTGCTCTTGGCGATATTTTCTCTCCAACCTTTATCGTTGGTGTAATTTCCATTGTTGCAACAGTTGTTCTTTACTCCGCTCGTGTTAAGGGCTCCCTGCTTATCGGCATTATTCTTGCCGTACTCGCTGGTATTCCTCTTGGTGTTACTGCAAGCCCTACAGGCATTGTTTCTGGTCTTGATTTCTCCACCTTTGGTGCACCATTCTTGACCGATAGTGCTGGTGTTATGGGTATTGTTAAGGCCCTGACAACTCCAGTTCTTCTCGTCTTTGCATTCTCTCTGATGATGTCCGACTTCTTCGATACCATGGGTTCTGCTATGGCTATTGCTAAGCAGGGCGACTTCCTCACTGAGGATGGCAATGTCAAAGACATCAAGCAGATCCTCATTGTTGACTCTGCTGCTGCAGCTGCAGGTGGTCTCTTTGGTGCTTCTTCCATCACCACCTTCATTGAGTCTGCATCCGGTGCTGCTGACGGTGGTCGTACTGGTCTTTCTTCTATTTTCACCGGTCTGCTCTTTATTGCAGCAGCATTCATTGCACCTCTCATCTCTATTGTCAGCTCTGCAGCCACCTGTGGCGCACTAGTTCTTGTTGGCTTCCTGATGATGTCTGAGGTAACCGAGATTGACTGGAACGATCTTCTTGAGGGCTTCCCAGCATTCATGGTTATTGCTGGTATTCCAATGACCTATTCAATTTCTGACGGCATTGGCTTTGGCTTTATCTTCTACGTTGTTGTTGCACTTGTAACTGGTAACGTTAAGAAGGTTAAGCCTCTGATGTGGGTTGCAACTCTTGCATTTGTTGCTTACTTCATCATTGCTAACTAGTTTTTAGTATTAGGGGAGCGCGTTCAAGATGGGGGTCTTGGCGCGCTTCTTTTTTATTTATGAATAGATTGTGTACAATTTAATTTTTAGGGATAACTGATAATGATTGTCACCAGTAGGGTATAACAAAGCCAGTTACGATTTATACGATTGGAGCCAATCATGGCAGACGTTATTACAAAAGACCTTGTGATTGTTGGTGGCGGTCCTGCAGGACTTTCAGCAGCAATTTATGCAAAACGTGCTCTTCTCGATACTGTTGTTTTAGAGAAGCAGGCTGTAGGTGGCCAGGTAATCACCACAACTGAGGTTGAGAATTACCCTGGCATGCCAAACACTGATGGCTTCACTATTACAGACACTCTTCAGAAGCAGGCTACAGACCTCGGCGCAGAGATTGTCATGGCTAATGTCCTTTCTATTGTTAAGGATCCAGAGACTAATCTTTTTGTGCTTGAGACTTCTGAAGGAACCTATCACGCAAAGGCTGTCATTGTTTCTGGTGGCGCTAATCCTCGTCACGCTGGTTTTACCAACGAAGAAAAGTTCACTGGCAAGGGTGTTTCTTACTGCGCTACCTGTGACGGAATGTTCTATCGTGGCAAACAGGTGTTTGTCATTGGTGGTGGCAACACTGCTGTAGAGGAGTCTCAGTTCCTGGCTCGCTTTGCTGACAAAGTAACCCTCATTGTGCGCAAGGATCACCTAAGAGCTAACGCTACTGCAATTAAGCAGTTTGAAGAGAATCCTAAGACAGAGATTCGTTATTTGACCAGCATTACTGCAGTTGATGGCAATGATTTGCTTACCTCTATTACATTCCGCAATAACCAGACGGGAGAAGAGCACACAGAGACCTTTGATGAGGGTAGCTTTGGCGTCTTTGTCTTGGTTGGTCGCGTACCTTCAACTGAGCTTTTGACAGATCTTGTAGAGCTTGACGAGCAGGGATATGTTCTTGCTGATGATCGTATGGCCACCAAAACACCTGGTCTCTTTACCGCAGGTGACCTCAATAAGAAGCCACTACGACAGATTATTACCGCTGCTGCAGACGGCGCTATTGCCGCAACTTCTGTAGCATCTTATCTTGGACAGCCTGTCGAGGGCTAAGAGTTTCTCGATAAGAAGCTTTAACTTTTGATACTAAAAGGGGGACCGCAAATATTTACGGTCCCCCTTATTATTTCTTTGGCGAGAAGAACTACTAAAGATCAATCCAATATCTTTGTGTGAGTACATCGTCCTCGTCTAGAACTTCATTCTCGAGTATGCCACCGTTATTGATAATGGATTTTGCCGAGCCGATATTATCTTTACGACAGCACATAAGAACACGCTCGATGCCAAGCTTCTTACATACTTTGAGTGCAAGCGCAATCATTGCTGTTGCATATCCTTTTCTTCTCTCACTTGGTCGAATTCCATCACCAATGTGTCCACCACTATGTAGAAGTCCCTCATCAAGGTAATGGCGAATATTTACCGCTCCAACAAAGATATTTTTATCATAGTCATAGCAAAAGAGCGTTGTTGTAGGTACTCGGCCAGCTGGAAGTGGCTCATTTATATCTAGTTGATTTAGATAGTTTGTAAAGTCATGGTGATCGTATCTAAAAATGCGTCTTGGGGATGGATTTGTATGATTTGTTTCGATATCATGTTTCCACTCATCAAGCATCTCTATAACCTGCTCTTTGTTATCTTCACTTGGTTTTATGAGAGCAATATTCATGGAGCTCCTTTAGAGTGCTAAGAATGCATTATTTATGAGCAGTATGTATTATTCTTTGGCGCTTTGGTTAAATCGTAATTTCAATTTGATTGTCTTCAAGGGCGATAATGCAACTTTCATAATAGCCATCTCCGGTTGTTCTTGGCCCGCTGATGACTTCATAGCCGTCTGCTTTCAACTCTGCAGTGAGGGTGTCTACCGTTTCTTTGCTTCCTACGCTAAACGCGATATGAGCGTATCCCGTGCGGTTGATCTCTTTTGGTAGATCCGACATTTTAGGTTTGTTCATGATTTCGAGTCGTGCACCTTTATCGAAGGAAAGGAAGTACGAGCGAAAATCCGTTTGAGGATTATGATAGCCATCGTTGGATGTTGCTCCAAAGTGCTTTACAAAAAACCGTCGAGCACTCTCTAAATCGTTTACATACAGTGCGATATGTTCAATTCTCATGGCTGTCTCCGAAAATCTATGACTGCATTTTGTTCTTCTAGTCAATAACGCCCAGCGTAATCACTCTTTGCTACAGCAGTCCATTTTCTGATGAATTTTGTTTTAGCTTCTGTATAAGCATCTCTATTGTGTTCAAATTGTTTCCATAAACCCAATTTCAACGTTTCGTATTCTTTTGCAATCTGTGGATGGTCTTTCAGGTAATCTCGAAAATACAGTTCATCGTTATCTCCGACATATCGGAGATGAATGTGAAAGACCTTATCGGCAAACCCATTTTTAGTATAACCAGAGTTCAAAGATATTCTGCGATCTTCCGTTGACATTCGCAGAAGTCCACCGCGTTCGATAAGTTGCGCAATACATTCGATATTAGAATCTGTTGAAATTTCAACAAGAACGTCGACTATATCTTTTGCCCATATTCCAGGAACTGCGGTACTACCAATATGACTAATCCTCTTTATAGAGTGTTTAGGTAAAATATATTGTAGCTTGGCTTCCATTTCACTATAAAATGCATCCCATTTGTCATTGTGCTCGACAAGAAATATTGGGAAAAGTTCCCATAATTCGTTCAGAGACATTTCTGACAGTTCTTTTTCTACTTTCATAGTTTTCTTTTCTTTCTTTGATAGTCTCCTAAATTTGTCTTGATATATTACTTTTTCCTCGCCACAAAGTAGTATCGATGAATTTTTCCCTTGATTACGCCATCTTGCTCAATAATTTTCTGAGCTTTAAAGAGGTTCTCTTGGTATTTTTTGACTTCAAAGTATGGGAATTCCCAGTCAATGATTCTTGCAAACCAAACAAGAGCACCTACATCATAAAATTCTATTGGCCTATAGGCTTCAGCTTCCTCAATAATGTCAAATCCATTATTTATTAATTCTTGTCTGGCAATACTTAAATAAGCTTTAGGAAAGGGAAGCTCGATATCTCCTAGTAGAAGCTCTACCAGGTCCCTGTCATTCTCAGCGCCAACCTGTTGCGTAAGAAACATACCCCCACTTTTAAGAATTCTTTTTAGTTCTTGTATGTTGTATTTACCGTGTCTGTTGGTAACAAGATCAAAGTAATCATCTTCAAACGGAAGCTCATCTCCTCCGTCAGCTGCCTTAAAGTCTATCCCTAAAGGAAGGAGTCTCTCTTCACACAGTTTGATGTTTGGAGCATAACCTTCAATTGCTGCAGTCTGTTTAGGATTGGTGAGAAAAGACAAAAGAAATTCTCCACCACCCGTTTCCATATCTAATAGATAATCAGTATCGTGTAGATAGGATTTGATGATACTTCCAAAGTCCCATGGAAGATCATCTTCTTCTTTATATCTGTTCCTAATATGGGAGAAATCCCATCCCTTGATATGAGCAATTTCTTGTTCATGAAGCCATTGGGCGAGAAGTGCTTGTTTTTCCATAGTATGTTTCCTTAAGACCGTGATTATCGGATGTACAATTATTATATATTGTTTGACTGTATAGAAGGATTTTTACATAATCTACCTGCCTATTTATTATATTTATGCAGGTAGATTGCTTATTTGATATATAAAAGGGGAGTAAAAGGTCAAAAGCATACAATGAAGTATGATGCGGTGTAATTTTGTATCATCAATACATTGATTATATAAAGCTCTGTTATTAAATTATTCCAAGATGATTTATCAATATGTATAACTATAAAAACGTTCAGTTCTAAAAATTAGTTTTAGAGAGAGATACAAAGAAAGTCATTTTATAAATAAAAGATTCAGTATTGTTGCCACCTTATCAAATTGAAAAGTCATTAAATTTATTATGTCTTCAAACATAGCTTATAGAGCTATAGGTGTAATTACTCATAAGTAATTAATATCGTGGCTTAGAGAGGCTCTCAGAGGCTCATTTTTTGGGTAATAATAATGCGATTGAGGCTCTGTATACTATTGCAGTTGATACTATTTAAATAATAGTATATAAAAGTCTGATAATCGATATTATGTAAACTAATGAGTTGAAGAAAAAGGAGAAGGATTTTGAGCCCCTCTCCTTTGTGTTGTTAGTGCGTTTGCAATGAGCGCTACACCGATGAGTCAGTCATGACATTCAATTTAATCATGACATCGCTCTCGTACATCTCATCAAAAATTACAAGAATCTTGTCGAGTGCCATCAATTCAGTTTGGCCGGTTGGAATAATCTCCAGGCCCGCTCGATCAATAGTTACAACCCTCACTTTGTCGGGCCATGGGATATCTTGGAGCAATTTGCCCTCTACAGGGCTTCCTTGACCAATGGTGAACTCATGAAGGATTTTCTCGCCAGAATCAAGTGTTGGTTTAGACTCCCCTTGCTGAGAAGCCAAGAATTCTGCAAGTAAGTGCTCGTAGAATGGGTCAACACGCAGGATGTTTGCGGTTACATAGGACACGATTGCAACTGCTGACATGGCCATAAGAGCCTCTAGAGAACCTGTGAGCTCAAAGATGAGCACTACGCCGGTGACGGGCGCTCTAACTGCTCCAGCAAAAATGCCTGCAACACCCATTGCAATAAAGTTTGGCGCATATGCCATAGGTATGCCAAAAACATGGGTTGCTACCAGGGCAAACAGTGTTCCAACAAGCGTTCCCATGACAACCATTGGAAAGAGAGTTCCGCCAGGCGTTCCAGCAGCAAAACATGTTGTGGTAAAGAAATATTTCCCCAGTAAAAGCGCTATAACCATGAGCTCGGTAAGTGTTGCTGGCTCTTTGATTTTCTCGATAATGGCGTCACCACCACAAAGAAGATCTGGCCAGATAAAAGCCATAATTCCAGCTAGCATGAATGGAATAATGAGCCTCGAGAAAGGCGCAAACTTAGTTATCTTTTTGTACAGCCCCTGGGCAAAGAACATTCCTTTATTGTGGAGCGCTCCTAATAAACCACAGATAAAACCAACGATAAGAACAAATGCAAAGTCGACATGAGGTAATGGTGCTACGTAAGGAAGCTGAAGGACAGGCTTCATGCCAAGGACGTTAGAAACAAGGAAGTCAGCGCCTACTGATGCGGTCATTGCCGAGATAATCAGTGGAGCATGAAACTCTTTCTGGATCTCTTCAATAGCAAAAAGTGTGCCGGTCAGAGGGGCATGAAAAGCAGCTGACATACCCGCAGCAGCGCCACAGGTTACCAGAAGACGTTCTTCTCCCCTTTTGCGTTTAAGAAATTTTGAGACCGCTTTACCAGAAACAGCGCCTAACTGGACTGCTGGGCCTTCTCGACCCATAGAAAGGCCACCAAAGGCAACTAGAACGCCCTGGATAAACTTAACAGGAAGAACTCGATACCAAGGCATATCGGCAGATCCCATGACCTCAGCATTGGTCTGAGGGATTCCAGAGCCAGCGGTGTAGGGCTCAAACTTCATGAGTAGGCAAACGGCCACCATAAGAATGAGCAGAACACCAAACCAGAGAGCCATATAAGGCCAATTACCTGCGATTGATTGAGTAATGGAGCGCATTTGAGCTTCTGCAAAAGAAAGACAAAGGCGATACAGCGTGACTACGCCGCCACCCAGAAGGCCAACAAGCAGGCCTTCTCCAATAAGGGCTACCTGAAATCTACGAGAAAAGTGACGTTCAATAATGTTTGTCTTATGTTTGAGATGAAACGCCACAATCTCCCCTAGCAGTCTATGGTTAATAAAAAAGCACGTAAAGCGTACTTGGATATTGTACGACTTTACGTGCGTGAGTTAAAACTTTGTACAGAAATTGTACGTTAGCCGGAGAATGGTCCTCCACCATAGCAAGCATAAACAGGACCCTCGATAACACCGACAGACTCGTTAGCTGCGTGGATCATACGACCACCACCGATGTAGATTCCAACGTGCTCATAGCCTGCACGGGTAAAGACAATATCGCCATAGTTGAGCTCGTCTAGGGAATCATGCCAGTTACCAGCGGCGCGAATAGCACGGCCGATGGTTCCTGCGGTACCTGCACGGTAGCCGAGGAAGCAGTAGTAAACCAGGCCACCACAGTCAAAGCCGGAAGCAGGAGAAGCTCCACCCCAGACGTATGGATAGCCAATGCATGCATATGCAGTTGCAACGCCGCCGCCTGCAGCTGGGTAGCCACCGCCACCACCGGAGTAAGATCCGCCGCCAGAGTTAGAGCTGCTGTTAGAACTACTGCTAGAGCTGCTAGAGCTGCTCGAACTGCTTGAACTAGAGCTTGAAGAGCTGGAGCTAGAATCATTGGAAGAGCTATCGTTAGACTCAGAGCTGTTAGAAGGAGTCTCACGAGTAACAGTCTCAATTGCATAAGCAACGTTGTTGTTAGCTGATGCAGCCTCCTGAGCAGCAAGCTGAGCTTTTACCTCAGCATCAAGGGAGTCATAGTAAGCCTTAGCCTCTGCAACCTGGCTCTGAAGGCCATCTGCGGTGGTCTTCATCTCAGCGACCTGAGCCTGAAGGTTCTCTTGCTCAGCCTGAAGCTCAAGCTGCTGAGCCTGAAGTTGGTCACCAAGAGCCTTGACGGTATTGATGGAGTCAGCCTCCTGCTTGCTGGTGCGGTCCATATAGTAGACGCGGCTGACAAAGTCCTCTGGGCTGGATGCTCCAAGAAGGAAGTCCAAAGTCTCCTGTGGACCTGCCTTGTAAGCACTCTTCATTGCTGCAGAAAGGACAAGACGCTGCTTGTTGAGCTGGTCTGTGGTCTCTGCAATCTGCTCCTGAACCTCACCAATCTTGTTGTTGGTGGCGTCAAGTGCATAGGTTTTCTCGTTAAGGTTATCCATGGCCTCTGCAAGAGCTGCACCAAGTGAGTCTAGCTGGGCAGATGCGGCCTCAAGATCGCTTTGTGGGTCTGCGAATAGCCTAGCTGGGGTAAGCAGCGTAGCAGCTACACCAAGACCTGCAAATAAGAGAGCGTCTCGTCTTGTGAAAGATCGGCGCTGTGACATATAAGCTCCTTCCGCAAAGCACGAAATCAATTGGGCAACGTGTTGCTTTGCTTTGCCATCTAGGATAGCTCATTTGATAAAAAATCAAAGTCAACTCGCCGATTTCTTGGCGAGAAACCCGTGTACACAGGAAGCTACCCTATCGAGTATTTGAATAGTTTACCCCGAAAATGTCATCTCATACAAATTTCAAAGAATATTTACGCAGCTATTTGACATGAGACGGGCAAATATCATTGCATAAATTTATACTTGACCTGGAATTATGGAGAAATTCTATGTATTGCAAACAAGTTTACGTTGAGTAACAAATTGCTTAGGTAAATAAGACAAATGGCCGACAAGCACGTAGTCTTGTCAGCCAAAATTATCAGCTTAAAGTAGTTCTGATGTAAGCGATGAAGCTTATTGAACCTTAATAAGGGTGTAGACCTCTTGATCAAAGCACTTGCCAATAATCTCTCTTGGGTGGAGGTAGCAAAGCTCAAGAGCAAACGCAAAGCCAGCCACTTTTGCACCGGCCTTCTCGGCAAGCTGAGCACAAGCAACACAGGTACCACCAGTAGCAACAAGGTCATCAGCAATAAGAACCACGTCGTCTGGGGTAAGTGCATCGGTGTGAATCTGAAGCTCGCTGGTACCGTACTCAAGGTCATATGCCTGAGCATAGACCTCGCGAGGCAGCTTACCTGGCTTACGAGCAGGAACAAAGCCTGCACCAAGCTTGTAGGCTACAGGGGTTCCAACAAGAAAACCACGAGCCTCAGCACCAATAACCTTGGTGATTCCTGCATCAGCAAAGTGCTCTGCAATGTCATCAACAACTGCGTGGAAGCACTCAGGATCTTTAAAAAGTGGAGTTACATCTTTAAAGATAACGCCTGGCTCTGGATAATCAGGAATGCTGATGATATGACTCTCATAATCATACGTAGACACAATGTCCTCACATTCAAATCAAAATCAATGAATAGTTATATATACCTAGATTACTCGTCTAGATGCATATCCTTAAAAGATTCACGAACTAATTTAGTGATAAGTTCATTTCTAACCGCATTGGTAAGGCCTAACATGCGGGTCAGAGCAGCCATAAACTTCTGACGAGTCTCGTCAGTATGGTCAACTTCAACTCCCCCGCCTTTTTTAGCGTATACGACAAGCGACTTGGCAAACATACTAGATTCTCGGTTTGCAGCCATAACGTATTGACGCAGGTTCTTGGGCTCAAAACCAAAGTGACGAAGCTCACTACAAAGGCGAATCAGCGTTAAGTCTTTGCCATCTACAAGGTCTCTACCATGTGGAGAGCGCTTTAAAGTAATAACGCCTGCTTCGGAAAGCTGACGAACAAAGCCTACAGAGCATCCCACAATTTCTGGGATGCGATCAATAGCGTGATATTTTTGAACAACCTCAGGGTCATCTACAGGTACCACAATAGCATCAGCATGTGTGGCACCAAGAATAGCCTGAGACACTTGCTTTCCATCAAGCTGAGGTTGAGCCTGGCGAGAAGAACTTTGAGCTTCAGGTGTAGCCTGAGCCTCAACTCCAGTTGCCTCGTCAGTCTGAGCTTTGACCTGTTGTTCAGCTTCAGGGGTTTTATCTTGCCTATCAAGCTCTTCTCTAATAACTGAGAGTGGCATAAAACGGCTTTTCTGTAGATACAGAATAGTCTCAAGTCGCTTAACGTCTTTTTGGGAATAAAGACGATAACCACCAGCAGTTCTGGTAGGAGTAAGCAAACCTTCATCCTGTAGATATCTGACTTTAGAAACACTCAAGTCAGGATAGAGAGTCTGTAATTTCTTGACTACTTTACCAATGGTAAGAAAGCCTGAATCAGCCATAAAGCTATCCTTTAACCTTAAGCTGAAACTCTGCTGGTATGGAAGACCATGCGGAAGGTACCAATCTGAATCGTTGAGCCATCGCGCAGGGTAGCCTTGTTAATAATGGCACCATCAACCCAGGTACCATTGAGAGAATCAAGGTCTTCAATAGTTGCATAACCAAGAGCAAGATTAGAGAGATCAATGGTGGCATGATTTCTGGAAACTGTCATGTCGTTCAAGAAAACACTGCTCTTTGGGTCTCTACCAAGAGAAATCTGAGGTAAATTGAGCTCAAAAGTTTGACCAGTCTGTGGTCCCTTGACAATAGTAAGGACAGGGTGAGCTGGCTTTTGTTGAGCCATAAGGTCTGGAACCGTAGCGTCAGCTGATGGCATGCGGAAAATCTCTGTTGAGTCTGGTGACTGCTGTTTGATGTCGTCAGTTGACATGGTTTCTCCTTAATTTGGTTACAAGATAATAATAACGCTTAACGACACGCAATGCAGTCCATTTCGATGAGCGCACCAAGTGGCAACGCAGAAACCTCAACAACTGCCCTGCCAGGTGCAGGAAGAACAAAGTACTGCCTGTAAATCTCGTTTACCTTAGGCAAATCATTGATATCAGCAAGGTAGATAGTTGTTTGAGCAACATCAGAAAGGGTGCATCCTGCCTCTGCCAGAATTGACTGAGCAAGATGAATGACACGAGTAGTCTGCTCTTCAATTCCTCCGTCTATGAGATTCTTTGGGTCTTCTGCAGAGACCGCAATTTGACCTGTGACAAATACCAATCTACCTGCAGTAGTACCCTGAGAGTATGGTCCCATAGGAGCAGGAACACCTACTGCATTAATTGCATATTTCATAGAAGATCTCCCCTTGCGCCAATGAAATCATCAGAGGCTCTAAGTAAACCCCAACCCTCAAGTTTATCTTTAGCTACTACTACTTTAGTGTTACTTGCAAGTTCTGAAAACCATGGAAGATATGTTTTAAGGCCTTCAATGAGCTGCTTATGTCCAAGAGGATGGACTGTTTCAAAAGAAAGCAAGCTTCTAAAAAGAATTACCGTATGTACCGGTGGGACCATAACCAGATATGCAGGTACTTTTTTAGTTGAAACATTGGCTACAAGTGCTGGGATTGTTTGGTCAAGCATAAGATTGCAAAGCTTTGAGTCTTCTGGAAGCTTCTGTTGTCCCAGGTAGTCCATAAGGACCTTCTTGGCCTTTTTACCAGCAAGAAGAAGCGGAGTAAGCAGCGGAGTTGCGTCTTCCAAAGACACTTCTGCATAAGGAGCTACACCGTTTTGCTCGACTGACGCAATGATAGAAAGCCACTCGTCTAGAACAAGAGAGCGCTCAGACGCATCAAGTACCACGTACTCGTTTTGACCAGAGCGCGCGAGAAGACCGATGGAAGAGAGAGATCCGTCTCCCGTAAGTGCACACTCAAATGAAGTCTCTCCTACCTCAAGCTGTTTACCTGCAAAGACAGCTTCAACAAAATTTTGAGCTGATGTACCACTCACCAGTGTGTAGCCGATACCACTCAGGTCAATAAGAGCACAATCTTTCAGAGCTTCCTCAAGGGGTTTCTCGCCATAGAAAGATTGGGCTAAGTTGAAGCCTTCAGTTGAGGTTGAGAATTGTGCGCCAAGATACTCAAGCTCGGTATGAAGGATAGAGCGTTTCTGCTCAGACATTAGTTTCTCCCAAAGAGATACGGAGCAATCGAATACAGGTCAAAGAGGTTGTAGGCCGGAATAGTCCACAGCGTCAGATGTGCCTGGGTAATGGTGGTGCCTACCTGCGCGGAATCTTGGGACCAGTCAGTTGAAGAAATCAGCTGGTTGTTAGTTACTGGATAGTTGGTAGAAAGCATGGAGGTCTGGTAGGTGAAGTCTTTAGAGCCAGGCCATGCCATATACGTGGTAGAAGTTGATGGTTTAACCACTGCAGAGAGCAAGAAGTTGTCCTCGCTCGTACGAATCTGCACAATCTGGTCAGTTCGCTGGATGCTTACGCGATTGTAATTGCGATAAGCCCAGTTCATCAGAATGGCGGTATCGTCAAAACGACCTTGCGTAGTCTCGCAACCAAGCACGCAGGTGTAGAGCGTAATGTTTCCGCGCTTTGAGGCGCCCAAGAAGGCAGTACCAGAGTCTTCAGCGCCTGTTTTAATGCCGAGAAGACCTCGGTAGGTGTCCATAAGGTCATCGGTTGAGTGGAACGTGCGCTGCTCCCCTCCTACCGTTGTAGTGTATGACCTGGTATGCACAGCGCTTGCGATAAGTGGATAGTGCTCGCGTGCATAACGACCCATTAGAGCAAGATCACGCGCGGTTGAATAGTGACCATCAGCATCTAAGCCGTGAGGATTCTGGAACTGCGTGTGAGTCATGCCAATCTCAGCAGCCTTCTTGTTCATTTGGTCAACAAAGGCCTGTTGAGAGCCAGATACATTGACGGCGATGTTATAAGCCGCATCGTTTGCCGAATACACCAGCATCATCATAATAAGTTGCCTGAGTGTAGGCGTATCGTCCGAGGTCAAACCTGCAACTTGAGAACCCTCTTCAAGATCTGGAACTGTGATTTCACAAGGCTCATCAAGATTAACGCCAGAATCAAGCGCAACAATTGCGGTCATAACCTTGGTAATGGATGCCATAGGAAGCTCTTGATCTGGATTTTTGCTCCAGAGAACGTTTCCTTGAGCATCAGTAACAATGGCGGTAGTTGCCTCAGTAAGTTTTGGCTCATCTGTTACAGAAGACTTGTGAGAAGAGGTATTTTCAGCCAAAACCGTAGTTGCAGGAGCAAAAGGAGCAGCTAAAACAAAAACAAGCAGCAAGCTAACAAGA
This sequence comes from uncultured Atopobium sp., assembly GCA_937905925.1. Lineage (GTDB taxonomy): Bacteria > Actinomycetota > Coriobacteriia > Coriobacteriales > Atopobiaceae > Lancefieldella. The sequence goes on from CALCXO010000030.1 coordinate 129,524, forward strand.
AAAGCCAGCGTCTTATCAGAGAGCTGGCGCAAAGAAACATGGTTGTGCTTAAGGAAAGTCATAAACAACCTAACTTATGCTTGAGTGTTTTTACTATCTTTAACTATTTTAGCCGCTTCACCAGTATAAACAATTGCAGTAATTGCCGAGAAAACAATTCCTATATACACAAAGAAGATACCCAGTGCGCTGCTCTCAGAGTTAAGACCTGGAAGCCAACTGACGTTTACCAGACCAAGGCCAGATACAACAGGGATACCTAGAAGAAGCAGACTAAAACCAGTCATCAAAAAAGCAGTTGCAGTTTTACCGACAAAGACAACATCAATAGGACGCCTGCGGAATTTGCGCACAGCAAGTGCACCAAAAGTAAGGTAAATATCTCGGCCAATAACAAACAACGGAATCCAGAGAGGGAGCTCACCAATAATCAAGAGGCCAAGGACGCCAGTGATAAGAAGGACTCGGTCCATGATAGGATCCATGATTTTTCCCAGCCAGCTTACGGTTTGCGTTCTACGAGCAATCTGGCCGTCAAGGAAGTCAGTAACAGCTGCAGTTACATAACAACCAAGTGCTACCCAACGATTTCCACCTGTTGAGAAGAGCACAAGAAAGACAATCGTAAGAATCAATCTGCAAAAAGTAATGACGTTTGCAACAGTAAAAATAGCGTTGGAAGGGTTGTTAGAACTACCAACTGGATCAGTAATAGTTCCCTCTGCCTGCGCCTTTGCTGCATCGGCGTCTGCTGCTTCTTTAATTTGGGATGCTACTTGATTAGCTAGCTGCTGCCTAGTTTGCAACGTTTCTCTCCCCTTTTTGTAGAACAGAACATGCGTCTATTTTAACGTAAGTTGCACGATAGCAAATTATTCGCACATTTGTTTAACAAAGGACACAAGAACGCGGACGCCCTGAGCATACACGCGTTTCTCGATACGTTCGTCAACGCCGTGGACACCGTTTGTCTCATCTTCTGGCGTTGGCCTAAAAGGACAAATGCGCAGAATAGAATCGCAAATTCCCTCGTATCGGACAGAATCGGTACCACCGCATACAAATGACGGGACAAAGGTAACACCTGGATGATAGTGTTCCATAATGGCCTTGAGCTCTTGATATCCAGCTCCAGTTGGAGAATCAATTCTTCCTGCTGGAGTTGAGTGTAAAGCTTCAACCTCAATATAAGGGTTAACTTGGGCTACTACTTGTTTGATGTGTTCAACGGTTTCTTCAACGCTTACCCCAGGAAGCAGCCTAATATTGATAGTTGCACTGACATTGCCAGGCATAACGTTAGCCGCACTGCTTGAACCCTCAAGCATATTGAAAGCATATGTTGTAGTAACAAAGGGATAGAGCTCTTTGATCTGGGCTGCAGCATGCGCAATCTTATCTGCATTTGTATCTACGTCACACACCAGAGAAGCAAAAGGTTCATCGGTAATTTCTGGTGCAAGAACCTTAAAGGTTTCTTTAACAATATCGTTAAGCTCAGGCTGAGGTTTAGCCTCAGAGAGAGCGGCTAGTGCGCAGCTCAAATGCTCAAGCGAGGTTCCACCAAATGGATTTGAGGAATGTCCACCATGGCCAGGTGCAGTAAGTCTAACGTTCAAGAACCCCTTTTGCGAGATGCAGATGTCGGCCACGGTAGCTTCTGGCGCACCGTAGGCGCTGCCATCAAAAAACGTAGTGGTGCCCTCGTCCAGAAGGCAAGCTGCACGCATTTCTCGCGAGGCCATGACCTCCGCAAGCTTGGTGGCGCCGTGGCTCAAGACCTCCTCATCTTCGCCAAATGCCAGGTAGATAGAGCGCCTTGGCGAGAAACCCTGTGAAAGCAGATACTCAAGTGCCTCAAGCTCGCCCATAAGCATGTCTTTGATATCAAGCGCACCACGTCCCCAAATGTAGGTGTCATCGACATCTCCACCAAAGGGGTCGTGCGTCCATGCGTCTTCTGTACCAGGAACAACAGGAACTACATCCTGGTGAGCAATAAGCATCAATGCAGGAAGCTTAGGGTTAGATCCCGGAATCTCAATGAGGAGCGAGTGGCCAACCACTTCAACGTTAGAGGCTGCGGTCATAACATACGGGAAGCTATCAACAATGTGCTGTTGAAGAGCATCAAACTGAGACCAATCGGTTGTCTCCGCGTCGGTATACACCGTCTTAAACGACAGCGCCTTTGCAAGTCTTTCAGACATTGCCTCTATGTTGAGCTCTGGATATTCATCCTCGTGAGCAAAGTGGTCGTAAATATTCATGGACCTCTACTAATCTCGTAGTTTTAAGTTAATAACGTAATAATAACGGTAATTTTTACGCGTTTCTCTACTCTTGCTGGTAGAATTAACAAAACACTCACTTAGCACACGTATCTTGGGAGCCCTGATGATTAAGCTTGTTCTTTCCGATATGGACCAAACGTTAAAACCCGCTGACACTCCGGCTATTTCAGAAAGAACTCATCAGGCAATTAATAATCTTAAAGCCGCAGGTATTGCGTTTGGACTTTCTACCGGAAGGCCAGTTTATGATGCACTTTCTTATCTAAAGTCTGACGTTTCCCTGACAGACACTGGCGTGTTTTCTAGTGGAAAGATTCTCTACTTTAATGGCAAGCTCATTTTCACCAAACAATTTACCTACGAGATGATGGAGAAGATCTACGAGGTTATTTCTCCAATGGATGATTGTTTGCTTACGTATTATCAAGAAGGTCCGCTTGAGCAGCCTTTAGATACGTCATTTACCTCTTGTTGGAAAATAGTTGATACCACTCAAGAGGTAGTAGATCATCTTGCAGCCTCGTTTAACACTTTTGTGCCAGGGCTTGGTCCGCAGTCCGTTCCAAAAGATATCCCTATGTATGCGGGAGGTCTTCTCTTACCCCAAGATGAAAAGCGCGCGCAAGAAATCTATGAGGCTGTTACCAGTGCAGTTCCAGAGGTTGAGTTGGTTTCTCCCTATATTGGTTGGTTTGACATCAATTATCGTGGTTGGAATAAGGCACAGGGATTCGAGAAGCTCATTGAGACTATAGGTCTTAAGCCAGAAGAAGTTATTGTGTGCGGCGATTCCGAAAACGATCTTGATCTTCTTAAGATTGCTCATCACTCATGCTGCATGGAAAACGGAACTGACGAGGCTAAGGCTGTCTCGAAGTATCTGTTGCCTAGCGTGTATGAGGAAGGCGTAGCTCAGCTCTTAGAGGCGCTTACAGAGGCTCAGGGAGACTTTGATTCTGACGTTGTCCAGGCTGTCCTGAAGAGAACTCTATAGGGTTAGAGCTTGATGCAGAGCGTGGCAATATAGTCATTCCCATACTGTGATAATCGATTCCTTTTATCACATGACTCATAAAAATCAATCATAGCAAGGCCATTTTTAAGTTGTCCTCTAATCTGAGCTTCTAAGGTATGGCTAAATTCATATCCATATGCTGGATCTATGGTTATTTTGCCTTGTTCTTCAAGCTTTCTTGAATTAAAGGGAATTGAAAACTTTAAAAGTAATTCCTCATCGGGGTGGTCCCATACAACGTCAGCATCATACATGTACGTCCAAGGATTCATGAAGCCGACCATTAATAGCCCACCCTTTTTCAATACGCGAGCTGCTTCTTTATACATGTTTTCTAAGTCTTCAATGTATACATTCGAAACTGGATTAAAAATAATATCGAAAGTTTCATCTTCAAAAGGAAATGGTTTTGTCATATCAGCTTGAACGGTATTGATTTTTAAGCCTTCTCTTTTAGCAACCATCTCATCTTTTTGTAATTGTGATGTAGAAAAATCCATTATGGTTACGTCATAGCCTTTAGCAGCAAAAACGGGACCCTGTTGTCCACCACCACAAGCCAAGCCTAATATCTTTTTTCCGCTGGTCTTTTCAAACCATTCTGTTGGAACTTTTTTCCCGACCGTTAATGCAACAGAAATTGGACTGTTTCTAGCTTCTTCTATTTCTTCATGCGTTAGTGGTTCGGTATAGTCATTTCTTACCTTATTCCATCTATCTTGATTTAATTTTAAGTAGTCATTCATCTTATAATCTCCTCAAAATAGTGTCGTATTTTGATTTAAGTCGCATGTAGAACCATTACATTTTTCTTGTCGCTACAAATTATAATTTGTTTTCTTGCTGTTCGTACCACATGCATTTTTAACTAATTGATACAGGTCTACAGAGCATGCACCCTAGTACAGATAGTCTTATCTCTAAGTGTTATATCTGAATCGTAAAAAAGTGGCTGCATTTGACGTGTCATCTGCAGCCACTTTTGTGTTTCTTGTACGTGTCTAATCGCGTGTAGTCAATCGTTTTGACTCTGCGGATTTCTCCGCGTCTCTGCGGATTTCTCCGCGTCTCTGCGGTTTTCTCCGCACTTCTACTTGATCAGTCCGCTGTTCCTGAGGAGTAGCTCAATATCAGTGCCCTTGACGGCCTTGAGAGCTACCTTTAAGAGCATCTTCTCCTTGAACGAGAGCGGTGCCTTATCAAGCGTTTTCTTGTCCAGAGCATAGTAGGTTGCCCTTAGAAGCTCTCTGATGTCGTACTGAGAACCCCAAACCTCTGGTACGCCTCTATCAACGTCCATCAGTGTGTAGACAGACTCCATACCAGTACGGATTGAGTACTCCGTAGTAAAGATGGTGTCACGAGGAGTCTCGGCAAACTGTCCAATAAAGGCAAAGTTAACGGAACCCTCAGGGACAACCAGAGGCCTGTCCTCAGCCTTTCTTGGCTGGAAGAATGCGTTGATGTAAGGCATGAAGCACGTAGTGGTGTTGCAGCGGTTCTTGGCCCAGTCCTCAATCTTCTTGGTTGGAACACCAATGTGATAGAGCCACTCCTGGCATACTTCCTCACCGGTGCAGTTACGCATAGCCTTCTTTACAAAGTTACCAGGCTTGTTGGTGCTCAGTGCATAGACCCAGATAAGTACAGTGTCCTTGTCCTGTGCTCTGAACTGTGGCTGACGGTTGATGGTCCACGAGAGGTACCAGTTATCGGTACTATCCTTGACGGTTACAATACCGCCGGTTGTGACCTTACCTTCTCTTGGATCTCTCTTGCAGACGCCAATAATCTTCTTGATAATCTCTTCGTCTTTTGTCTGGATGGTAGCGCTTATCCAGTTAGTTGCCTCAAAGTCACTGCAGAAATTATCGGGATTGCCGTACTCGCCATGCTTGGCTTGCGCTGCAATGTTCTTCCACAGATCCCAGGACTCCCCTACGCCATTTCTGACGTTGCTAATGTCAGGAGCAGTATTTTGATCACCATAGCAAGAGGTATCGGTGCAGCAGCCATTGGTGATAAACACTAAATCGTCTTCGGTTAGATCAATGGTTTGCTGTGAGCCGTTCTTCTCGTAAACAATTTGAGTAGCTACCTTTTTACCATTGGTGTCGTTGATAATGACGTTCTTGACGTCCATACCGTAGTCAACGCTTACACCGTGATTCTCAAGATACCTGACCAGTGGCAAAATCATGCTCTCATACTGGTTGTACTTGGTAAAACGTAGTGCAGTAAAGTCAGGAAGACCGTCGATATGGTGACAGAATCTGCAAAGATAGCGCTTCATCTCTAGTGCTGAGGACCACCTTTGGAATGCAAACATAGTCTGCCAATAGAGCCAGAAGTTTGTGTTCCAGAAAGAATCAGGAAGTACGTCGCTAATCTTCTTGCCCTCAAGGTCTTTCTCGGGAGTCATAAATAGCTTGGCAAGCGCAAGTGAAGACTCTTTATCAAGCTTGAACTTCTTATCTGTGTGGGCATCTTTGCCGCACTTCTCAGAAGCTCTACAGAGCGAGTAGTTAGGATCGTGCTTGTTGAGCCAGTAGTACTCATCAAGTACCGAGACGCCAGGTGTTTCAATGGATGGAACGTCTCTGAACATATCCCACATGCACTCAAAGTGGTTGTCCATCTCGCGGCCACCACGCATGTAGAAACCCTTGCTAACATCTTTGCGGCCATCGCAGCTTCCGCCTGCAAGCTCAAGCTTCTCGAGCAGGTGAATTCTTGTACCCTTTACTTGGCCATCGCGGACAAGATAAAACGCAGCAGCTAGACCTGCAAGTCCTGTTCCAATGATATAGGCTGATTTTTTGTCGGCATCTTTGGGCTTTTCTGGCTTAGCGAACGATTCATACGTTCCAGCAGAGTAATACATAACTTCCTCCTTAGTATTCCGCATCAATTACCTGCGGAAATTAGTAAGTCGCCCTTACCTTGCGTCCACTATAAACTTATAAACTGCTAAAGAAAATGCACAAAAAGAACGATTGGACATATAGGTTATTTTTTGTCGCAATCTACCTGCTAAATTGTTTCAAAAATAGCAATTAATTTGGCTTTTTTCGCAGGTAATGATGTGCTTAACTTGTATCAGTTAGATATAGCTAACTTTATTCTTTCATAGTATGAAGGGGGTCTTAGTATGGAAGCTGGTCACGAGTTTTTACTCCGTATGGGCAAGACAAGACTGCGCCCCGGAGGTATTGAAGCAACCAATTGGCTACTTAATTCTGTGGAGATTACGTCAGAAACTCAAATTCTTGAGGTGGCTTGCAATATTGGAACCACTACGGTTGAGCTGGTAAAGCGTTTCCACTGCCATGTAACAGCAATTGACCTTAATGCAGATGTGCTCCCTAAAACAAAAGAAAATATCGCGAGAAACAATATCGAGGAGTACGTAACAGTGGAACAAGGAGACGCTACAAATCTCTCCTACCCTGATAACAGCTTTGATGTTGTTATCAACGAGGCTATGCTCACGATGCTCTCTGATCAGCAGAAAGAGACGGCCGTAAAAGAGTATGCACGCGTACTTAAGCCCGGTGGCGTATTGCTTACCCATGATGTTCTTCTGCTCAAAGGAGACGACGAGCTGGTCCACGAGCTCTCAAGAACCATTAACGTCAACGTAAAGCCTCTGACTCTTGTAGGTTGGAAGAACCTCTTTGAGTCGGCGGGTTTCTGCCCAGAAACTAAGAACGGCAAGATGTCGCTCATGAATCCAGCAGGACTTATTGCGGACGAAGGCGCTGATGGAGCTCTGAGGGTTATTAGGAACGGCCTTAAGCCAGAAAATACCAAGATGTTTACATGCATGTTTACGTTCTTCAACGATCACGCTGACGACCTTAACTACATTGCCGTAGTTAGCAGAAAGCCAAGATAGTCGACGTTTCAAGCAAAGTGTCGTCTTAAGCAGAGCGTCGATTCAAGATTGGCGCACGGTCGCCCCAAACGGGCATCAATCGAGCTAGATTCAGGCTCGATAGCAAAGAAGGAAGCTGGCACCTCCACCAGCTTCCTTCTCTTTTGCGTGTTATGCGCGAAACTTACTTGGCCTTTGCGCAGGCAGCCATAGCAACGGAGCCAATGTAGTTGACTGGGTTGGTAAAGTTTGGCTGGAACAGAAGGTCAACAGCTGCAAGGTTATCGATGGTCATACCAGCGGCAATGGCCACGGAGACAACGTTTGCTGCCTGAGCAACATCGTCATGTGTCGAGAAGAACTGTGCGCCCTTGATAAGGCGAGTCTCTGGATCCCAGACAAGCGTAGCGGTAACTGGCTCGGTGGTCAGCATAAACTCAGGGCGGTAGTTCTCGGTGATAGAAATGGAATCGTACTCGTAACCACGAGCCTTGCCGCCCTCAACGGTGAGACCTGCTGCAGCCATGGAGTAGTTGTAGAGCTGAACTGCGCTGGAAGCCTGAGTACCTGCGTATGCAGCAGTTGGATCAAGCATATTAGGACCAACGTGCAGTCCCTGGCGGACAGCATTGGTTGCCAGAGGAATGTAGTCCTCTTTGCCAGTGACGTTGAAGATAATGGAAGCGGAGTCGCCAGCTGCAAAAACGCCAGGCTCACTGGTGTGCATGTACTCATCAACCTTGATGGCGCCGTTAGGAAGCATATCAAGCTGGCCGTCAAAGAGGTCAGTACGAGGCAGGAAGCCAATGCCCAGAATTGCGTAATCTGCAGTATAGGAACCCTTATCGGTAACAACGGTGACGGAATCGCCGTTGTCTTCAAAGCTCATGACCTTCTCGCCAAGCGCAAGGGTGACGCCGTGCTCCTTGTATGCAGCCTCAACCTGATCGGTGATTGCCTTGTCAAAGTTCTTTGCAAGAACGCGAGGAAGCATGTCAATGAGTGTGACGTCCTTCTGACGCTCAGAGAGTTGCTCTGCAAGCTCAGCGCCAATGTAGCCAGCGCCGATGACAATGGCGGACTTGGAAGATGCCATGGTGTCGTGAATGCGGCGACCGTCAGCCCAGTTCTTGCACTGAAGAACGCGAGGTCCGTCAATACCAGGCAGTGGAGGAACAATTGGCTTTGAGCCGGTGGTGACTACGAGATAATCAAAGTCATCCTCAAAAGTCTCGCCAGTCTTGAGATCCTCCCAAGCAACGTGCTTGGTCTTAACGTCTGCAGAAGTGACGTTGGTGGTCATATGGACGTGAGCGCCAGCCTCTGCAAGGGCTTCTGGAGAGCTGTAGAACATCTTGTTAGGATCGCTTACGTGGTCACCTACCCAAAGAGCAATACCGCAAGACAGGAAAGAAACCGTGTCATTGCGCTCAAAGACGTGAACCTCCCAATCTGGGTGTGCGCCCAGGATTGAAGAAGTGGCAAAAACGCCTGCATGGGTACAACCGATAACTGCAACTTTAGCCATAGAAACCCCTCTGTTAAATGCTACTAATGACTAACATTAATTGTTACTTCGACAGTGGCATTATGCCACATTCTGTTATCGAGAAGAGCGTCATTCTTGAACGTTCTTTAATAAATCGAATATTTGGAGTTCGTGAAGCAATTTGGTTAAAGATCTTTACACATTGGCGAGAAAAACTTAGTGTTTGTACAGGTCGATTATGAGGAGACTGGGATGTTTGATCAGACTATTACAGAATGCATGATCTTTAATCCAACCCTTGAAAGAGCATTTAAAATTGCTCCGAAAGAATTTGTCCCTGCGTATCAATGGTTTATTGATCATGAAGATAGCGAAATTGATAAACTCCCCCATCGTCTAGAAAAAGGATTTACTGTTGGCGGAATTCCTATTTCTAGGGATTCCGGAATCTATAGTCCGTCTAAAAGCAAAGTTTCTTATGGATTAAAGCAGTACGCACTCTCAGTTCATACTTCAAATGGTAATGGTCTTTATGAAGATGGAGAGCCAATTTACTATTCTGATGATACCTGGTCAATTGAGTACAGCGAGCATATTAAGACTCAAGGAAACCAAGTACAGTCAAAGTTGTATAACGCACTTTTAATGAATTGCCTAAATGACGGCCTTCCCATTGGTTTATTTATCAAGGATAAAAATAAGAAATATAAAGTGATGGGATTAGCGTTTGTGGAGCGTTATAACAGCGCTACTGGAATGTTTACTCTCCATGGACCGGTTAACGCCAAAACAGTTAATAATTCATCTTTTATTTCAGCAGGTTTTGATGAACTCAAGCCAGAGATTCAAAATCAGCTTGAGCAGATTGATGACACTGATGAGCGCATTAAGGAATTCAGAGAATCCGTGCGCAGACAAGGACAAGCTCAGTTTAGAAATAACTTGCTAAAGGCCTATTCAAATAGATGCGCTATTTCTGGAAATGATGTCCCTCAGGTTTTACAAGCAGCTCATATTGGTCAATATCGTGGACCTAAAACTCAAATGGTTACCAATGGTATTCTTCTAAGGTCTGATCTACATCTTCTTTTTGATGCACATTTACTTTCAGTTGAGCCCGATAGTAAGCGCATTAGATTATCGAGGCTTCTGGATAAAACCGAATATATTGATTTCAATAAAAAGCAGTTGCATATGCCTGTTTATCGTGAAGCTTATCCAAATGAAAAGCAGTTAGAAAGGCATTTTAATCAATTTATGGCTGAAACAGAGATTTTGAGCTAAGGCTTTATTACATGATTTCTAGTTCGATCCATGAGCAAAATTCGTTAGCAAAATATTGGTGAGATTTTAATAGATCAATATGAGCTAGAAGATCCTGTAGCGAAGGATTAAAGTCATAGCCGTTTACTTTTAAGAAAGAATATATAGCAATTGCGGCCAATAATTCATTGTGGGCTTTAAGAGGCTTTAAGTTGATGATATAGAAGACATATGCAAAAGCATTCCAGCTAATAGATGGGCATTCAATTTCAGTTAAAGGTACCTTATCGTAGTTATCACAAATTTGAGCAAAACATTTAAACACAGTTTGACTATTTTGTATTTTTGGATCAATTAATTTACTAAGATTCTTTAGGTCATTAACTGTTAGTCTTTTCATCTTTCCCTCCTTAACAAAAGGAAGAATATCGATCTTTATCTGACTTTGGCAGCGACCAAGTTAGATCCACAAAATCCACGATCAAAAAACACCTCCCAGCACATAGCTAGGAGGCGTTTTAAGGAAAGGACTAGAGAGGTTTCTCGCCAATTAGGCAAGCATCTGAGCAAGATCCTCGGAAGCATCGCCGATTGGGCCAATGCCGTAGTTCTCAACAAGAATGTTAAGGACGTTAGGGCTGACAAATGCAGGAAGGGTTGGTCCAAGCTTGATGTTCTTGATGCCAAGGTGCAGCAGGGTCAGAAGGACGCAAACTGCCTTCTGCTCGTACCAAGACAGAACAAAGCTCAGTGGCAGGTCGTTAACACCGCAGTCAAATGCATTTGCAAGGGCGGTTGCAATCTGAACAGCGCCGTAAGCGTCGTTGCACTGACCAACGTCAAGAATACGAGGGATGCCACCAATGGTGCCCAGGTCAAGGTCATTGAAGCGGAACTTTCCGCAAGCAACGGTGAGAACAACGGAGCCTGCAGGAGTCTGCTCAACAAACTCGGTGTAGTAGTTACGACCAGGACGAGCGCCGTCGCAGCCACCAACAACAAAGAAGTGCTTGATAGCGCCCTGCTTAACAGCATCGATGATCTTATCAGCAATGCCAAGAACTGCACCGTGGCTAAAGCCGGTGGTTACCTTGTGGCCACCGTTGATACCGGTAAGCTCCTGAGCCTCAGCGTATCCACCAAGCTCCTGAGCCTGCTTGATAACAGCGCTGAAGTCCTTCTTACCGTTTGCGTCCTCGTCAATGTGGACGAGCTCTGGGAATGCAACAAGCTCGGTAGTATAGACGCGGTCCTTGTAGCTAGGACGAGGTGGCATGAGGCAGTTAGTAGTGAAGACAACAGGAGCTGGAATGTCCTTGAACTCCTTCTGCTGGTTCTGCCATGCGGTACCAAAATTGCCCTTGAGCTGTGGATACTTCTTGAGCTCTGGATAACCGTGAGCTGGGAGCATCTCGCCGTGGGTGTAAACGTTAACGCCAGTGCCCTCGGTCTGCTCAAGGATCATCTTGAGGTCAAGAAGGTCGTGGCCGGAAACAACAATGAAAGGACCAGGCTCAATAGTCAGAGGAACCTCTGTTGGAACTGGGGTGCCATAAGCGCCGGTATTTGCGCTGTCGAGAAGAGCCATGCACTTGAGGTTGACCTCGCCTACCTCAAGGGTAAGAGGCAGCAAAACGTCAACGGAGGACTCGGTAGCAAGAGCAGCAAGTGCCTTTACAAAGAAAGCGTCAACTGCGTCATCAGTCTTGCCAAGAACGCGAGCGTGGTAAGCGTAAGCAGCCATACCACGGATACCAAAGAGAATAAGGGACTTGAGGGACCTAATGTCCTCGTTGTCGGACCAAACGCCGCCAAGAGGAAGATCCTCAACAGGCTCTACGCCAGCCTCTGCAGCTAGACGGTTCTTCTCGTCACGAACCTGAGCCGTAATTGCGTCAACAGCGCCCTTGTCAAAGTTAACGTTGGTGATGCAGGTGAACAGGCCGTCAACAATCAGCTGGTCAGCGCGGTTAGAACGCTTGCCTGCTGCAAGCTCGGTGCGAGAAAGACCAACCAGAGCGCCGGTGAGCTCGTCCTGAGCAAACGCAACGTCAAAAGGCTTGCCGCAAACGCCAGCAGCTCCGGTACATGCAGTACAAGCAGCAGTCTGCTCGCACTGGAAACAGAACATCTTGTTATCCACTATTTTTCCTCTCCATAAAACCCTATAGCGAGAAGAGATTTGCTCTTCTGGGTTTCATGATTGCAGGAATGTGGAATAGTGTATGTTGTAATTACAACAAAACGATTCTTGTAGAGAAATTTTTGGAGCGTTGATGAACGTACAAGATATTAAGCCTTCGTTTTTGCTCAATACGGTGGTGTTTAAGGGTGTAAAGCCAGAGCAGCTTGAGGCTTTGCTGAAGCATCTACGTGCGACGGTGCGTACTTATGAGCCTGGAGAGATTATTCTATGTGCTGGTGATAAAGCTCATCAGTTTGGCATCGTTGTCTCCGGCGCTATTCATGTTGAGGGATCAGATGCGCAGGGCAACATCTCTGTAATGGGAGCCTTCCATACAGGAGAAACCTTTGGAGAGGCATATGCAGCTCTTGGAAACGTGCCACTCTTGACCTCGGTAGTTGCCACGGAGACGTCTGCAATTCTGCTGCTTGACCTACGACAGATTACTACCAGAACGTGTGATATCTGCGGCGGCGTGGATATTATCACCAGAAACCTTATGGCTTCTATTGCACAGAAAAACATCATGCTGAGTCGTCGCATTCAAGATGCTGCTCCAAAGAGTATACGTGGCAAATTGATGGCGTACCTGAACACTCGCTCGCAAGCTGCGGGTTCGTCGGAGTTTGATATACCCTACAATCGCCAACAACTTGCTGATTATCTTGGTGTAGATAGAAGCGCCTTAAGCGCGGTAATATCTTCTCTATGTAAAGAAGGCGTCTTTGAAGTAAAGCGAAGCCACTTCAAACTTTTATAACAGCATTTCGGCCTAAGGAGGCTTTATGGCAGAGATTTATTTAGCAGGTGGATGCTTCTGGGGACTTGAAGAGTACTTCTCCAGAATTAATGGCGTCACCGCAACTACCGTTGGCTATGCAAACGGTAAAACTTTGGATACTAACTATCAAGAGGTGAAGGCAACAGATCACGCAGAAACAGTGCATGTCACTTACGATGAGACCGTTGTAAGTCTCTATGACATTCTGCGTTACTACTTTAGGGTTATTGATCCCCTCTCAGTAAATAAGCAAGGCAACGACGTTGGTAGACAGTATCGCACAGGTATCTATTACACCAACGATGCTGACCTGCTTGTCATTGATCGCATTATGTCTGAACAAGAATCTCTTTTTGGTCAGAAGCTTGCCGTTGAGGTTGAGCCACTAGATAACTACGTACTTGCTGAGGAATATCATCAGGACTACTTGAAGAAGAACCCAGGTGGTTATTGCCACATCAATGTTGATGACGCATATAAGCCGCTTGCGTAAGCCGCTTAGCTTACGTTAAGAGGCGCCGTTGATGGATGGGATTTCAAAAACTATGTACTTGAAACTATGTTCTATAGGTACATATCCGAAAACATAACGGATTACATCAATAAGGGTGAATATGAAGTTTTTATTAATTAAAAGCAGCATAAAGGACATCAAAGCAACCCTCGGAAGGGTGCCTATCACTTTAAGGCCCAGCCTGGTTTATATAATTCTTATATATGTGTCAATAATTCCGATGCGGGTGCTACATTTCCCTGCTAGATCGATAGGAAGGATGATTCAGTTCGGGTTTCCTATACTTATGTATTTCATCCTAGCCCCGGTACTGGCAGCAATGAGCATCAG